>CAZFFM010000011.1:0-24456 GCA_964517425.1 uncultured Ardenticatenales bacterium | reverse complement strand
CGTCTCAGCGCCTTTGCGTCTTTGCGTTAAAACGATTCTCACCCCCAAATTGAAACGCAGCCCCACGGCGATGTGGTTGGCTGGTCGACAACGCCGAGAGTGTGGCGACAGCAGAACTCTCGGCGGGTAGGCACGCATATTTCCCCCAAACGCAAAAAATGACGCCCCCCTGTGATTCGCCGGTTTGCAAGAGACCGAGAATTAGAGTATACTTGTTGCTATCATTATGGTTGCGACAAGGTACTCTCCCATGAACGTGCGTATTGGCTCATCACAATTGGAACTGGTGGAAGGCGACATCACACAGCAGGACGTGGATGTCATCGTCAACGCGGCAAACTCATCACTGTTGGGTGGTGGTGGCGTGGACGGAGCGATCCACCGTGCGGCCGGCCCCGCTCTGTTGGAGGAATGTTGCAAGGTGGGAGGCTGCCCCACCGGCGAAGCGCGCATTACCGGTGGGGGGCGTCTGGCGGCCCGCTACGTCATCCACGCGGTAGGCCCCGTCTATCGCGGCGGAACCCGGGGGGAAGCGGAACTCCTCGCCAGCGCATTCCGGCACAGCCTGGAGCTCGCCACACAGCACGGACTGCGTAGTATTGCCTTCCCGGCCATCAGCACCGGCGTGTACGGATATCCCAAGGAGGAAGCGGCCCACATTGCCCTCTCCACAATCCGCGAGTATCTGCGCACCCATCCGCAGATTGAGTTGGTGCGTATGGTTCTCTTTGGGCCGGCGATTTATCGCATCTTCGCAGACGTTTTGACCGCGTTGCTATCACAAGAAAACTGATGACCCGCAATTGATTATTCGAGGAGAAACTCAATGAAGCGTTCACTAGTCATAACCTGTTTTCTCGTTGCCCTTCTCTTGCTGGCGGTTGGTTGTGCCCCAGGAGCCAAGACGCCCCCCACGCCCGTCCCGATGTCGCATGTAAAAGTCTCTTCGCTACCCTACCTGACCTGGGGGCCGCTCTACATCGCGGAGGAAGAGGGCTTCTTTGCCAAGCAAAACATAGAGGTTGAGTGGGTGAAGATGGGGACTACCGAGGAATACATTCCCCTCCTTGCCGGTGGCAATATTGATGTCGGTGCCGGCGGCGTGGGGATCGGCTTTCTGAATGCGGTGGCAGCGGGCATCCCGATCAAGGCCATGGCTGGCAAAGGTCATTTGGAAAAAGCAGATTGCTCTTCCATGGGCATTGTCGCCCGGCAAGCGCTCTACGACTCCGGTGAGCTGGACACAGTTGCAGAATTGAGGGGATATAAAATCGCCACATCTGCTGTGCCCACCCTTTTCGGCTATTTGCTGGATCGTACACTGGCCTCTGCGAACCTCGGGCTTGAGGATGTAGAGATCGTCAAGCTGCCCATTCCGGCGACTTTCGGGGCGTACAAGCAAGGCTCGATTGATGCATCCATTGGCAACGAGCCGATTCCCACGCGCATGGAAGATGCCGGGCTAGCTCACCGCCTGGCCGCATTTGAAGATATAGCCCCCGATCTTCAGTATGCGTTTATCGTATTCGGCCCGAACTTGCTGGAGAAAGACCCCGGGCTGGGACAGCGGTTCCTGGCAGCCTATCTGCAGGGAATTGCACAGTTCAACGAGGGGAAGACAGCCCGCAACTTGGAGATTCTGTCAGCGCGGACCGGACAAGATGTTCAGGTGCTCCAACGTGTCTGCTGGCCAGCCATCTATTCCGATGCACACGTAAACATGGCCGGGACCATGGACTTCCAGAATTGGGCTCAGAAACGCGGGTTCTTCTCGGGCAACGTGGCCAAAGACAAACTGTTTGAATCAACACTGCTCGATGCGGCCCGCCAGACCAGATGATTATGACCGCGAGGCGGGAAAACGTTCACGCAGCAGTAGTGGCACTTGGTGGCTGAGAAGACACCGAACAAGTACCATAGATTCAGAGGAGGCCTGACCATGTCGCCGGTGATGACTGGCCCGACGATTGACTTTTTCAGCCACAGTGTTGCGCAGACCCGCCGGTTTGGTTTTCGGTTGGGGCAGTTTGCCCAGCCCGGCGACGTGTTTTGTTTGGAAGGCCCCCTCGGATCCGGAAAGACGTTGCTAACGCAGGGGATTGGTCAAGGTCTCGATATACAAACAGCAATAACCAGCCCGACCTTTACGCTGATCAACGAATACAGGGAAGGGCGTATTCCACTTTACCATATTGATCTCTATCGCCTGGGCAGCGATCAGGAAATATGGGATCTGGGTTTGCTAGACTATTTGGAAAGCGATGGTCTCTCGGTGGTAGAGTGGGCAGACCAGGCGCCACGCGTCATGCCCGAACGGCGCTTGTGGATCACGTTGCGGCATCTCAGCGCCACGAAACGGGGCATTCTGATGCAGGCAAAAGGCCCCCGCTACATCGCCCTGTTGACCAGTTTTCGGCGCGACGCCTTTGGAGGATAGACAACGTAGCCATGCTGCTGGCAATTGATACGGCCACACAACTTCTTAGCCTCGCCCTCTACGACGGCCTGATGGTGCTGGCCGAAAAGTCGTGGTGGGCCGGTCGCCACCATACCGTAGAATTGATGCCCAACCTGATTCGCTTGCTGGACCAGGCGGGTGCCGGGCGGACGGACATCCGGGCACTAGGGGTGGCTCGCGGTCCGGGCTCGTTTACGGGGCTGCGCATCGGACTCAGCGCGACAAAGGGTCTCGCCGCGGCGCTGGATATCCCCATCGTGGCCATCCCCACACTGAGCATTTTGGCCTACCCGCATTTTGATCAGCCTTTGCCCATCTGCCCGATGATCCAGGCCGGGCGAGGCCGTTTGTGCTTTGCCACGTTTCACCAAGTCATCGGCCAGTGGCGGCAAACGAGCGATTTCCAGCTTGCCGTGCCGGCACACCTGGCCCAGCAGGTTCGGGAACGGACCCTGTTTTGCGGAGAATTGGACCAGCCTACAATTGAAGCGTTGCAGAAGGGAGCCAGAGGAAGAGCGGTTATCGCTCGCCCGGCTGCCTCCCTTCGCCGAGCCGGCTATCTGGCTGAGCTTGCCTGGGATCGCTGGAAGAGGGGTGATACCGATAAGCTGGCCACGCTATCTCCCATCTACATTCAGTTGCGCCAGAAATAACGTGGACGATCAGGCGGTTGCCATTGAGCAAATGACACTCGCGGATGTGGACGGCATCATGGACATTGAACGAGCCTCGTTCCCCTCGGCATGGCCGGCCAGTGCCTACCGCTACGAGTTGCTGCACAATTCCATGGCGCATTACTATGTGGTGCGCATTTGGGAGCAAGGAGCGAAAAAAGCACAGCGGAAGCCTGCGACATGGCTCCGGCGATCTGAACCCCAAGAGCTGGCATTACCTCTGGCAGGATACGGCGGATTCTGGCTCATGGGTGACGAAGCCCACATCAGTACGATCGCCATACACCCTTCCTATCGCCGTCGCGGCTTCGCCAGAAAGCTGATGTTGCACATGTTGGATGAGGCCATTCGTCTTGGCGCACACCTGGTCACGTTGGAAGTGCGCGTATCGAACATTGCCGCGCAACAGTTGTACGCAGAGCTGGACTTTGTCGTGGTAGGCCGGCGCAAGCGTTACTACCAGGACAATCGGGAAGATGCCCTCATCATGACCGTAGAAGGGGTGGAAACACCAGAATACGCCGAAAAGTTAGCGACGAGGAAAGAGCCGTGGTAGCTGCTTTGAAAATAGTAGCCAGTCGCCAGATGTCAGTCGTCAGACGGCCCCGTCATCCATGCGCCGCCGTCCGCCATGTTAAACGGAAAAGGGTAGTGGTTACAATGTTGACTGATGATGCTCCGCATGGTACAGAATTTTTTAACGCAAGGACGCGAAGAACAACAAAAACCATCCTTGCGCCTCTGCGCCTCTGCGCCATTGCGTTGATTTTTTGGTAGTGGTTACAGGTCGGAATAGAAGTTGAACTTCTCAGAGAAGTTCAACTTCTACCTGCTACTTCTAAAATCAGGCCGATCCGGGCACAACACCACTCTGGTCCTCGGAAGGATGCTTCGTGTGCTCCCGTCCAGAAGAGCGCCAGCCCTCCCAAATCAATTCGGCGGCGATCAACGCGCTGGCGATGACCACGACAACAATCATGCTCAACAACCGCACCATCTGTAACCACGCGCATAGGGAAACAAAAAACCCAAAACCAAGGCCTTGCCGGATGGATCGAATCGAGTCCGCGTCGTCGCCGAAGCGAATGGCGAGGTAGTGGGCAGCCGTTGTTCCTAATGATGCACACATCAGAAACAAGAGAAAGAAGAAGACGGGTAAGCGATAGGGTACAGAGGGATCTTCTTGCGTGACCCAGTAGTATAATTCACCCCCACTGGCTAACCCGACTACCAGACTGATAATCCAAACATTTCTGTTGGTCATACTTTGCCTCTCCAAAAAGGGCACGAGAAAATTCTACATATCATAGTATCACCGATTCTCCAGGTTGTCAAACTGGCCACGGTTATTGGGTGTCCGTCATATTTTTGCGCGGCAATTCTCTCAAATGAACCACGAAGACACAAAGAACAACTAGGTTGACCGTATAACACGGCATTTTCAGCCACAGATTGCACGGATTTCCACGGATTTTCATCTATTCTTTCTGATTTTCCGTGACCATCCGTGGCAAAAGTAAAAAACGCCAGTGTCCAGGCTGGAACATCGGATGGGCCTGACGAGTAGGCTTTCTCGCTTGCCCCACTTCGTATGCTTCGCGTCTTGGTGGTTGGGTTAAGTATGGAGGGGAGTGGCAGAGAAATGCAGGGTTTCTATCAAGGCGGGAGCGATGTCGGTCAGGTCACGGATTTTGGCCGCCACCTGACGATGGCCCGCACCAACAAGAAGCGTAGGTACCGGGTTGTATGTGTGGGTTTTGCGGCCCAGGTCTTCGATGTTGCCGTGGTCGCTGGTTATGACCAGCAGGTCTCGCTCGTCGTCCCAAACCCGGAGGATGCCGCCCAGAAATTGGTCGAACGATTCCAACAAGCGAGTAGCCTCGTCCATCTTCCGGTCATGACCGATGTAGTCGGGTATCCAGAAGTCGTAAAGGGTCAAGGTGTACCGTTGGGCCAGGCGGGCCATTTGCGTCCCCGCTTGTGCGGGTGAAAGGACCGGGACATCGGCATAGCCCAGTTGCTCACGCCAGGCTTGGCCGGTGAAGTCGACAGAGAAGGCCTCGCCGGCCCGCAACGCTTCGTGGCCCAGCAATTTCAGCCCGCTGGCCTGGGCCGCGTAGGGAATCGCCGACATGCGCCGGCGGCCGGTTCCCAGGGCCTCGAAGTATTGGCGGGGGTAGGCATTCGCAAAGTAAGGCACGCCACCACGTTTGATCACCTGCAGGAAGAGGTTGTCGGCACGAAGCCACGCGCGCAAGGTTTCGGCGGGCCACGGGCCGGCATGGTGACCGAGCCGCTCGGCTACATTGACTCCGGTGAGCAGAGCGGCCTGTCCGGTGGCACTTTGGGGAAGGCCTTCAACGCCGAGGGTTGCATCCGTAGGTATCAGGGTCGCCTTTCTTTCGTGAACGGCACCCGTTTCCAGAAAGAGGCCCCGCCCTCCCAAGAGGTCGCGAAGGTGGGGCAGGGCCGCACGAGAAAAAGGGTTGGTGGCTGGATCATCATGACCCAAGCCAACCCCGTCAAGGAAAAGAAACAGAACAGACATGGTGTGTCCGCTTCTGCCTGTCTTAATACTCAGTTCGGCAATTCGATCATGGCCACAACCCGGCTCATAGAGTCACTTCTCTGGCCAGGGGGTGCCCGATCACGAATGTTTTCTTTCCGCCAGCCATTCTTGCAGCGAAGGCAGGATTTGCTCAATTTGCTGGCTGGGCGAAATGGCAGCTTCTATATTGCCGGCCTTCACCTCGTCGCATAATTCCTGGCGCAGGATAAGTACGTCGCGGGGGGCATTGATCCCCAGTTTTACGCGATCGCCTTCAATGCCCAACACGGTGACCACGATGTTCCGTTGGATGCGAATGCTCTCATCCTCTTTTCGGGATAGAATCAACATCCTGTTTTATCCTTCCAGGTCTGCAAGTCCCTCATTGGCCGTTTCCGTTATCCGGCCCCATTATCGGAAATTGTGCCGAATACCCTGAATCGGCCAAAACCAGTTGCGTTCCCAAACGGCTGGATACATTGATGACAAGCGGACCCAAAAGGTTTGCCGTTATCGAGAGGGCAGGATTTTGTTTGACCATCAAGATACAGAGAACCATCGCCTTTGCCGGATCATCCAATTCAATCGTACGAGCATCTACGTCGGACAATGTGAAAGAATAATCGGCGAGCAGAAGACAGGGATCTGCCACGATAAACGAGACTTGTGGATCGTCCAACGACTGCAACAGCTTAAACGGCCCGGATACATTCGTCGCCATAAGGACAAATTGACGCCACGACGCGCACCCCACCAGACCTTCGGGAAAGGTGATAATCGCTTCTTCCGGTACGATGATGTCGTTCTCATGGGCCGCCCCGAAAACGTAGGGCCCAACTCCGGAATCTTGTGCTATACCCTGTGTATTCATTTGCATAGAATGCTGCTCCTTAGAAAGAGACGCCGTAGATCACCATCATCAGGTCAGAAAATCGAGCAGCGATGGCTGAAGGATGCGTCCGTTGACCTGCAGAGCTGTACGATAAGCCACCTCTTGTTGGGATAGCTTCATGATCGTTTCTGCCATATCCGTGTCTTCGTTTTTCGAGAGTAAGCTTTCCAGGCCCACTTGCACCTGATCCAGGCGGCTCTGGGTGGCGTCCAATCGGGACAGCTTGGCGCCAACCGAGGCGCGGCTGGCCGATACACTGTTCGAGGCGTTTTCGATTTCCGTCAGCCGGCCAGAAATGCGCTGCCCGGCACCCGGCGTAGTGTCACGGAGTTCGGTGACCAAATTGGAGAGCGTCTGAAACACCTCCGGAAATGGTCCACCACCGGTCACATTGACTGTCATCTGATACCCGGGCGCTACCTGACGCTGGATTTCCCCGCTATCCCCTTGGTAGGTGACCGATGGTGGCGGGCCGGCGTTCAGGGTGAATGGAGCTTTGTCCGTTTGGAAACCGCCGAAAATGTATTGCCCCTTGTGTCGGGAGTTGGCCAGTTCCAGCGCCTGGTTGATGAGTTGGTCGGTCGTTTGCGCCAGGCCTTCCCGCTCGCTATCGGAGATGGTGTCATTGGCACCCTGCTGGGCGATGGTATTGGCGTTAGCCACCAGATCGGATAGCTGGCTGAGGGCAGCATCCGTAGACTCCATCCAGTTCTTGCTCAGATCAATATTGCGCAGATTGCCTTGGTTAAGCTTAATTGCCGAACGGAAGCTAAGGGCCTGCTCCGTGGCAAAGGGGTCGTCACTAATCCGCTGCAATTTCTTTCCCGAGGCAGCCTCTGTTTGCAACCTTTTCAGCCGTTCCAGATTCTTGTTGAGCTGGCTCGTTGCGTCCGACAGCATCATTTTGGTGGTGATGCGCATGGCGATCTACTCCTCATACCGGTAGGTTATCGTCCTACCACACCAAGGGTATTTACGATTTGATTCAACATCTCGTCAACTGCATTCATGGCTCTGGCTGCAGCCTGGAACCCGCGCTGGAAGCGAATCAGGTTGACTGCTTCTTCGTCCAGAGAAACGCCCGATTGTGATTCTTTGCTCTGCTTAAGATGATCAACAAGGAGAGAGCGATTCTGTACCATCGTCTGGGCATGTTGCGCATCCAGCCCCAGCGATGTGATCAAGGTGCGGAACGAATCGGCGGCCGTTGCCTGGCCACCGACAATGGCTTGTTCGTGCAGGGCAGAGATAGCCAAGGCCTTATTGCCGTCCCCAATTGAAGAAGCATTCACGGCGGCGCCAACCAGAGCCGGATCGTCGAAAGCGACGGCGATATCCCTGGCTCCCGTCCCTTGCAGAAAATCGAGGCCGGTGGTCGTTCCATCCAGGGCATAGCCGGCATTGTGCAACGTATTCACCGATGAAATCAGGGACTGTGCCAGCGCGTCCAGTTTGCTTTGCAAGTCGGGTATAACCGAATCACGCACGTGGATCACGCCGGCCATTTCACCGTCGGAGATGGCGGCCTGCGAGCCATCATCCGCCCAGGTGAGCTTGCGCAAATTGCTGTTGGCCGGATCCGGGCTGACTTGCAACGCAACGCTTTGGCTTCCCATGACCAGCGAGTGTCCACCAATAGCTACGGTGGTCGCGTCGTTCTCTCCGATGGCATACTGGATGTCCGCAATTTCTGCCAAACGATCCAGCACAACGTCTCGCCTGTCCAGCAAATCGTTCGGTTGGTCGCCAATGGATTCGACCTTGGCAATCGTGGTGTTCAGGCGGGCCAATTCAGACGCAATTTCGTTCACTTTTTGTGCGTAGCCATCGAGTCGGTGGTCTGTGTCCTTTTGCTGATTTGCCAGTTGCGAATAGAACGTGTTGAACAAGGTGGTCAGGTTTGTTGAATCCTGGATCACGGTTTCTCGCGCGGCCATGCTTTCGGGGTTGCTGGCCAAGTCTTGCCACGAAGACCAGAACTGGTCTAGCGCCGCAGCCACCCCCGTCTCCGAAGGCTCGGTGAACATGACGGATATTTGATCGAGTGCGTCGCGCGTGATCTGCCAGCGTCCCAACGCCTGACTTTCACCGCGGATACGTTGGTCGAAAAAGCTGGTTGCATAGCGTCGTATCTGACTGATTTGCACGCCCGTTCCGACCTGACCCGGGTTACTCCCATGCACGAGACCCGGCTCCGTCCAGGGTTCACTGGTGACTAACACCGCTTCCTGGCGTGTGTAGCCCGGGGTGTTTACATTCGCCACATTGTGACTGATCACATCCATTGCCCGTTGGTTCGTCAAAACGGCACGCAAGGCAATGTTAATGCCAGAAAAAGTTGAAGGCATAAGCGCGCTTCCTCTACACAAGTGCCACAGCTAGGTTTTCAGCGCCCGTCTGATAGCCAGGCCTTTTGAAAACCACACCGGTGGACACGATTTCACACCTGGCAATTAACCAGGGTGTAGGTGTAGGGTTTTTTGTTCTCCGGTAATCCGTTATGTGCATAGCCATGAGAAGATTCCGTTACATCCAAGAGAAAGCGAACAGTAACCTGCACTTGCTCCAGCGATGTTTCCAACAGCAGGCGGTTGCCTTCCTTGATCTCCATGAGCTGGCGGACGAGATGGGCCATTTCGGCGCGAGCTGCGGCCAAGCGCATCTTTCTCTCCCGCGGTGCGCGTTGCAGCCAGGAATCGGGTGATGCTTTGTCATAGTCGCCACCCGATTCTTTTTCACGCTCCGTCCATTTGCAGCGACGGTACTCTAACGATTCCATTTGTTTGGCCAACTTTTCTTTCTGCCGGCTAATGTCCACTAACTGTTCGACATCGTTGGCCATCAAAGCCGCTCGTTCGGCCATGGAAGCATCCACAAGCTCACGGAGGACGGCTACTTCCCTGTCGAGTAGCTGTTCAATCTCATCTCTCCCAACAGACAAGTCCGGTACATCGCACCCAGAGACATCTTGAATATCTAGTTGTAACTCCATGTTTTCTGCCTTGCTATTACGCTCCCAGCAAGGTGAGTAGCCGTTCGATCAGTTTTTCTTGGGGAATCTTGTAGGTCCCAGCTTGAATCTGGTCGTGCAGGGACTGTACCACCTCTTGCCGTACATCGGGAACATCTTTCATGGCTTCACGTACCATGTATAGTTCTCGGGCACGCTCGGAGATGGTCAACTGATCGTGTTGTGGCCGAGACACCGCAGAAGGGGCAGCTCTCGTCTGCTGAACCTCTTGCGAGTCCATTCGCTGGGAATAGGCTCTGGCAACTTCATGGGCGCTGATTTCGCTGATTTCTTTGACCATGTCCCCTTACTTTCGCCTTACAAAAAATGTCTCTGGCCCTGGAGCTACACCTACACTACATATATCGGCAGAAAAAAGGGAAACTTTAGGGATCAATATTCCCCTTGCCAAAATAGTGTAGCATTCGACAAAGCGGTGCTTGGCAGCTCCAGAAACAGTTTGGATTCGGCGTTCATCTCCAAATCGCAAAGACATTGGCAATCTATGGTCGAAGCTCATTCGCCAGAGCCAGCATCTGATCTGATGTTTGCACAGCCCGCATTGCCAACGAGTAAGCGCGCTGTGCAACAATCATTTCCGTCATCTCTTCACTCAAATTAACGTTCGATTCCTCGCGAGCCTGCCCCACAATTTCCCCAAAGCCGTCTGCGCCGGCCTGGCCCTCTGTTGGCGTTCCGGAAGCATCTGTGGGCTGGTATAAATTGTGCCCGATGTCCTCTAGGCCTGCGGGGTTGGCAAAACGGGTCAAGGTAATCGTACCGATTTGCTCGGTCTCGGCACTGCCCGCACGCTGGATCATCACCGCGCCGTCTGGGTTTACGTGGATTGTCTCGGTCCCGTCAGGCACGACGATGGGAGGTTGCAGCAGATGTCCATCAGCCGTCACCAGTTGACCTTCGGCATCGAGCTGGAAGGAGCCATCCCGCGTGTAGGCCGTGCTGCCGTCCGAGAGGGAGACCGCAAATAAGCCGTTCCCATCTATCGCCAGGTCCCACGGGTTGGACGACGATTGCAGTGCGCCTTGCGTAAACAGTCGCTGTGTGCCGGCCGGTATCACGCCGCCAAATCGGCCCAATTCGTCCTGTGGCGTCCCCGTGGGGGATGGCGGCAGGGCCTGCATGACCTCTTGAAAGGTCACCCGCGTGCGTTTGAAACCCTTCGTGTTGATGTTGGCGATGTTCTCGCTGAGCAATTCCATGTGGAATTGTTCCGCCAGCATTCCCGAAGCGGCTACTTGCATCAGTGCTGCTGATCCAGACATACAACCCTCCTTTCGCTACGTCGCAATTTTACACCCGGCCTACTTCCGTGACTGCCTTTTGCAGGACACTATTCTGCGTTTGCACCATGCGTTGGCTGGCTTCGTAGGCGCGGGCGACGTTCATCATTTCCAACATTGCCGTCGTGGGATCAACGTTCGATTTTTCCAAATACCCTTGCATGACGCGTGTCGGCGCCGGCGCACTTTGCACACCAGCGGGAGCAGAAAACAAATTCTCTCCAATCCGCTCCAGAAGATCGGGCTGCGCAAAAGAGACCACATCAATCTTGCCCACAACTGTGTCCCCCACAGTTATCGTGCCGTCCTCGGCGATGACGGGATCGCCATCCGGCAGCGTAATCGGCCCACCGGCACCGAGGAGGGGGTAGCCGTCCGAGCTGACGATGCGCGACGACGAATCGCGGCGGAAGCGGCCATCCCGCGTGTAGCGCACCCCGTCCGGCGTCTGCACACGAAAGAAGCCATCGCCGCCCAGCGCCAAATCCATCAGGTGGTCTGTCTGTTGCAACGGTCCCACCGACCAGTCGGTTACGACCTCCTCGACGCCCACACCGGTGCCCAGCGCGCCGACATTCGGCCCGCCCGGCCCGGCAGCCGAGCCGCCGCCGGAAAGTCGGGCCAGCAACAGAGACGGAAAGTCGCGCACGATGGCCACCCGTTGCTTATAGCCGACGGTTTCCATGTTGCTGAGGTTGTGGCTGATCGTCTCCTGGCGCAAAAGACCGGTCACCATGCCAGAAGCTGCCGAATAGATTCCACGGATCATAGAAAATGTCTCCTTTTTCTCCAGATAATTCCGCCCCCCATCAGCAGGGCCGCCAGGGCGAGGATGCCGCCCGACAGGCCGGCGGCCGGCTCTCCTCCGGTTACGGGCAAGGCTTGCGGCGGCGGGGGAGTCGGTGTGACCGGCGTGGCGTTCTCCGCCGGCGTTGCTGCACCGGTCGCACTCCCGGTGCCGGCCGGCGTGGCGGTCACCACCAGCAAAGATGTGTCCGGAAACACGCCACCGATGGCCCACTTCCCGGAGCTGGCTTCGCTCGTATCGGGATCCGGCTCCACGCTCACCAGCAAGAAGCGGTACTCGCGCGAGGGCAAATCTTCGCGCACGCTCTCGAAACGGGCGTGCCCCACCATGTCGCTGTTGAAACGTCCCATGCTGGCCATTTGCTGCATGTCTTCGGTCACCAGCCAGACTTCGTATTGGCCGTTGGTCAGGTGGGGGAGCGATTCCGCTTCCAACTTCAGTTCTCCCAGGCTAACGCTGACAATGGCCGATCCGGAAGCCGACTGGGCGTTTTCCCAGTTCGTGACTCCCGGCAACCAGGTCAGGTACAATGTGACCGGCACGCCGTTTGCGGCAACGGCTGTTGCGATCAGCAAAAGGAGCATTCCAACAACCAAAAGGGCTGCAATAATCTTGAGTTTCTGCATAGTGTTTTGCCTCCGACGGGTATGAATTGCATTGAACGGGCTGAAAATCGGGTTCGTAATATGATACACCCATTTCTCACTTTCGTCCAATGGTCAGTTACCGCGTCCTCTCTGCCAGAAGCTCAGTATCAATTGTACTTCCTCTTGTCCCAGGCGAATATGTTTGGCAATGTCCGCAGAATCCCAGCCCGACTCGTGAAGTTGCAATACCGTTTCATATTTCCGCGTATTCGGAAACGCGATTAGAATCTCGGGAGAGTAGATTGTCTGTTGGGCGACCACGGCTTGAAGATGCTTCTCCTCAGAGGGAACGTCCAAATCAACAACATCGTCCCCTGGCTCACCGATAAGGACAGAGTGGGAGACCTGGGCTTCCTGCTCTGCTTCATGGGGCAGGACGAATGCCAGTTCAAGGGGCTCTTCCCCCTGTAAGAGCGCTTCCAGGTGTGTCAACCGTTCCTCCACTTCGTCTTGGGCCAGAAAAGCGGACGTTTGTTTCAGATGATCCAGCAAATAAGAGACCTCGGCCAGCCCTTTCTCAATGTCTTCCCAGACAACCCGTTCGTGCCTAATCTCTTGCAAGCCCTGGCGCACACGTAGATACGCAAACAGGCAGAGCAGGAATAATGCGGCCTCAGCCAGCAGTAGAAGCGTACTGGACACGCCTGCCTCCTGTCGCCGGTATCAGAGGGCGCGTTTCTCTCACGAGATTGGAGTCGGCGTCTGTAGCATATTGCTGCAAGCATCCTCGCAAGGTCAGCAGCACCTTGCTGTGAATCTGGCAGACGCGCGATTCCGAAATCTCAAGCACAGCACCAACTTCCTTCATTGTCAACTGCTCAAAATAGTACAGTGAGGTTAGTAATTGTTCCCGCTCCGACAGTTTGCTCAGTGCTTCGGCCAAACCACGACGTATTTCGTTTCTATCGAGCTGTTCAGCAGGGAGGGGAATCGTCGCTTTGGAGATTACCTCTTCGACCAGGAGCGCGTCGTCCTGGCTGTACCCGCCGTTCACCGGAGCATCCAGCGAGACAAACGTCACACTGGCATCGCGCAACGATTTTCGCAGCTCCTGCACGGAGATGTTCAGCTTGTCGGCAACCTCACGATCGGTAGGAGACCGCCCCAGCTCTTTGGTCAGCTTCGTCAAAGTCTTTCCGATTCGACTGGCCCTCTCTCGCATCCCCCTCGGCAACAGATCCATTGCACGCAACACATCCAAGATATGGCCACGGATGCGGATAGTTGCATACGTCTTGAATTTTACGCCGCGGCCCGTGTCAAAATGGTCAACCGCTTGAATGAGTCCAACGATACCGTGACTCACCAGATCGTCGCGCTCCAGGCTGGAAGGCAAATAGACTGACATCCGGCCAAGGACATAGCGTACCAGTGGCAGGTACATGAGAATCAATTGTTGGCGTGCGTCACTATCCCCCTCGTCGAGGTAGCGACGCCACAGTCCGTTTTCTTTGCCCATCTAACAACCTGTTCTTGAGAATAGTGATCACACCTGATCCTGCGCGTCAGCTTCCGATTGTCCCAACGAAGCCATGAGCTCGTCATCTGCAGTGCCGACGGAAACATCCACGCGTGTCCCCATGTTGGCCGCTTCCGATTCCGTGTCAATACTGCCCGTCTCTTCTGAGGTGCGCAAGGCAAAGAAGCTCACCCAGCCCAGCAGCGAAAACAACACGAAGGCTATCGCCGAACGGATGATTGCAGAGACAGGCGATACGCCAGAAAGCATGGCAATAGCCGCCAACGAGATCGAGAGTGCTGTGATGAGGTACAGACTAGCCATTGGAACGTTTTTTGCGGTCATTTCCACCTCCTCCAATCACAAAAGGTTAGGCATAGTTAAATTCTTGTACACGAAGCAAGAAGATGAACCACAGATTTCACGGAGGGCACAGATCAAAAACCAAGAATAGTCTGAGAAATCTGTGCAATCTGTGGTTGGCCTTCTTGGTTCTGGCTCAGCCAGGTTAGGGGTTTCTCCCTTACACCTGCCCCCTGCGAATCATTTCTGACTGCTTACGCAGCACAAACTTGATAATTGCTTCTTGTTCCCGATAGCCCAGCCGGCGAAAGGTTGCTCCCGCCAAGCGCCGGTGGCTCAAACCGTACGGATCCCCTTCCAGGCGAACCACTTCGCCCTCGGTTTGAACTTGCGTCGAATGATCGGGCAGGCTGAAACTCGCTTTGACCCTTCCATTTTTCTGCAGCGTTGTATCGCACGTAAAGCAGATTCCGCCGGCACTGATATCCAAAATCTTTCCCCGAAGGGGCCGCCAATGCGAATCTTTAGGGCCCATCACGTGTAACTCATGGGGGCGGATGTCTACGGCGATGCGCACGAAACGCCGGCGTTCCAGACGCTCTGCTTGATGAGGTTGGGCCACCCAGATGATGGGAACAAGTTCCTCATCCGTGGCCGTAACGTTGGAGTTAAAGAAGTAGTAGAGACCGCGCACGGTGACGTAAACGGTGACCGGCTGATTTTCCATGAAACGAACGTACTTGCCCCGTTCCATGGGCATAGCCAAGCCAAGATCGCCAAACTGAATGTCCTCAATCCGGCTGGCATAATTGCGGACCACGCCATCCGTGACTGTTTCGATCTCCGCAAGCTGGTTGATTTTCCAGGGAGAAACAGAGAGATTCACGATTCTTCATCCATTCCATAATCAACGGTTGGTGTATTGGGGAGCAATGTGCGGCCTTTTCCCGAAACTACCAATGCCTTGCCCAATTCGCCGTTTTCCAGATCAATCCCAAACGTAGTGGCCACCGTAACCAGGGCCAAACGATAGCCCTGCTGATAGGCAGACAGGAGCTCGTGGTTGTCCGTCATCTGCTCAAACATGGCCAAAGTAGAAGAGGTTGCCTCGTTTGCTGCTTTCACGGCGTTCTCAATGTCTTCTTTGAACCAGATGTCTAAAGCCATTAAAGTTTCTCCCTATCTTATGATACGGCGTAGGTTCGCCGGTCTGCCAGTCCCCCAAGAACTCGGATAAAGCGTTCCAGCGAGAAACGCGCGTCCTTAGGAGGTGCATGGCCATCGAGTTTCCGGCCCAGTTTGCGTACCCCTTTTGCGTATGGGCTGCCCGGATAGGCCAGGAGCACCGGCACTTGTTTGCGAACGGCAACCATGAGATGCTCGTCCTCTGGCAAAGAACCGAGGATCGTGATTTCCAAATCCAGGAACTTGTGGATCAAGTCCGCCATTTTACGCGCGGTCAGGTTTGCGTCTTTCTCGTTGCGTGCCCAGTTCACCAGCAGCTTTATCTGGGGCATCGGGCGCGCACAACTCAGCACCTTGATCAATGCGTAGGCATCGGTGATCGCGGTCGGTTCCGGGGTGGTGATGATAATTGCTTCCTGTGCCGCGCGCAGGAACGGAAGGACGTTTGTACCAATTCCCGCCGCAGAATCAATGATCAGCACATCGGCTTGCTCTTCAAGAGTCGTCAATTCTCGCAGCAAGCGTTCCTGCACAGAGGTTGGCAAACTTGCCAAATCCGTCAAGCCGGAAGCCCCAGGAACGATCCGCAGGCCGCAGGGCCCGGTGATCATGATCTCGGACAGGCTCTTCTGGCCGGACAACACGTGCCCCAGCGTATAGGGCGGACGCAAGCCCATGACCACATCCACGTTGGCCAGGCTCATGTCACCGTCCAATAGCCAGATGCGCTGGCCCCCCTGGGCCAGTGCGAGGCCAAGATTCACGGACAAGTTCGTCTTGCCCACGCCACCCTTGCCACTGGCAATGGCAAGGATTCGTGTCCCGCTCGACGTTGAACCGGCGACAGAAGCGGCCGGCTCCGCAGACTGTACGAGAGCACGCAAATTGCTTGCCTGATCCGTTGAAGCATATCCCTGTACGTTCATCAAATTAACCTTGCCTTCTGCGCGGCTAGGCCGCAAGATGATCCACGACTTGCTCTTGCTTCAGAGCCCAGCGCGCTACGCGATCCGGGCGCGCAATTTCGATATCGTCGGGAACTTTTTGGCCGGTGGTCACATAGGTCAGTGGCAGTCCTGTGCGGCAAGCCGTGTTGAATAGAGGCCCGACCGCGTCTGTCTCATCCAGTTTGGTAAACAAAAGCCCATCCGGCATCATCGGTCCGAAGCGGCTCACGGCCTGTTCCAGGTCGGCGCCTTTTGTGCAAGCACTCAACGTCAGGAACACTTCCTTGTTCGGCACCGGCTCCAGGAAGGAGCGGAGCGAATCGAGCTCCGCTGAATTGAAGGGACTGCGGCCGGGCGTATCCACCAGAATGATGCCGTTATCGGTCTGTTTTTCGGCTAGATCGCGCAGTTCGTCAGGCGAATAGACCACGTTCACCGGCAAACCCAGTATCTCGCCATACGTCTCTAGTTGTTGGATTGCCGCGATGCGGTAGGTGTCGGTGGTAGCGAGGGTCACGGGAATGTTTTCCCGTAAGGCGTAATCGGCGGCCAGTTTGGCAATGGTGGTTGTCTTTCCTACTCCCGTCGGCCCGACCACAAAGAGTATCGGCGGATGGTCATCGTGCAAATGCGAGAGCTCCTTCACGGGCAAAAGGTTAGCCAGCGACCACACCATTTGGGCCTGAATCGCTCGCCGATTCGACAAGGCCTGCGGGCTGAGCGTTTGGGCCACCTTCAAGGTAAGGTCGGTAGCCACCTCTGGAAGAAATCGTTGGTCTAGGAGGGATTGGTGCATCTCTTGCAAAAGAGGCGGCAGTTGCAAGATTGGCGTAATGGCAGAACGACGGGTCAATTGGGTCACTGCGTCCTGTAGATTGCGGATCTCTTGTCGCAAGGTGCGCAGTTCCTCCGTGTAGGAAGAATCTTGTTGTGGCGGCACGACACTTTCATTTGTCGGAAGATTTGTTTGTGTGGCTGCCGACTGTTCCGCAGAAAGGAGCGTCTTCAGCATAGACTTGTTTGGCTGCGCACTGTCGGCGGCGGCCAATACCTCCCAGACGGGGGCACGCAGCCGCCCGAGGAATCCGTCACGCCGCACTTGTCGGGAGCTGAGGATCACGGCATCCGGCCCCAGGTCTGCTCGAATGTGCGCCATAGCTTTGGACATGTCTTTCATCAGATAACGCTTTACTCTCATGCTTTGCCGCCTTCCGAGGTTCCCTCCACTATGTCAATCATGTCTGCCACGTAGATTTCGGCGTCTGGTGTTACCTCGTTGTAGGAAAGGACGGCCAGATTCGGCAGGGAACGCTCTGTGACCCGCCTGAGCGAAAGCCGAATTGCCGCAGAACTGAGCAACACGGGTTGATGTCCCTCCTGTGCCAACTTCTCCATGGCCTTGCCGATTCTATGCAGCAACTGCTGGAGGTCGTCGGGACTCACCTGCGGGAGACTGCCGACCCCTCCCCCCCCAATTTCCAACCCATGTTGGAACCACTGATCGGTCTGCGGGCTTAGCGTCAGGACGTGCAGGCTCCCATCGTCAGACTTGTGCTGGTTTGTCAGGACACGGCTGAGCGCGTGACGGACCCGCTCGCTGAGAAAATCCGCGTCGTGGGTATCGCGTGCGAAATTTGCCACCGTCTCCAAAATGGTGACGAGGTCCCGGATCGGCACCTGTTCGCGCAGCAGGTTTTGTAGCACGGCCTGAATGTCGCTGATGGAAACGAGGTCTGGGATCAACCCTTCCAATACGGCAGGGTATCGCTCACGCAGATTATCCAGCAGCCCTTTCACTTCCTGCCGGCCCAGAATCTCTGGAGCGTGTCGTTTGACTTCCTCCGACAAATGGGTGGTCAGCACGGACAAAGTGTCTACCACGGTGTAGCCCAGCATCTCAGCGCGCTCCGATTGGCCAGGACTGATCCATTGCGCCGGCAAGCCAAAAGCAGGTTCGTGCGTAGGGGTTCCTTTAATTTCTTGTTCTGTTTTGCCGGAAGGCATGGCCAGGAGCTGGTTCATCATCAGTTCACCATCTGCGATTGCCTCGCCGCGTAGTTTTATCACATAATGATTTGGCAACAGGCGCAAGTTATCGCGGATGCGAATCTTGGGCAGCACGATGCCCATCTCCATCGCTACTTGCCGGCGTATCATGGTGATGCGGTCCAGCAGGTTCCCTCCTTGCTGCACATCGACCAGCGGGACCAGGCCATAGCCGATTTCCAGTTCAAGGGGGTCGAGCTGCAACAAACTCATCACATCCTCTGCAGGGGAGGGCACGGCCTGTTCGGCACTTTCTTCTGCAGGGGCAGCAGTTTGGTTGCGGTACGTGAACCAGGCGATGCCGCCTAGCGCTGTACCCATCACCAGGAAGGGAATCTTGGGCAGGCCCGGTACCAGGGCAAAGAGAAGGAGCAAGCCAGAGACCACGCCCAACGAGCGTGGATTGCTCCCCAATTGGGCGAAGACATCGTGACCCATGTCCGATTCGCTGGCTGTGCGGGTGACGATGATGCCTGTGGCCGTGGAGATGAGCAACGCCGGCACCTGCGCCACCAAGCCTTCTCCCACGGTGAGGAGTGTATAAGTTTGCAGGGCCTGTGCCAGGGGCATGCCAAGCTGCCATATACCGATGACAAATCCGCCAAAGATATTCACGAGGACAATCACGATGGCGGCAATGGCGTCACCTTTTACGAACTTGCTGGCCCCGTCCATCGCGCCGTAGAAATCGGCTTCTGTCTCCACCTTCCGGCGGCGTTTGCGCGCTTCGTCTTCTGTCAGCAGGCCGGCATTGAGGTCCGCGTCAATGCTCATCTGCTTGCCGGGCATCGCATCCAGGGTGAATCGTGCGGCCACTTCGGCCACGCGGCCGGCACCATTGGTAATGACAACGAACTGGATGACCATCAGGATCAGGAAGACTACGATACCGACAACGTAGTTGCCTCCCACAACGAATTTCCCAAAAGCGCGAATCACCTTCCCGCCGTCTGCTCCCAAGAGGATCAGGCGGGTAGCCGAGATTTCCAGGGCCAGACGATACAGGGTCACGATCAGCAAGAGAGACGGGAAGACCGAAAAGTCGAGTGGTTCGGAGGTGTATAGGGAAACCAGCAGAATGGTCACGGCCAAAGCAATGTTTGTTGCCAAAAGGATATCGAGGAGCCATACGGGCAGGGGAATGATCATCAAACTGACGATCATGACCACGGCAACGGCCAGCACGATGTCGGAACTTTGCAGCAGACGACGAAGATTCGTCATCGGGAGTGCAGAAGTATCGGCAGCCATCTAACGTTTTCCCTTCAAAGCGTATACAAAGGCCAGCACCTCGGCCACGGTCTGGTAAAGGGAGATGGGCACTTCTTTGCCTATCTTCCCCAACCGAAAGAGGGAGCGGGCCAACGGTCTGTTTTCCAACACCAGGACATCATGTTTGCGTGCGATTTCGCGCATACGTTGGGCGACCAGTCGTTGTCCTTTGGCCAGCACGATGGGGGCGTTCATCGTCTTGCTGTCGTAGCGCAAAGCTACCGCGAAATGCGTCGGGTTGGTGATCACCACGTCGGCTTTGGGCACATCTTGCATCATACGCTGTGTGGCCATTTGACGCTGTTGGGCTCGCATACGGGCTTTCATCTGCGGACTGCCTTGCATGCTGCGCATCTCTTCCGTAATTTCCTGCCTGCTCATGCGCATGTTCTGTTCCATTTCGTGCCGTTGGAATATGAAATCGGCTGCTGCCAACACCAGGATAGCCGCGCCGGCACGCAGCCCCACGCCCAAACCGATATGCGCCACAGTCTGCAAGCCCGCCACCAAGGGCATTTGCGACAACGAGGATACCGTGCCGATCTGCCCCCACACGGCCTGAAAAGCGATGAAGCTGACGACCCCCACTTTCGCCGCCGTTTTGGCCAACTCTTCGAGGCCCCGTTTCGAGAAGGTTCGTTGAAACCCGGAAATCGGATTGATGCGCTGGACATCGGGGACCAGCGGCTGCCACGAAAAGAAGAAGCCCACTTGCACGACATTGGCCAGGATACCGGCAAACAACAATCCCAGAATCACCGGAGAGATACTGCGGGTCACCAGCCAGATTACGCCCAGCCCGCCATGCGTCAATGCTGTGGGGGTCAGGTCCGGACGGTCTAGCCCTCCCAACGCCGTCCGCATCAGCGTACTGATGGCCATGAAGATGCGCGGGCCGGATTTCTGCAGCACGAAGAACCCGATGAGCAGGATAAACGCCGTATTCACCTCAGGGCTTTTTGCGATTTGACCCTTTTTGCGTGCTTCTGCCCGTCTCCTTGGAGTGGGGGCCTCGGTCCGTTCAGACGACATACCGGTTTCCTAACCTAAATACGCTATCGCACAAAGACCAGCAACGAATTCTGGCCCATCTGTGTGAGCAGTCGTTCGATCCAGCCAATCGTAATGGGCGTCGTGAAGATGAGCATACCGATGCCCACCCCCATCTTTATCGGCAACCCGACAAAGAAGACATTGACCTGCGGCACGGTTCGCGCTACCAATCCCAACGCTACGTCTGCCAATAGCAGGCTGCCGATCAGGGGGATGGACACTTGCACTGCTGCCTGAAAGCTGGTTGCCAACAGAGCCAACATGCGGCCAAATACCAGCGAGTCGATTTGCAAAGTCCCTACAGGCACAACTTCGAATGTTTTGGCCATGGCTGCGATCAAATTGTGATGACCATCAAACGCAAAGAAGATCACCACGGCCAGCCAGCCATAGAACTGGTCCAGGGCCGATCCCATGCCCGGCATAAACGGGTCCACCAGGTTGGCCGCCCGAAAGCCGATTTGCAGTCCAGCCAATCCGGCCGCTATTTGGATGGCGGAAAAGATCAAGACGCCGGCGAAGCCAATCAACACGCCTGCGAAGACTTCCTGGCCGGCCATAAGAAGGAAGGGCCAGGTCGCTTCCGGCACGTGTGGCAAGGCGTGCGCTCCCGCAGGGACCAGCATGAAGGTCAGCAATGCGCTGAAGCCAATTTTGACCATCGGCGGAACATCCTGTGTATTGAAAACAGGAACCACAACGAAAATGGTGGTTATCCGTACGAACATTAACAAAAAGTTCAACGCATATTGTGGAGACAGAGGCACAAACAGATTCCTTTCGTTTCCATGATCGAATAACCATGCTCGTACTATAACACAACTTCCGGCAAGATTCAGTAAAATTGGCGTGAAACCGCCGTAAAGCTACCGTAAAGAGCTGCCGGCGGGTCAGCGGACCATGAGGGGAAGGGAGGCGAACAAGTTGGAGGTGAAGCGTAGAATCGTCTGGAGCATCCAGGGGCCTAAGACAACAATGACAATGATGGTAGATAGAAGTTTGGGCACAAAAGTCAGGGTCAATTCACTTATCTGCGTTACGGCCTGGAACAGACTGATTGCAACACCAACGATCAGACCGACGGCAAGGATGGGCATTGACAGTTCAATGGTCACCATGAGCGTGTCTCGGGCAATCGAAGCCAGCATGGATGCAGTCAATTGGCCACTCCTTTACTTGAAGCTCATTACCAATGAACGGACAATTAGATGCCAGCCGTCCACCATCACGAACAACAACAACTTGAATGGCAAGGAGATCAAAGAAGGTGGCAGCATCATCATTCCCATGGACATCAACGTACTGGAGACGACCATGTCTATAATCAGAAACGGAACAAAGAGTAAGAACCCCATCTGAAACGCTGTCTTCAATTCGCTGATTACGAACGCCGGAATCAGCGCGTAGGTGGGCACATCTTCCCGTGTTTTGGGTCGCGTAATCTTTCCCAGGTTGATAAAGAGCGCCAGGTCACGTTCTCGGGTTTGGCGGAACATGAAGTCCCGCAAGGGTGAAATCCCCTGTTGGTAGGCCTCTTTCTGGGAGATATTCCCCTGCAAATAGGGCTGCAGAGCCTGGTCATTGACTTGGGTCCAGGTTGGTGCCATCACGAAAAAGGTCAGGAACAAAGATAGCCCCACAATCACCTGGGTGGGTGGCGTTTGCGGCACGCCCACGGCGGTGCGCACAAAGGAGAGCACAATGACGATGCGCGTGAAAGAGGTGACCAGGATCAACAGGGCCGGGGCTAGGGTGAGGAGCGTCAGGCCGATCAGGATTTGCAGGGCCGACGAAATGTCCTGAGGGTTACTCGAAGGCTCGACCCCCAGGTTCATTTTCGGGACAGCGAGTTGCGAATCGGGTGCGCATCCGGCCAAGAGCAGCGCAGCGCCCACCAACGCCAGCGGCAGAAGCCGCCGAATCAGTGTTGAGGCAGAAGGGTGAGGCCATTTTCGCGCGAAAAGGGACGACATCTCACGCATCCCGGATAGTGGTTCCCACGCGCGCGCGCCCACGTCGCGGGGGGCGATGGATTATGGGGCGCGACGGCGACTCGCCCCCTTCCCGATAGCGTTGCGCAATCTGTTTGCGCAGGCGATCCACGTGGGTCTCGGTTTGCGAGAGGAGTTGTTCGAAAGAAGCAGCCCCCTCACTTTCAGCCGCGACTGGTTCCGGTTGGCGGAAGACGCCATCCGGAAGATTTGTGGCTGGGGTCTCTCCTGTTTTGTCAGCCCCTAGCACATGTTCAGGAATCGGCTCGGGTACGTACCCGGTGGAGGCCGGCACAGGTATAGCCACCGGTGTCGCATTCGAAAGCGAAGAGATCAAGGAAATGCGCTGCTCGGTTGACCCGATCAGAAATGTCTGGCCTTGCACTTCGATCAGGTGGAGCATCTGGTGAGGAGCCATCTGGGCCGTCTCCACGATGTTGATTTGCTGTCCCTTCGACGGAGCAGACTGAGTCCAAAAACGGAAGCGTTTCAAGCCCCATGCCGTGCCATAGATCAACGTCAGCACCAACCCCAGTTTGAAAACCAGGCTGAAGACCGTGCCCAGATTGAAGTCTGCCTCGCTTGGCTGCGCATCGGCCCAGGCCGGAGCCGGGTCATACGCGGGCAAGAGGTAGCCTTCGTCGGGAGATGGGGCAGCGGCTGCCGGCGCTGTCTGCTCCGCTGGGGTATCGGGCGGGGACTTAATGGGGGACTTAATGATAGATGGGCGAATAGCCAGAGGCCAGGCAACTGCGAACGCGCCGATGATCAACAGGCTCATCACAACCAACGATGGTCGCGGCATTCCCTGAACAAAACCGATTCTATGCTTGCCGATTTGCAATTGCTCGATCCTTTTCTTATTGAAACAGCGCTGGCGTTTCGAGGTTGCCCTGGAAATGTCCATTTCAGTTCACGGTATTTGCGGCGGAAACGTGGGGCCGCAACACAGTTGCACGAAACGATACGGCGGAGGTGCGCTAACGCAAGGATCGCACGCGCTGGGAAGGCGTCTCTATATCGGTCACACGCACGCCAAAACGGTCATCAATGACCACTACCTCACCACGCGCCACCAAACGATCGTTGATCAAGATGTCTACCGGTTCGCCGGCCTGCCTGTCCAGTTCAACGACCGAGCCGCTCGACAATCCGAGGACATCGCGCACAGCCATTCGTGTTCGTCCCAGCTCCACCGAGACTTTCATATTGATGTCCAGAAGCAAATCAATGTTCTTTCCGTTGCCGGCTTCCGGCGCAGTAGCACCCGTTGACTGTAGTGGCATGAAGGCGGCCGGCTTGACCGTCACGTTTTGTGGTGCGCCATACATTTGCCCGGGCGCAACGGCCGGGGCCGGGGCCGGGGCGGGCACAGGCGAGGGCGGCGGGGGCGCGACAGCCCCAAAATTGCTCGCCACCGGAGCAGTGGCGGTCTCTGCGATTGGCGAAGTGAGCCCAATTTCAGATGTTAGCCGTGCCAGTTCGTCGGCGCTTATCTCGATCTCGTTATCATTTTCCATGATTTCGTTCATGCCTCCAGATCAATTTGCCTGGTCTATCGCGCCAGTGGCGAGCGAGGAGAGAGAATCAATGGCTTCGGTGATGACCACGGCCAATTGCCCGCCCCGCGTCCCCGGCCGGCACGAGCCCATTTTTTCACCCTCAGTAAGTAACGGCAAATCCGAGTCGATATGAGAATTCAGCGGGATCACATCTCCGGTGCGCAAGCTCATCAATTCGCGGACCGTCAAGTCAACGGTACCCAGTTGCGCGACCACGTTCACCGGGATGTAGCTAACTTGCTGGCGAATTTCCTGGAAGTTCGTTTCGGGTTCGACCTTTTCTTGACCGGCCACCCAAGC
>CAZFFM010000010.1:0-24758 GCA_964517425.1 uncultured Ardenticatenales bacterium | reverse complement strand
TGGTAAGGGCAGGGCGTGAATGATTGCAGACGCAAAACTTTGACGGCCACCCTTTCGCCCAAGAAGAACAAGAAGTTCAACTTCTCGGAGAAGTTGAACTTCTAAGACCGTTGGCGCGGCGCGGGAACAGCTTTGCTCCTTCGATGATTTCGCGGACCAGCTCTTCTTGTCGAAACGCCATGACGTGTACGCCGGCGACGCCCGTAATCTGGCGTACCTGCTGAATGATTTCGATGCAAATCTGTTTGCCCTCCTCTTGCTGCTTGTTCTTGGGGGTCTTGTGCAAGCGGCCCACAATTTCATCGGGGATTACCACACCGGGCACACGCGTCCTCAGGAATTCGGCGGCCTTTGCGGAACGCAGAGGGCCCACGCCAACCAAAATGAATACTTGCTCGTGCAGGCCCATGTCACACGCTTGCTGCATGTACGTCTTGAGGCGGGGCACGTCAAAGCAATACTGTGTTTGAATGAAGTCGGCACCGGCCGCGATCTTCTTGGCGAGGCGATGGGGCCGCCAATCGAACGGGGGCGCGAACGGATTGGCTGCGGCGCCCAGGAAGAGTCGCGGCGGCACGTCCAGCTTGCGGCCGCTCAGGAAAACGCCTGCGTCACGCATGGTTCGGGCAATGCGCAGCAACTGGATCGAGTCGAGATCAAACACCGGTTTTGCGCCCGGCTGGTCTCCCACGCTCACGTCGTCACCGGTCAGGCAGAGGACGTTGCGCACGCCCATCGCCGCCGCGCCGAGCAGGTCTCCTTGAATGGCGATGCGGTTGCGATCCCGGCAGGAGACTTGAAACACGGCTTCATAGCCGGCACGTTTCAACAGCGCACAGATTCCCAGGCTGGACATGTGACAATTCGCGCCGGCTGCGTCCGTGGCATTGATCGCGTCCGTCACTTCGGCCAGCACCAGGGCGTTTTCGTAAACGGCTTGGGGGTCGGCGCTATCGGGCGGGTTCAGTTCAGCCGTGACCGCGAACAAACCTGCTCGTAAAACCCTTTCCAGACGACTGCCCGACTTCATGTCCAACTCAGTCACCGACTTTCCAGCCCTTGGGGGTCTCTTTGTCAATTTTCTGAAGCATGTTCAGCCAGGACGAGGTGCCTTGCAGCGCTCGATTGACCGGTGGCTGAAGTTCTCGCATCTCGTCGCCGTACCACTTCATGGTCTGCGAACGCAGGTAGGCTTTCGTCCACACACAGTCCATTTCCGGTTTCACTTCGCATTTCCCGTTGGACCGGACGCCGCCGCAGGGGCCATTGCGCAGATTCTTGGGGCACGTCATCGGGCAGGTCATCCCTGTGGAATGGAGAATGCACTGGCCGCACATTTGGCAATCCCAAATTGATCCTTTCAGCACTTCCTCACCAAACACAAACAGGGGTTGCAGACGGGGGAAGCCGAGACGAGCGAGCAACGGCGATGTACGCTGCATCAGCCGCTCGGTCCAGCGATAGGCCGATTCCAGGGCGCGCGTATGATCGAGTAGAGACACCGGTTCACCCCTTCGCTTTCATGGCCATCAGTTTCTTGGCGATGTCGACGCCTGTCGCGGAGTCCAGACCATAAGCATCGGCGCCAACATCTTCGGCCCAGGCTTCGTTGACCGGCGCCCCCCCGACCATCACTTTCACTTTGTCGCGCAATCCTTCATCCACCAGCGCTTTGATGACCGTACGCATGTAGGGCATGGTGGTGGTTAACATGGCGGACATTCCCAAAATGTCTGCTTCGTGTTCTTGCACGGCGGCCGTGAACCGTGCCGCATCTATGTTGATGCCAAGGTTGATCACCTGGAATCCGGCGCCTTCCAGCATCATGGCCACCAGGTTCTTGCCGATGTCATGGATGTCTCCCTTGACCGTGCCAATCACAAACGTTCCGGCACGCGTTGCGCCGGTGTCGGCCAATAATGGTTCGAGAAAAACCATGGCGGCCTTCATCGCTTTCGCGGCCATCAAGACTTCGGGGACAAAGAGTACGCCATCACGAAAATCGTCGCCCACGACCGACATGCCGGCGACAAGACCATTGGTCAGGATATCTTCGGGGGAGATGCCGCGGTCCAATGCCTCTTTCGCAGCATCGGCAACCTGTTGAGCCATGCCGTCATACAGGTCATCGGCCATATTCTCTAACAGCTCTTCATTTGTAAAGTTTTTCATTCTCTATCCTTGTCATTTGATTTGTCATTGCGAGCTGAGCGTTTCGGATAATAATCGAGCGGGCATATTGCTTTGGTCTTGCTGTGGAGTCGTCTCCGGTTCTCTTTTGTAGAACATCCTTCCCACACGGCGGATATGGTCAAGCACGTCCGGGTCTCTGATATAGCGGTAAATGGAGAGGTCCATCGTATAGGGCAGGAGCAGGTCGTCCAGCTCATCCATGATTCGATAAAGCACGCTCAAGCTTAAATCCTCCTCACCGCGCAGCGTGAGGTCAATATCCGAGCCCCTTTTGTAATTGCCTTTGGCGCGTGAGCCGTACAGGATGGCTTGTTCCACCTGCGGGTAACGTGCCAGCACGCCGCAGATTTCTTGGATGGTGCTTTCTTTCAAGCCAAAACGGGACATCATGGGGTCTGCTCTTTCAGCGACTGCATTCTTGCCTGGAGTGCCAGGAATTCAGGGTAATACGAGTTGACAATGGCCGTGGCGATCTGTCTTGCCACCTCTTCATTGTATGTATGGCTGGTCAAAGTTCGGCTGCGGATCATGTCCATCCAGGTTTCGCCGTTGATGATCAAGCCACGCTTGAACGCCAGGCGAAAGGAATCACGGCTGCCGTGGATGTTGGTCTCTCCCTGCGCTTCGAAGTAATCCTTCAAGGTATTCCACGCCAGTTCATAGGTGTATTCAAACGCCTGGATTAACCCCTGTTCTTCCAGTTCATTCAGCGTGCCCTTTTCAATGAATTTTCTCAATTGACTCAGCGCTTTAGAAAAATGGTTGAGCCGTTGAACCCAGCGAATATCCTGTTCTGTCATAGCACCCTTCTGTAAAGCACCCTTCTAAAGCTCAACCTGGCGAGTGAATTCGCGGCTACTGTTGCAAAACCGACCACCGTCGGTTTGATCTCCAGTCGGCGAAGGCTGACGTGGCGATGGTTGGCGTGATTTCAATCGCCAGCCACCGGAGCGCTGTCCTTCTCACCGACTACGGAAATCCTGGCCGAGCGAAACGGCGTAACTCCGCGTTACGGGCAGATAAAGGCGATATTGCGGAGCCCAGACAACATGGTGCAAGCGGTTGTTGTTCTCGACGGCCTCGGAAAACTGGTTGTCAGGGTCTACGGCGGCGGTAATGTCCAGCCGCTGTCCGGGTTTGAGCGTCACATTGGGCCAGGACAGGGTGATGTCGGCGCCGGCCCCGTATCGCCACATCGTGTCGCTGATAACCTGATCGCTGCCAATCTGTTGTCCGCCTTGATTGGGGTCTCCATCCCAAAAGCGCACCGTCACGTTTGAAACGGGCGTTTCCCCACGGTTGGCAACGCGCGCTTGCAGGGTAAAGGTGACCGGTTGGCCCGGAGTCACCGAATCCGGGCTGACCTGGAATCCGCGCAGGGTGAGGTCTGTGTAAGGCGTGACCAGCGGAGTCACCGTGTCCGAAAAAACGTGGCCGAATTCGGTCATCTGCGCGGTCTGCCAGTCGAAGAGTCCGCCGCTAAACCCCAGACCGCTATTCGGATCGAACGACATCTCGTTCAGGCTGTACCAGAGCCATCTTTGCACGAGCCGATTCTCGTCCGCCGGGTACCCGACGGAGGGGTCTTGGGCATTGAGCAGGAAGGTAAACGTTTGGGTCATGAAGTCCTTGACTTGTTGGCGACCGGCCACACTGGCGTTGATGTCAGTGATGCACGATGGTTCGTCCACCAGATAGCAGTACGGCATCAGCACGCCATACTCGCTGATGATGAGGGGCCGGTCTTGCAATCCGCGTGCAACCATCCATTGGCGGAACTCTTGAACCAATGTACGAAAGATGTTCGGGTCGGCATTGTCTTGCGGAGTATAGAGTCGGCCGTGGTCTGCGGCAAGGCCCGCAGGGATGGCCGCTCCCCAGCTTCCCCGTTGCTCCTGAAGTATCTGCACGTGGGTGTTCCACACATCAACCGGCATCGGCTCTCCGTACAAGCCCTGATAGTTCGACAGCACCTGGTCGAGCCATTGGAGGCGCAGGAGCGTCGGTTCGATGACTCCGCCGATAGCCAGAACGGCCGTGGGGTCTGTGTTCTTGATAAAGGTATAGACATCGTGATAGATTTGGGCATATTCCGGTGGCGTTCGCTCACCCTGTCCGTAGATACCCTCCGGCTCGTTGCCCACGATCCACAGCGCCCCGGCGTTTGCGCGCACGGTGGCGGCGAGGTCGGGCCAGTTCGGCGGATACGCGGAGGGTTTGACCGAAATGACCTGGGCATAGTCAAGCCCGGGGAGGGAAGGCTTTGCTCCGGTCTTCCAATTGGAAAACCAGCCGGCGTGCAGGGAAGAGAGGTCGTAACCGGTAATGTGCCCGTACGCGCCATTGACTCCCACGCCAAAACGGTCGGAGAGAGCGGGCAGGTTGGCCAACGGAAATGCCGTCGCCGGCGTGGCCGTGGGTGACGGCGTGGGCGAGGAGCTGGCCGTGACCGTGGGCGATGGTGTGGGCGAAGGGCCGTCCGTCGCCGTGGCGGTGGGGGTCGGCGATGCGGTCGCCGCCAGTTCGTTGCCGGGCCAGACCGGTTGTTCGGGATAGGCGTATGTGACCAGCAATTTCGGGCGAAGCGCTGCGTTTCCCTGGTAGGTAGGGCTGGCCAGGGAGATGCCCGTCGAGGAGCTCGACGCTTCCAGCAACAGACCGTTGTTGCTGGCCGAATCGGCGGCCCAGTTTTGTACGATGGAGGTTACATCGAGCGTATACCACTCGCCGCCCGTATCAGCACATTGTTGGAACCCGCGCCGGTCGGAGGATGTGGGGATGCGATCTGCGTTTGGATCTGCCGCCCCAGGCTGCTCCCATGCTTCGTTGTTCGCCGCTTGAACCCAGGTAGCCTCGCTGGCAACCCAGTTGCGCCGCAGGGGATAGGCATTCACCCAGACCACATTCTGATTGGTATGGTCCAGGGCATAGACACTCACTGCTGCGTGAAGCACTTGTGCGCCGGCCGGGAGCGCAGGCAAAGAGAAGCGGACCAAACCATCTTTCACCCGATCTGCGCGCAGGGTGAGCTGCTCCGATTGCTGGTTGGACGCTGTAGCGTTTGGATTCCAGGCATTGATTGTCGTAGCTATTGACCCGGCATACCCGTCACGCCCTTGCTGGAGCAGCACGGTCTGCGTGCGGGTGTAGGGCGAGAGCGATAGCAAGGGGGGCGCAGAAGTGAACACCTGCGTCACCTGAATGGCATCGCGAACTGTGAGGTATTGGAAGACCTCGTCTGCCGGCGCCACCCACACTTCGTCCGTGCCGGCCGCGCCGTAGGTCTGGTAGAGCTTTTCGCTGGTGCTGGCCACCCACTCCTGTTGCGTCCAGGTGCCATCGGTTTGCTTCAAACAGGTGTCCTCCACATTGTGTGTGTGCAGGCTCAACCAGACGGGTGCGCCAACTTGGTACGCGCTTTCAAAGCGGCGTGCTGCGTCCCTGACATCGAAGCGCCCGATGTGGAGCACCTCGTTGGGGTACGTCAATGGCGGGGCTACAAACGTCAGCGCATCGGTGTTCCCGTCGGCCAGTTGTACGAGGTGTAGACCAAGGTCATGGGGATGTGCATCAATGACAGCCTCGTAACCCGGAACAATGGCGAAGGGAACGGTGAAGACGAGCGGAGTGTACCCATCCAGCTCCCGTTCGAGCACTTGCTGGGCATGAAGAATGTCGCCATACAGATCGGATATCGCGTCGGCCGAGAAGTGGGCGTAGGAGTGGTTGAATATGCTCCACCCCGCCGCGCGCAAGGCGCGCACATCGTCCGGCTGCAGATAGTCCCAGGGGCTGCCATCTTCGTCCATCCAGTGGCCTTCGATGGCCGAAGCCGCGCGGTAGCCGTAGCGGTTCAGGTATCGCGTGCCGGTGGTCAGTTGGCTCAAGAAGCCATCGTCCATGGTCAGGCTGTAGGCCCACTGCTTGTTGTTGCGCAGAGGGGCCACAGAGATCTGCCCGAAGTCGGCAGGCTGTGCCGTTCCTGCCGGGGCAACGTAGAGGATCAAATCCGAGCCGCCGGTTGTGAATGTCACTAGACCGGTGTCATGCGCATAGTCGTAGGCAATCGCTTGGCCGTCGGCGACAACGGTGACCGCTTGCGCATCGCCCACAACCACTTGCAAGGTCACATCGGGCTGGCGGACCCAGTTGGGCACGGCAGTGCGGTCGATGTGGTAGAAGAGAAACTGGCCATTGGAGGCTGTGGCTTGTCCAGGGGGAGCGTTGTTCCACAGCCAGGCTCCGGCCAAAACGGCGATCAGGAGCATAAAGGGCAGCGTGCGTGTGCGATGTCGGGCGTTAGGGTTCATGGAGCCGTCCTGTGAATCAGATACGAGCGCAGCAAAGTCAGCGCTGCCTCTGCGGAGTGGATTTTATTGTGCGAGCGGTCGCCGGGCCAGACGTGCCGTTCCACGATTTCACCGCCGGCATGGGCCAGGGCGATGTAGGCGAGCCCGACCGGTTTTTCGCTCGTGCCACCGCCAGGGCCGGCGATGCCGGTAACCGACAATGCCAGGTCGCTGCCCAGCGCTTGCCGGGCACCCTGGGCCATTTCGCGGGCTGTCTCCTCGCTCACGGCCCCGTGCCGGAGAAGAGTTTCGTGCTGCACGCCCAAGAGATTCTCTTTCGCTTCGTTGGAATAGGAGATGATTCCGCCCAGGAAATAGTCGGAGCTGCCGGGCACCTCGGTGATGCGGTGGCCGAGCAGGCCGCCTGTACACGATTCGGCCACAGCCAGGGTCAGGCCTCCGGCGTGCAGGAGCGAACCGATCTCAGCTTCCAACGTTGGCGAGTGCGCGGTCATGCCACCTCCAGAACGGCTCCCCGCCCGATGACCGCTTCGCTGGGGTCGATCACGTCGCGCAAGAGATGGAGTTCTTCGGCGGTCGGCGGCTCGAGTATGGCCACGTCGTCGGCCACTTCCGGTGCAAAGCCCATCTCGGCCAGGGTTTCGTCTACGGTGAAGCCACGCAGTACGCCGAGCAATTGCATCCGGCGGTTCGGTGCGTATCCAAGGAGGGCGCGGGAGGTGACCACGCGGTAGGGGGCTGTGTCGCGCGGCAGGCCTGCGCGTTCGCGCGCGCCTTCGCTGCCGTCCAGAAAGCCGGGGGAAGTGATGAAGTCCACCTTCTCTACAAAACGTCGCTTTTCGTGCATAATGATGACGATCGTGCGCCAACAGAGAGAGGCCACTTCGTTGCCCCCGCCGCTGCCGGGAAAACGGCGTTTGGGATGTTCGTAATCACCAATCACGGTAGAGTTGACGTTGCCATACAGGTCGATTTGGCTGGCGCCCAGAATGCCAACGTCCAGGTAGCCGGCACCAGCCTGAGCAAAGATCGTGTTCATGTTCGTCCAGGCGAGCGAACGGAAGCAATTGCTCGGGCCGCCCATCGTCAGGCGCACGAACGGGGTACTCGGTTGCGGGCCGATGGCGCCGAACTCATAGAGTTGTACGAGGTCAGGGGCATGGTACATCTGCGCCAGGATAGCCGCGATTTGCGGCATCCCGTAGCCGATGAAAGCGGTCTCGCCATCTTTCATGAGCCGCGCGCACTGCGCAATCATAAACTCCGATTCGGTGAACGTGGTAGACATGATTCTGCCTCCTTACGTTGTGACACCATACGATTGGCCGGGCATGGTCTTGAACATAAGCAACCCTTGTTATTATACTCGGAAATCGCACTTCTTTCAAGTGGGGCATCCCTTGGGGTGCATTTCAATTTTGGGGTGAGTTGGTCAAGGGCCGGCCTGGACGCGACGGAATGGGGATTCCGTCGCTACGGTCAGACGTAGCCCTGGAATCCCCATTCCAGGGCGGTATTGTTTTAACGCAAAGGCGCTGAGACGCTAGGGACCCCCACCCCTAGCCCCTCCCCCTGCAAGGGGGAGGGGAACAAAGGGGGGCGGGGAGGGGCCGGGGGATGGGTCGTATTTTCATAACAGCCAAAACGCAAAACTTTGACGCACACCCGCCGCGTCCACGGGAGATTGCTTTTCGGCGCTTATTGGTGTATACTGTTGGGAAAATGGACGACGGGTTTTGGGTTGCGTGTTGCGTGCCGCTCGCCCATTGAAAATTGAAAGTTGACATTTGTTGACCATTGCGCCCTGCGGTTTTCATCCTTGGTGGCGCGTTCAGCCGTGCTGTGAGGGCTTGTCAGTGTGACGCATTGTTGGACATGGAGGCAAAATGGAACTTAGCACGATCAACGAACTGGTGATTCCCAACGATACGAAAGTCGTCTTGCTGGTGATGGATGGACTCGGGGGCCTCCCCGCAGAAAGTGGCGGATTGACGGAGCTGGAGACGGCCCATACGCCGAACTTGGACAGGCTGGCTGACGAAGGAATTTGCGGTTTGCACGTGCCCATCGGGCCGGGAATCGCGCCGGGCAGTGGGCCTGCCCATCTGGCCCTCTTCGGCTACGACCCGCTCCGCTACCAGATCGGACGGGGCGTGCTCGAAGCAGGTGGCATAGATTTCGCCCTCACTTCGCGTGATGTGGCTGCCCGTGGCAACTTTTGCACCGTGGATGCGCAGGGACTGATTAGCGACCGCCGTGCCGGCCGCATCCCCACAGAGATTTGCGCCGAACTAACGCGCGAACTGAGCGACATTGCCCTGCCCGGCGTAGAATTGTTCGTGCGCCCGGTCAAGGAATATCGCTTTGTTCTTGTCCTGCGCGGCGAGGGCCTCTCCGACGCACTGAGCGAGACCGATCCGCAACGACTCGGTGCCGCCCCTTTGCCCGTCCGCGCCCTGGCCCCGGCCGCCGAAAGGACAGCCGCACTGGTCAACCAGTTTGTCGCGGAAGCCGCAGAGCGCTTAGCTAAACACCATCCGGCAAATATGCTCACCCTGCGTGGCTTCTCGAAAAAGCCCGATTGGCCCTCCATGCAAGATGTCTTTGGACTGCGCGCGGCGGCCATCGCCATTTATCCCATGTATCGCGGCGTGTCGCGTTTGGTGGGCATGGAAGTCTTGCCCGGCGGCACGACCTTCGCCGAGGAGATCGACACATTGGTGGCACGCTGGAACGACTTCGATTTCTTCTTCATTCACTACAAATGGACCGACAGCCGGGGGGAGGATGGGGACTTTGCCGCCAAAGTAAAATGTATAGAAGAGGTGGACGCCCTTCTGCCGCGATTGCTCGAACTGGGCCCCGACTCGATCATCGTGACCGGCGACCATTCCACACCGGCTGCCATGAAGGCGCACAGTTGGCATCCGGTACCGGCTTTGCTCTGGTCGAACCGTTGCCGGCCTGACGGCGTGCGGGCTTTTGGCGAACGCGCTTGCCTGACGGGCGCGTTGGGTCCCAGAATCGAGACGACAGAGCTTATGCCACTGGCCCTGGCCAACGCGGGACGTTTGACCAAATATGGTGCATGACCGGCCCACGCGCGAAGCCGAAAGCGCGTGAAGTTCATGGAGTAACGACAACCCAGGCAGGAGCAAGCCCATGCGTACTTTGGCAATGATTATGGCCGGCGGTGCCGGCACGCGGTTGAGCATCCTTACCGCCGAACGAGCCAAACCGGCAGTACCCTTCGCCGGAAAATATCGCATCATTGATTTTACGCTCTCTAACTGCATCAACTCTGGCATTTACCATCTGGGTGTGTTGACCCAGTACCGGCCCCGTTCGCTCACCGATCACATCGGCACAGGCAAACCGTGGGACCTGGATCTCGATTGGCGTCGCGGCGGCATTCGTCTCCTGCACCCCTACCTCGGACAACAGGACGAAGATTGGTACAAGGGCACCGCCGATGCTGTACGCCAGAATCTCAGCTTCATTACAGATAGTCAGGCAGACCACGTACTCATTTTATCCGGCGATCACATCTACAAAATGGACTACTCAGAGATGGTGCGCTACCACGAAGAAAAAAAGGCCGACCTGACTGTAGCCGTGTTACACGTAAAACCACACGAGGTCAGCCGCTTCGGCATCATGGTTGCGGACGAAAACAATTACGTGCTGGAGTTTCAGGAGAAGCCGCTCAGCTCTACCAGCACGTTGGCTTCCATGGGCGTGTACGTGTTCCGTGCCGAGGTTCTGGCCTCCTGTCTGTTGGAAAGCAAGGCGCGGGGCGCACACGATTTTGGCAAACACATTATCCCCTCCATGGTGAAGAAGGGAGGGGTGTATGCCTATTCTTTTGATCGCTATTGGGTAGATGTTGGCACATTGCAATCCTATTGGGATGCAAATCTGGCCCTGACACGGGATCAACCATCGTTGAACTTGCACGATACGCGCTGGGTGCTCCACACCCGCAGCGAGGAACGTCCCCCGGTGAAGTTTGGCTCCAAAGCGAATGTCATACGCAGTCTCGTTTCCAATGGCTGCGTCATCGAGGGCCATGTGGAAAACGCCGTATTGTCTCCCGGCGTATATGTAGCGCCCGGCGCTGTGGTCCGCGATTCGGTGGTTATGACGGACACACAGATCGAGCGGCTGGCTGTTGTGGACCGCGCGATCATCGACAAGCGGGTGTGCGTCGGCGAAAACGCGAAAGTGGGCTGGGGCGACAACTTCATGCCCAACAAATGGGAACCAGACCGCTTGAACACCGGCTTGACGGTGGTGGGAAAGGGGACACACATTCCAGATAACACAGAAGTTGGTCGGAACTGTGTGCTGGGCACGTTCTTGAGAGAAGGCGACTTCAAATCATCAGAAATATGCAGCGGGGAAACGTTGGGTGTGGCCTACAAGAGGGGTTAATCGGGCCGGCCAACAAGAGATCCCGTACCAACAGATTTGCGCCCACTCGGTTTTGTGGTACAATTCCAGCGAAATGACCGTAACCTATTGTAGGGAACAAGCAACTTTGCAGGCAAAACACATTGTCTGAGCGCACAGAATCCGCCATGCCTGAACCTCACAACAATGACGTGAACAGCCATGACATACGCGCGGATCTAGAGTTGTTCGACGCGGCTCCCCCTCCCCCCTCGCCGGGAAGGATGTGGCGCTTGTTGCTGGCTGTCGTCCTGATCGTTTCCGTGGTGGGATTGGGTGCTATTCTCTCGCGCTATGTGACGGCTTTTCAAAGTGCACCGGCCTCCGCCAACGCAGCACGCGTAATCCCATACGCTGACGTTCATCCGCTCGGGGCAAATTTCTTCCTGTCTCAAGAAGTTGAAGAATGGAAGCAGCACAAAACCTTAGAGATGGCGCAGAATGCCGGCATCCACTGGGTCAAGCAACAGTTTCCCTGGGAAGCGTTGGAACCGGCGCGCAAAGGAGAGTTCATAGACCCAAAGAGTGGCCAAAGTTCCTGGGCCCCCTTCGACCAGTTCGTAGACATGGCCAATGCGATGGGAATGGAAATCATCGCCCGGCTGGATCGCCCACCGGCCTGGACACGCCAGGACAATCAGTATGCCCAACGCCCCCCAGACAACTTCGATGATTACGGGGATTTCGTAGCCGCCTTTGTCCAACATTACCGTGGCCGTATCCACTATATCCAGGTTTGGAATGAACCAAATATTTTTCCCGAGTGGGGCGATCAACCGGCGGACCCCTCGGACTATGTTCGTCTGTTGCAGATTGCGTATCAACGAGCCAAGGCGGTGGACCCAGACATTGTGATACTCAGTGCCCCTCTGGCCATCACCCTGGAAAGCCCACCAGATCGCCAGAATATGAGTGACCTGGATTATCTTGAAGGCATGTATCGCGCCGGCGCAAAGCCGTACTTTGACATTTTGTCCGCCAATGCCTTTGGCATGGACCTGCCACCCGATGATCCGCCTGATCGAAACATTCTCAATTTCCGGCGCGTAGAGTTGCAACGAGAAATCATGGTTCAGAACGGTGATTCAAACAAGGCCATTTGGCTCAATGAATATGCCTGGAATGCCGCTCCAGAGACGATGCCGCGAGAAAGACTGCACTGGCAGCGCGTTACCGAAGCCGAGCAGGCTGCCTATACGGTGCAAGGCATTCGCTACGCGCGCGAACATTGGCCGTGGATGGGGGCCCTGAACGTTTGGTATTTTCGACAAGTGGGAGCCATCTCCCCAGAACTGGCTGAATACTATTTTCGGTTGGTGGACGTAGACTTCACACCGCGACCCGTTTACCTGGCCCTGCAACAAGCAGCGCTGGAATGGGACACCGCCGGCCCCGGAACGTACCAGGAGACCAGTGCCGCGATCACGCGGTCCGGCGATTGGCAGCTCCGTCATGTACCCGATGCCAGCGCCGGCCTGGAGCTAACCAGCATAACGCCGGGTGACATGTTGACGGTGACTTTTCGTGGGCCGGCCGTAGATTTGATGGCCGCCCCAAACCCGGATTCTGGAATCTTATGGGTTGTGCTTGATGGCCATCCAGTGTCTGGGCTGCCACGCGACGACGCCGGACGATCCTACATCAATCTATATGCACCACAGCGGGCATGGCAACAACACATCCCATTGATTCGCAACGCAGGGCCAGGCGTTCATCACACAACCTTGACCGTAAGCAATGAACGTGACAGCCGGAGCGCCGGTCTTCGCGCCGAGATCGATGGGGTTGTCGTTCCAAGCGGTTTAGCCCCCTTGCCCTGGCGCACAACAGGCGCTTTGTTGGCCCTGGCCCTTCTGGCATCCTGGCTGCTTTGGCGAGATATTCATGACGATTCTCCTGAATCCCCTTAAAGACTCTGCTGAAAAAAGCTCCCGTACCCGTCTTCGGGTGCGGGAAATCGGCCCGAGGACGGGCCTCTGATCGACTTCTTTCAGGGGAGTCCTTGAAGGATCAGGGGTGAGATTGGCCCAATTTGCTCAAGATGAAAGGATTGTCAGCTTAAACGCAATTGCATTCATCGAATATTCATCTTAATATCATATCATAGTAAGGTCGGATAACGTTGAGAAGTGTACCCCTTCAATCAGACTTTCATGCATTTGGTTGTGCGCCACAGCACGTTGTCCGTCCCGTAATAGTAGGAGAGGAGAAGAAAGATGACCAAACATCGTTTGCTTCTAGCACCCTTCATCGTAGTTGTCTTGGCCCTGATCATGTTGCCTGCCGTTTATGCCCAAAGCCCCACCTCTACCTCCACCCCCACTCCCACTCCCACCACCATTGGAGGTCGAGGTCAGATTTTGATCACCAAAGTGGATTGGCACGATCCCTTGTGTGTTACCTGGCGGCAGCGCTACACCATCTACATAACGAACCAGGGGGATACCCCGGTGAGCGGCGTTGTCATCACCGACCAAATCCCGTCTGATACCCGCTTCGAGAGTGCCACAAATGGTGGCGTCGGATCATGGAATAGCGACACCGTCACTTGGGATGTTGGCCCCTTGGGAGCTGGAGAGAGCTGGGAAGCATGGCTGGAAGTGCAAACGAGCGCGTTCCTCAACGCCGGCGATGTCATCGTCAACCAGGCCACGGTCGATTCCGACCAGACCGACCCCGCTTCCGCAACGGCCTCCACGACGATGAAGACAGTTGGCTGTTATACGCCCACACCGACACCGACCGAAACTGCTACGGCTACCCCCAGCCCCACGCCAACCGAAACCGCCACGGCTACCCCCAGCCCCACCCCGACCGGCAGCGCCACGCCCACGCCATCCCCGACGATCACGCCACCGCCGCCCGACCAATGCTTCTGGAAAGCGGGCGGATGGGGGGACTATGCGCCAAACGGCGTGCCCGATTTTGACCAGCACCAGGTCGGCTGGACCAATCCGGTGAGCAATACCTGGTCATACGACGGGCCTGTGGCCTGGGCAAACTCGATGTGGTGGTACGATTCGAAGTTTGAACCCAGCCCTGTTGCACCTCCCTCGATCAGTGATCACTATCCCCTGCTCGAAGCCTTCGGAGCATGGGACGATCATGGAACGCAAAATGTGGCTCCCTTCGTCGAGGAGTTGGCCTATCGCATGGATACCGACGGCCAGCGCACCGGAGACCCACACGCCGGCACTCTCCTGGAAGACATGGTCAGCGGCATCGACGGCTATCTGCAGGATCAGGGCGTGCGCAACGGTTACGTGATTTCTGTTGTGAAAGAACCTAGCTGGGATTGGGTTGTCTCTCAGGTGGAACGAAGTTGCGACGTCATTGTCCTTTTGGGCTTCTGGCAGAAAGTGGATAGCGGTCAGTGGAAGCGTATGGGAGGGCATTACGTAACCGTCCCCGGCGTTTGCGGAGCCCAGCGATACGTGGCCTTTAGCGATCCCTTCTTCGATCGAGCCGAGGAGGGAGGCCCTGGCCGGGTGTTGCCTGCCCATCCCACCCACACGGCAGACCACCTGGTACACAATGATTCCCAGATGATCTCTCACGACTTGTATGAGGCGCGTGACTTCCCCGTGCCCTGGACTTTGTTTGGGCCTGTGAACTACATCCAGAATTACAGCGAAGTGGCCCAGTTCGAGGGACACAATTTCGCAGCAGACCTTGCGTCAAAATACCTCCCGTACCAAGGGAAGGACGTGAAGGTCAAGGCTGATTACGCTGTTGCCATGTGTCCCATTGACAGGAGCGGCCCAACGCCGGGCATCTGGCACTTGTACCTGCCGGTCATTCCCAAGTCCTGACGCTCCGGCCAACTGAAAGCAAAAGCGACGGCCACGAGTTGCACGAAAAAGACGTTCGTTGTTGAACTTTTCGTGCGATTCGTGGCCGCTCTTTCTTGCTCATTGCGCAAATGGCCGGCCGCTACGCAACCGACAGTCAGATGTCAGGCGAGTCGAGAATCAGGGTGACCGGACCGTCGTTGGCTAACTCCACGAGCATGTGCGCGCCGAAGACGCCGGTCTGCACGTCGATTACGCCGGCGCGGCGCAGCGCGTTCGCGAAGCGGGCCACCAACGGTTCGGCAGTCTCGGGAGCCGCCGCCTCGGTGAAGCCGGGCCGTCGTCCGCGCCGCGTGCTGGCATAGAGCGTGAACTGCGAGACGACAAGGGCCGCGCCTTGCACATCCAAAAGAGAGAGATTCATTTTGCCGGCATCGTCTTCGATGATACGCAGGTTTGCCACTTTACGGGCCAACGCTTCGGCGACCGATTCTGTGTCGCCGTGCGTGATTCCCACCAGCAACAATAGTCCACAGGCGATTTCGCTTACCATCTTTCCATCAACGGCGACGGACGCACGGCTGACTCGCTGAAGGACAATGCGCATGGTTATTCCTCCCTTGCCACCAATTTTGGGCAAACATCGAAACACGCGATACGATGACTGAGCCGCAGCCAGACCTCTCGGTCGTTTTCCCTCGACTTCGCCTTAGCAACATAACGCGCTGGGGTGCGGTGGCGCTGGCCTTGGGCATACTGGCCCTATTCTTCCTCCGCCCTCCTTGGAACGTCGTGGGGAAAACCTATTTGGTGGGGTATGCTGTGTGTCACCAATTGCCTTCTCACTCGTTTCACCTGGGGGGCCGGCAACTCCCTCTCTGTGCTCGTTGTACCGGCATCTACCTGGGAGCGTTCTACACGTTGAGCGGGTTGTTTCTCGTGCGCCGTGGACGTCCAGGGCAAATGCCGCCCGTGTCGATCCTTACTGTTCTCCTGGGCTTCATCGCCTTGATGGCCTTCGACGGCACAAATTCCTATCTGGCCAGTTTCTTTCCCTCGCTACCCCACCTTTACGAGCCACAAAACTGGTTGCGCTTGACCACCGGCCTGCTGGCCGGCATGTCGTTAGCCATCATCGTGACTCCGCTGTTCCACGTAACGGTCTGGCAAGTTCCCTCGGACAAACCCGTATTGCCGGACTGGCGCAGCTTCTGGCCTTTTCTACTGTCGGCACTGGCCTTGATACCTTTGGTGTCTGCCGAGATACCGTTGCTGTTTTATCCCATCGCCGTGACCAGCACTGCAGGGGTAGTACTATTGTTATCAACCACAAACACGGTGTTGGCAACCATATTTCTCCGCATGGAAAACCGCGCTAAGAATTGGCGGGAAGTTTCCATACCACTCGTGACCGGCGTGGGGCTGGCTTTTCTGGAGATCATGATGATGGACACCGTTCGAGCGGCCATCACCGCAGCTCTGGGACTGCCCTTCTAGCAGGCTGTCGGAGAAGTCTGAATTTCTCTTATAGGACACAGATTCTCACAGAGAAACACAGATGTTCAGACCAAATCATCGGAAAATCTGTGTTAATCCTGCAAATCTGTGTCCCCTTGTTCTTTCTCCGACAGGCTGCTAGCAGGCTTGTGTACGAGAATTTTGTCGCTAATCGCCTAATGCTTTCTACAACAATCTGCCAGGTGGCCGTCTGTGGACACTGGAACGTCCGGCTGTTGCTTTCCTCACTGAAGAAGTGAAGTTTGCAACGCGTTCTGCCCTACAATTAGAATGATGTCTGGCTGGTCGGACTGATCGGGTTGGTGGGCCGGAAAATGTTGGAGGTCTTCCACCTGAACGTTGAGCAACTGGGCCAGACGTCGCGCAGTGTACAGTTTATCGCCGTACACGATGATTGACGTTCGTGCATAATCCTGCCGGTCCGCATACCCTGTGGCATGAGCCGTATACCCCAGGTTCTGCAAGGAGAGTGCGGCATGTTGGTCAACGCCAAGTTGTTGCGTGCCATTGCGCACCTCAATGTTGACGCCCTCCCAGGTCGTTTCTCCGGGCACCGTGGATGGGTATGGCGTCACAGCGGCCACCGGAGCGGCATCGCTGAAGATGGGTGCCATGCCGGCACGGATCAGATCCCATTTAGGACGCAAAACCTGTGCGCCTTGCTCCGTGACATAGTACTCGGTCATGTTTTCGTCAATCACCAACCGGTGGATCGATTCTGGGGGAATGTCACGCGCGATCTGGCCGAGGAAAATGCCGTCTTCGATAGGCATGTCGGTCTTCACTGTGTTGCCAAACGTTCGCATAATGTCGAGCAGTTTGGTTGGAGTCATGTCGGTGAGCAGGTTCTTGTCCAGCACGCGATTGCGAATGGCCAGAATCACCTGTTGCTGTCGTTTTGCACGCGTGAAGTCCGTACCATCGTGACGAATACGGGCATATTGCAAGGCTTGTACGCCACTCATGTGCTGTACGCCCGGCTGGAAATGCACGGTCATGACTCCACGGTTGCCATCCGGGTAACTTGTGTCCAGAATCTCTTTTGGAACATCTACCACGATACCCCCGACCAGGTCGATCAGTTTTCGGAAGCCCTCAAAGTCAATCAGCACGTAGTACTGAACAGGAATCCCAAGATTGCGGCGAATGGTTTCCTTGGCCAGGGCCGGCCCTCCTCCCGGATAATGGCGTAGATCACCATAGAAGAAGGCCGTATTGATCCGACTCTGAATCGGACCGATACCAAAATCAGGGATCGTCACGTACAAATCTCGCGGGATGGAGACCATGCCGGCTGTCCGTTGGCGCGGATCTATCGTGAGAAGAATCATCGTATCTGTGCGCCAAGGACCAACTTCGCCTTCTCGCTTGTCAATACCCATGAGCAGCACGTTCACCCGCTCCTGGCGATATTCCAGGGGGGCAGAGGGTCCGCCTGTGTTCGGTGAACCAGATTCTGTAGCACCAAGAGGCTGGGTGCCTTGGGAAGAAGAAGGTGGGGCAGGAGCCACACCACCGAGATGAGGCAGTGGGGGGAGCTGGTTGTGCGCAACAACCCGGCGTACCGTCTGATAGAAAAGATAGCCGGAAAACAGCCCACCCACCAGAAATGCTGCGAGGAGGAAACTCATGAAGAGATCGAACCAAGGTGCGCGCTGCACCGGCCCGGCATCATCCATTTTTCACTCCTTGAACACTATCACTTTTAAGGTTAATGTGCAGGATTATAGCACAGATTTGAATGGTTGACAATTCTTGAGTCGCGGCGGTACAACAGGCCGCTCACACCGTGCCTGGCCGTGACAGATTCGCTCGCTGCGCGCCTTGACATCGGCTACAATAGCGGTAAGCGTTCAGGGACTACCCTGGAAACACCTGCTTCAAGCGCTTTCTTGCCACGAATTTTTTGCTTTTTTCGTGTAATTCGTGCAATTCGTGGCAGATTCAGGGGGTGCTGAACAGTTACCAATAGCGATAGCCCATCGGTCGCCAATTGAGCAATTGCGTAATATCGATAACGTCTATCAAACAGACCGCATCGCTCCCACCGGTTCCGCAAACCGGCGGGAGCGATGTCCTGCGGATCACCACCAGCAGTTCATGGTTGATAGAACACTATGGCCGCGGTTTGTGAACCGTTGGCATAGTCACAATCTGGGTGACAAGTTCTGTGGTGTTGGGCACGTTCAGCTTCTCGAAGAGGAAAGCAAATTGGGCTTCGAGTCGCCGGCCAATCCCCGCACGAATGTCGTCCGGCAGACTCCACCATTCTTCTTTGAACGGGCCAAAACCCTTCTTGCGGGTTTTGTAGATGAACTGTTCTTCGGTTTGCTCCGGTTTCCATTCATTTGCGTGTGCATCTTTGAGGTAGGCGTACACCTTCTGACGGAATTCATCGGGCAGGCCTTCGTAATCGTAGATGATGTTTTGGAAGCCGGTGGCCAGATGGATTTCCAGCGTTTCAGTAGCGGGGAAGTGGCCAAAGGCCTCCGGCGGCAGCGTGGACGCGCCGTGTTGGACGGCACCCCCCAACCCCTGCTCCCGTGCCGCAGCGGAGAGGTTGCGCAGCGTGTCGAAATCCACCTTGACATCTGCCAGCGTGCCATCGGGAAGGACGACTCCGCCGTGGCTGGTACCGGTCTGCACGCTGATTTTGCTCAGGCCGGGCGCGGAGGGGGCAATCTGGTCGAGCGTGCGATTGAAGCCACTCAAAAAGGCCGTTAGCTCTTCGACGGTGCTGTTTTTCCCGCCAACTTCGCCGATTTCGCCGCCGAGGGAAACGGTCACGCCGGCCGGCTCCTCCCCGCGAACGAATGCGGTGAATTCTGTGGTTAGCTCGTAGTTCGTACGTTGCTGCTCTTCAAGTGTAGGCTGGCTCAGGTCTACCAGAGTCGAGGCATCAATATCAATGTTGTAGAAGCCGCCTTCGATCGCTTCGCGGATTAGTTGCTGGATAGCGGTGCGCTCGGCATTTGCGTCTTTGGCGAAGACCTTGGCCTTGGCCTGAAAGTGGTCGCCTTGCAGAAAGATCGGGCTGGTGAAGCCTTCTTTGATCGCGGCGGCCAGAACAGAGGTGGTGTACTCGGCGGGGCGTTGCATGGTATAGCCGATTTCCGAGCGGGCGATTTCCAGAATCAATGCGCCGACGTTCAGGCGGCTCGCAGCGCGGAAAACGGCCCGGCCTGCTTCGTAGGTCATGCCGCGCAAGTTGATTGCCGGCACAGTTGCCCCTTCCCACCGGCCCTCGCCACGGGCGAGGTAAAGCTCGTGGATCGAGGCGGGCCGCGCCCCGGTAATCTGTCCCAATTCCCAAATCAGCCAGCGGGCAGTATCGCGCACTGCACCGTCGGCAAAGGTAGCGTTCCATACCAAGGTGTCGATTGCTGTGGAACGCAGCGCGCCCTCGTCTTGGATAGATACCTTGTCATCAGTTACTTCTACAACTCCCGCGAGAGCGGAGAACAAATCTTGCACGGTTGTGTAAGTCATGGCTACAGCTCCTTTCGTCGAATTTATATGTCCAGATTGCGCACTGCTTTGGCGTGGGTCTGGATAAAGCGTTTCCGAGGGGGCACAGCGCTGCCCATCAGCATGTCGAATGTATGGTCGGCCTGTACTGCGTCCTCGATGGTCACTTGCAGAACGACACGTTTTTCCGGATTCATGGTGGTTTCCCAAAGCTGTTCAGGATTCATTTCACCAAGGCCCTTGTATCGCTGCACGCCGGGGTTTTTGCTGTTCGTTCGCTTCAAGGCTTTGTCTTTTTCTTCGTCAGAATACACATATAGCTCTTTCTTGCCGTCTTGAATGCGGTACAGCGGTGGTTGCGCGATGTAAAGATGGCCGTTTTCGATCAACGGCTCCATGTGGCGGAAGAAAAATGTAAGCAGCAGGGTGAGGATGTGGCTTCCATCAACGTCGGCGTCGGTCATGACCAGGACGCGGCCATATCGCAAGTTGCTCAGATCGAACTGGTCGCCAATGCCGGTGCCCAGGGCAGAGATGAGTGACTGTACCTCTTTGTTGTTCAGTATCTTGTTCATGCCGGCCTTTTCCACGTTGATGATTTTGCCACGCAACGGAAGGATGGCCTGGAAGCGGCGGTCGCGGCCCTGCTTGGCACTGTTGTGGACAAAGACGCCGGCGGATAACGCAAAGTTATGGGAGTGTTCCACCGTAATGTCATAGACATCTCTACGTTCTGGAAGCGGCTGCACGGCCAGTACTTTGCAATTCAGGTTCTCGGCCGCTTCGTGCATCCGTCGCGCGTCTCCTGCAAAGTGTTCTTCCAGGAGACGGTCATAACGCAGAGCCGTTGGCGCTGTCTTCAGACGCAACTGCTCATATGCTTCACGCACGTCCACCGCTTCCAGCACTGCGTTCAAGATGCGAAGAGCTTTGATCCTGTTTCCCTCACGGATATAGCGTCCCTTTTCCTCCGATGAGGTCGTTTCTCGCCATTTGCCGACGGCCTCTAGTATCCGACTTCTCTTCTCCGGATCGGCCCAGGTGCACCGTGCCGCTTCGGTCAGTTTGTCACTATGTTCAGGATGTTCTTGCCACCACTGCTTTACCTTGGCACTGTGCTGACGGCGATACTCCGGGTACTGCCACTGCTCGTGGGTTTTCTGTGCGCGCCAAGCCAATAGATCTTCGTCTTGCCATTGTCTTTTTGCCAGTTCTGAGAGTTCTTCTCTGGCTTGTGGGTTCTCTTCGAAGTATCTTCTCACCCGTTCTGCCTGAACGGCCCTATTTTCCTCCTGTTCCCAATATACTCGCTGCGCTCGGTTCAGTCGTTCTAGAACGCTCTGGCGATACTCCTCGTTCGTATTATAGAACTCCAACCATTTCTCTACCATATATTGTTTGTATTCTTCATCTGCCCACTGTTCCCGTGCTTGCGCGGAAAGGATTTCTCGCGTTTTTGGTTGCTTCATCCGCTCGCTCATCATTGCTCGATATGCTTCTGAGCGTCGAACCCGACGACATTTTTCTTTGATCTTCGGTTGGTGCAATGTCTTTTCAACGTGCTTGCGATGAAGGGCCATGTGTTCGTCTACATCTAGCCGGACAAGGTTCGTGGGGTTATTGTTGTGCTTGTCGAAATCAACGTGATGACAATGTTCCCGCGTACCCTTGTGGTAATTCCCCTTCCACAGATTATACCAGTCTGCCATGATGTGCGTGAAGAGCCAGGACTCCGATTTTGGGTCCCAAACCATCTCATAGTCCTGTATTGTTATTCCGGGTTCACTTATGTCTGACAATTTGGTACGCAGGGGCATCAAAGAGTCAGAAGGCATCAGGTCTTTTGCTTGCCGATACGTTCCATTTCTCAGCATAAACTGATGATCAGGTGTACAAACAACCTCCTGTCCATTGTCGAAAGTAACATTCACTACTTCTGCATTCTTCCTAGTACGTCGCGGGGCGGCGATTTTCTCCAAGCCGATCCTGCCATCTCGTCTGATTGTGTAACAGAAGTGCTCAATCCCTTGCTTTTGCTCCTCCACAATCTCCTTGAAGCTCAAGTGGCGACCGTCGGCCAGCGCTAATTTTGTATCCCCGCAAAAACACCCGCCGGCGCTGTCGCCCTCGACGATGTATAACTCCGTTTGTTCGGGGTCGCGGTTGGAGCAGTCGGCCAGCTTGCCCGGCAGGGTCATGCTTTCCAGGGCGCTCTTGCGGATCACCAGGTCGCGAGCTTTGCGGGCGGCCGCTCGGGCTCGTGCAGCGGTGAGCGATTTCTGGATGATGGCCTTGGCGTCTCTCGGAGTCTCTTCCAGGAAGGCCGATAGCGCTTCGTTGACGACCGATTCCACCTGCCCTTTGACTTCGGCATTGCCCAGCTTGATCTTGGTCTGGCTTTCGAACTGTGGGTCGCGCAACTTGACGCTGATGATAGCGGTCAGTCCTTCGCGCACCTCTTCGCCGGAAAAGTTCGGGTCGCTGTCTTTGAGCAGGCCCTGTTTTCGCGCGTAGTCGTTCAGGGTGCGGGTGAGGGCCGAGCGGAAGCCGGTCAGGTGTGTGCCCCCTTCGACGGTGTTGATGTTGTTGGCAAAGGCGAACACCGACTCGGCATAGCTGTCCGTATATTGGAGGGCCACTTCAATGTAGGTGTCATCCACCTGCTTTCCAATGTAGACTGGCGAGTGCAGCACTTTGCGGCTGTGATTCAGATAGCGCACAAACGAAACGATCCCCCCCTCAAAGTAAAAGGTCATCTCGTCGTCGTGGCGCTGGTCTTTGAAATAAATTGTCAGCCCCCGCGTGAGGAAGGCCATTTCACGGAATCGTTGCAGCAGGGTGTTGAACCGGTAGTCAATGCCCCCGGTAAAGATTTCGAGGTCAGGCATGAAAGTTGTCGTGGTGCCGGTGCCTTTTGCTGTGCCGACTTTTTCTACGGGTGTTACCGGTATGCCACGCTCGTAACGCTGGCGGTAGAGCTTTCCATCGCGCCCCACTTTTACTTCCAGCCAGGCAGAGAGGGCGTTGACTGCTGAGACTCCGACACCGTGCAGACCGGAAGCCACCTTGTAACCCTCGCCACCAAATTTGCCGCCTGAATGGAGTACAGTATGCACTACCTCCAGTGCAGATCGGCCAGTTTGTGGCTGGATGTCCACCGGAATGCCACGGCCGTTGTCGGCAACTGTGACCGAGCCATCCTCGTGTATGACGATGTCCACCCGCGTACAGTAGCCGGCCAGGGCCTCGTCAATGGAATTGTCTACGACTTCATATACCAGATGGTGCAGTCCACGGATGTCCGTGCTGCCAATGTACATACCAGGCCGGCGGCGTACAGCTTCCAGCCCTTCCAGAACCTGGATGTCTTTTGCCCCATAGCTTTGTTGTGTCTTCTTTGCCAAACGAGATACCTCCTATGTTGCGGGTTGTGGGTTGCGTGAACCTCGATTACTCTTGAACATTATCCTCACTGCTCATCTTCTTCTTTCAGCGCGACAACAGCCTCCTGCCACATCTTGTGGCGTTCCTGATAAAAGATCAGGGTTGCAGCAGCCAGCCCGGCACCGATGTAGGCGTTGCCGATGACAGCAATAGTAACGCCCCATGCGGTTGTCGTCAGGCGCGACCAGACCAGGAATAGCCCATCGCTAATCACGGTGATCAGGACGATCAGTCCCAACGCAGGCCAAAAGTTGCGCGCCACCACCTGAAAACTGTTCCATACTGCGCTCCACGGGCCACTTTCACCCAGAATGACTGCACTGGCCACGAAAAAAAGATGTATAGCTATCCAAATTCCGAACCACAAAAGGCCCAAGCCGAAAACTGTGGAGACAAATGTCCCCACCGCCGGACTGACAAGAGAAACAAGGGCAATCAAAAACATTGACGGCACGATCAATCCGGCAGCCGCCAGAATCAAGAAAATGCCCACCACCAGCAACCGGATCCAGTGTATCCACACACGACGGAGCCAGCGACCGATATCAATGTGATCATCACGCACAGATTGGGCTAGTAAGCCGAGATAGATACATCCCAAGAACAACCCTACTACGGTGAGCAGGACGACCACGCCCCAAAATACCGCTCCACTCCGAATAACGATTTCAGATGAAGATGTGTTCATGGCCGGCATACCGGCAAGAAGGCTTGGCACGCTGACCGGACCACTGGCTATCAGTGAAAAGAAGTTCTCTTGGCGTCCTATGGTCAACAATGCCTCGCGAACAATGGCCCATTGTTGTTCCATCGTCGCTACGTCCATCTGCATCTTCGGTAATACAAAAGATTTGACGGACGACTCGATGTAGGGTAAGGCCGAAAGGCGGGAGCCAAACCAAAGGTAACCATCGAGAATGAGGGAAAGAAAAATCAGCCAGGGGCGCCGGGTTATCGTTGCAAAACCTGCAGAAAGTGTGTCTATAATGCTCAACGCTCACTCCTTTCAACTCCTTTATTATACCATATTTTGCCATTTTTGGGAAACAGAATTCGACTTCTGCCAGAAGTCGAATTCTGGGGTGTGCGTCATATTTCTCTCAAATGAACAACGAAGACACGAAGGCACAAAGAACAACCAGGTTGAATGTTTCGACGTTGGAACTGGAGTCTGGCGAAAATCATTTTGACCGTATCACACGGCATTTTCAGCCACAGATTGCACGGATTTCCACAGATTTTCATCTATTCTTTCTGATTTTTCCGTGAAAATCCGTGTAATCCGTGGCAAAAGTAAGAAACGCCAGCGTCCAGGTTAGGATATTGGATAGGCCTGGCGAGTAGGCTTTCTCGCTTGCCCCACGCCGTATACTTCGCGCCTTGGTGTCTTGGGCGATATTGCGTGGCAGGCAACGCCCTCGGGGACGAGGCTGCGAGCCGTAACGCTAATGCTTACCCAGGCAGCGCGATTCATCCGCTGCCTGCCAAACGCAAAACTTTGACGGCCACCCGAAACTTCCGCGCCCACCGTGTCAAGTCAAATGATAATGTTACCGAAAGGTCATGGTTCAGTCAAATGATA
>CAZFFM010000009.1:0-24860 GCA_964517425.1 uncultured Ardenticatenales bacterium | reverse complement strand
AAACGCCAGCGTCCAGGTTGGAACATTGGATAGTCCTGGCGAGTAGGCTTTCTCGATTGCTCTGCTTCGTATACTTCGTGTCTTGGTAGTTGATTTGAACGGGGGGACAGCTTACGTTTCCCGCCCGTAGTGGCTGGTAATCGGCAGACGGCGATCCTTGCCAAACGCGCGAGTCGTGATCTTCACACCCGGTGGAGCCTGTCGCCGTTTGTATTCGTTGCGATCTACCATCCGCGTAACGCGACGCACCGTTTCCGCATCGAAACCGGCGGCGACGATGCCGGCGACACCCTGATCTTCTTCGATGTACGCATGGAGAATTTGGTCCAGCACTTCGTATGGCGGCAGGCTATCCGTGTCCTTTTGGTTCGGGCGCAGTTCCGCAGAGGGAGGTTTGGTCAGGGAGTTTTCCGGGATCACGGGCGACAGCGTGTTGCGGTAGCGGGCCAGTTTGTACACGAGCATCTTGGGCACATCCTTGATGACGGCAAATCCGCCGGCCATGTCCCCGTACAACGTGGCATACCCAACGCTGAGCTCGCTCTTGTTCCCCGTCGTGAGCACCAGCCACCCGAACTTGTTGGAGAGGGCCATCAGCAGGTTGCCTCGCACACGCGCCTGCAAGTTTTCCTCGGCAACATTCGGCTCCGTGCCGGCAAAAGGCGTCTGCAGAATGTCCAGATAGGCCTGAAAGACACTTTGAATCGGGATGGTCAGGTAACGAATCCCGAGATTCTCCGCGAGTTGCTTTGCATCATCCTTGCTGCCTTCCGACGAAAAAACCGACGGCATGGAAACCCCAACCACGTGTTCCGGGCCGAGCGCGTCGGCGGCAATTGTGGCCGTCAACGCGGAATCAATTCCGCCGGAGAGGGCGATCACCACGTCCTGGAATCCGTTCTTGCGGACGTAATCACGTGTGCCCAGCCGCAGTGCTTCGTAGATTTCCGCGTCCAGGGGGAGCAGGGAAGGGCAGGATGGCACGCGCTGTTTGCGGCGGTCGCCGTGACGAGGGACGGGGTGCAAGGTGATGCGGTCAATGGCGCTGCCGGCTGCCGCTGCGGGCAAGCGCTCTTTTCGCCGGCGCGGATCGTGTAAACGTTGGCGGAACACTTGCAAGAGGGAGATGTCGGCAACCACCAGGTCTTCCGCAAACTGTTTGCCGCGGGCGATGAGGTCGCCGCAGGGATCAAAGATAACGCTCTCCCCATCGAATACCAGTTCGTCCTGACCGCCCACCAGATTGCAGAAGGCAACTACAGCGACGTTGTCGGCTGCCCGCGTGGCCAGCATTCGTTCGCGGAATTGGCCCTTGCCGGCGTGGTAGGGCGAGGCCGAGATGTTGACGAGGATTTGCGCGTGGCCACGCAGCGCCTGCTCTTCGTGAGGGCCGCTCGGATACCAGATGTCCTCGCAAACGCTAACGCCAAACACCACATCGTCTCGCACAAAAACGGGCAACCGTTCGCCGGCCTGAAAGTAGCGATCTTCGTCGAACACGCCGTAATTGGGGAGGTAGCGCTTGTGATAGACGCCGGCCAGTTTCCCGTCGTGTGCTACCGCCGCCGCGTTGTAGATGTCGCCGCCGTTGCACCCCGCAAAGCCGATGACGGCGGTCACGCCCTGCGTGACAGCAACGACTTGCTCCAGCGCCTGGAGGTTTGCTTCGATGAAATCGGGTTTGAGCAACAAATCTTCAGCAGGGTAGCCGGTGATGGTCATCTCCGGGAAGACGACGACGTCGGCTTCGGCCTCCCGACCCAAATCCAGATAGGCCGAAATCTTCGCCACGTTGCCCGGCAAGTCGCCGACCGTGGTGTTGATCTGGGCTAGGGCTATGCGCAGCCAATCCATACGTCACCTCTCTTGCCGTACGCCCGCTACCTTGCCGTCACAGACCATCACGGCGCGGGAAAGACCTGTCCGAACGCACCCCCCTTTACCTGGAAGATGAAGATTTTCGGGTCTTGCAAGTCGCCCTGTGCGTTGTACCGGATCTGTCCCACCAGCGATTTCATATCCAGGCTGTGCAAAGCTTGCTCGACTTTTGTCACATCGAACGAGCCGGCTTTCTTGATCCCTTCGGCCAGGACGTGCATGGCGCTATAGCCTGCTGCGCTGTAGGTGCCTGGGTCGCGTGCTTCCACCTGCTGGTACGCCTTCCACCAGGCATTATCCGTGACGGCGCGGGTATCGGGCGTGATGGCGCTGACGTAGGTCCCCTCGGCGGCCAGCCCCGACTCGTCAATGAAGGCGTAGACGAAGCAGCCATCGCCGCAAAGGAAGGGGACATCCACACCGGCCGCGCGCAGCTCCGGCAACAGGACGTAGCCTTCGGTCTCGTAGCCGGCCAGGAACACAGCATCCGGCTTCGCTTCCTGGATCACGGCGATTGCCTTCTTCTGGGTGGCGGCCCCTTCGTGAATCTCGATTTCGGCGACCGGTGGGTGGCCCATCTGCCGCAAGGAATCGGCCACCTGTTTGCCCAGCCCCCGTCCATACTCGTTGTCGGCGAAGACGACGGCAACCCGTTGCGCGCCAAGTTGCTCGACGAGATAATGAGCGTCGAAAGGCCCTTGTGCCGCATCGGTGGCGTTGACCCGGAAGAAATTCTTGTACCCTTTTTTGGTGATCGAAACGTCGCTGGCCGTCGGTGTGATGACGATGATCGGCAAGTCTTTGTAGACCTCCATGGCGGCCAGGGTTTGGCCACTGTTGTAGTGCCCAACCACACCGATGACCTTGTCGCCACGAGCCAGAGCTGCTTTCACTTTCTCGGCCACCTGCACGGCAACGTCGCTGTCCGCCTCGTCGTCCACCGCTTCAACGCGCACGGTGTATCCCAACAAACCGCCGCTCTTGTTCAACTGATCCGCCATCAAACGGACACCACCCACGACGGTCTGGCCCCCTTCGGCCTGCCATCCGGAAAGGGGTGCGGCCACATAGACGATCACCTCGCCCTTTGGCTTGGACGGCCCACAGGCCGCGACAAGCACTGCCAGGGCGAAAAGTACAATCAAACGTCGAAACATCCTGTTACTCCTTTTTCAGATGTCAGATGTTACTGCCTACTGGACCGATACACTTCATCCATGGTAGCCAGCAAGTCCTGTAAACTGTTGACCTGATCGGCGATGTCCTGGCGCAATCGCTCGGCGCGACCGCCCTCTTCTTTGCGCGCACCGACCAATTGAATCTGGGAATAGACCGTGCCCAGTGCCGATACCGTCGTTTCCAATTGGTATGCCGCCTTGTCCATCGTGTCCTGCAATTTTTCCAATGTTTCCTGCTGTGTCTTCTTCTGCGCGATGGCCTGCTCGATCTCCGTGCGCACATCGGACGATTGCTCGTGGTGCAGGTGGGCTTGCAACTCCCGCAAGTCGGCACGCACGGCCGCCCGGTCCTCCTGGATCAGGGTATCGCGGGCGTAGCGGTCCAGTCGTTGGGCCAGGCGATAGATCGAATCGAGCCACGTTTCCAGTTCCCCCACCTTGTCTCCCACGTGGTCGCGGAGCACGCCGGCCGGATTCGCTTGTATGGCCTCGTCAATGCGCCGGCGATAGGTCAGGGCGCGTTCCATCTGCCGGCGATAGTCCTTCGTGTGAATTCGCGACGGGTTGTAGCGTTCGTGCAGCATGTCGGCCACCACCTGCTGGCCGGTTCGGGCGTCCGTCAGACTCGTCCAGACGATGAGCGCCTCGGTCACAGCGCCCAGCAGCACCCATCCCCACGCCGGCCACCACACGAATGGGCGCGGGTAGAAATAAGCCAGCAGGATCGTCGTGGCGATGACGACACCACTTTCCCAGCGAAACAGTGCATAGGAGAGCAATGCCCACCACGCTCGCTCCTCCAGGTTGTTTTGCGGCATAGCCATGCGTCCTTAAAATTCGTGTTGTGTGCTGCGTATTGCGTAAATGAGAGAACCTCTTTTTGACTCACGGATACCAGGAAACACCGATTCTTTTTATTTTTATCCGTGTTCTTTTCCATCCGTGAATCTATCAAGAATGGCACAGCCGTACGCATTGTCGCAGGACACTTGCCAGTTTCTATCGTTCCAGGGAAATCGATGTAACACGCGATATTAAAAATACGTAGAGAGAATCTTGTACAGCCCCTGGATCGTCTGCAAATCGCCGGTGCGCACCTGCCCGCCGCTCGCTTCGGCAATGGAGCGGAGCGTTTTCGTGTCAGCCCCCCGCCCATAAGCGATGGCAAAGATGACCACCGGCACACCACTCTTGTTGCCCTCCTTGATTTCGCCGGCCAGCGACCTCATGCTGATGTGAGACGCATTCTCCTTGCCATCGGTCATCACCACAATGGCGTTGATCCGTTCGCTGTCGGCTTCGTTTTGCAGCTTTCGATAGGCCAGGTCCACGGCATCGAGCAGGGCGGTGCGTGTTTTGGCCTCTAGCCCGGCAATGGTCTGTTGTAGTTCCTCACGGTTGTTGCCCAAATTGTCCAGTGGTACAACGACTTGTGGGGTTTCCGAGAAGGTGATCAATCCCACTCGCTCTTCATCCCCCTTGATCTGGCCAACGAAAGTTTGCAGCGCAGTTTGCACGTTTGTGAGCTTCTCGCCATCCATACTGCCGGAAACGTCCACAACCAGGTAAACATTGGTGTGCCGCTTGGTGTACCACCACACATCTTTGACTACCTGCACCACGGCCGCCCCCGGAATCTGCAACGTCGTCTGCGGCTGCGCCGGATCGGCACCGTTCTCCGCCGTGATCGGCGATTGCGGGCCGTCGAGTCGGATGTTCAGGTCAACCGGGCGGTAACCGGCGGCCAGCACCTGCTGCTGCACCTCGGACGAGAGCAAGAACTCGCGCAGCCGCGCGTAGGTGAGACGCTGTGCCGCAGTCAGCTCGGGCCGCTCCAGCAAGGCGAGCGGGTGGTCTTCCCACAACGCCCCCTCTTTGGGATAGACCGCCACCAGCTTTGCCGGTCCCCCTTCCCGATTGAAGGCCACCACCATTTGTTCCTGCACCACGAAGGCATCCAGAAAAGCGGGGCCTTCTTTTCGCGCCCGTTCCATCACGGCCAGCTCGCCCTCGCCGTAGTAGCGCACCGTCTTCTCCATGGCCGCCACGTAATCGAGGGTCGTTTGGGCTTGCGCGGCCTCTTTGGTCAGATCGCGGAACAGGCCGGCGCCGGCATAAAATTCGGCCAGCGTCGCCAGCAGCCCGCTGGACGTGGAGGTCGAGGGGTGGCTCCACTTGAAGTCGGGGTTCTGGCGCGCTTCCTGGAGGATGTCTTGCCAGCCGATGGCCTTGTCCGGGTAGCCCAGACGACGGGCGACGTCCTCCCACATGGCGATGACCACAGGGCTGACCGCGTAGCGCGTGGTCTCGCCGACCAGCGCGTTGGATAGCGACTGCGATTGTGCGTCGCCAGTCTGCTCCTGTCGCCAGGCCTGGTCCACCTGATCAAGCCACAGCGAAGAATCGGGTGTGATCGCCTGCACCTGTCCGGCTATCGCCGCCGCGACCATCGCCTCCGGATCCATCTCCACGCCGGTCACACGCAAAGGCTTGCCGTCGGTCGCCTGTAGGCCCTGCGCGTTGAACTTCTCGATCAGGCTCTGGAAGAGTGTCGCCTTCTCCGGCGAGTAAGCCACGGTCAGGGTCGTTTCGTTCGTAGATGGGGGAGACGAAACGACGAGACCCTTGACCGCGATGATCAGCCCGCCGGTACAAAGCGCGCAGGCCGAAGCGATCACCGCGACCAGTACCATAACATAGGTGACGCTGCGGTTCGTAAGGTTGAAGAAACCGTTCCCCGTTGCGCCGCTGCGCGAGCGGCGTTTCCCCTTGCTCATTTGGCCATCCTCCTCACGTGGAACTCGCTATCCACCGGCAACGTTCAAATCGAACCACCGAAGGAGAGCGAGGAGGATGTCTCGGTCGGGGGAGCGCATGGCTTGCGTGCGAGGCACAACAGCCAGGGCTCCTTGCTCCTTCCAGCGAACGAACAGGCTGTCCCCCTCCGTGACCGGCACTTCCGGGTTGGCCGGTCGTAGGCCCAGGGCGACTGCCCGTTTCTGTATCTCCGGTGACAACAAGTATTTTTCAAACGCAAGGGCGGCGTTCTTTTCCTCTGCGCTGGTCTCCGGCCCCATCCATACGGTGAAGGGGAAATCGAACCAGGTCAGATATTGGGGATAGACGATGACGAGGGGGTCTTGCCAACGCGTTTGAATGCCTTGCATGTTGACCAGCAGGTCGCTTTCCAGCAATTGGCCACCGTCGCCCATGGAATAGCCGAAGAGGGCCAGGTTCTCGACGGAGTAGCTGCCGAGGCTGGAGAAATCGGTAACCGCGCCCATCAGTTCGCGCAGCCATGCCTGAAACTTCGGGTCGGTCACGTCGGCAACGGTGAGGTTCGTTTTGCCGAAGTACTCGCCGCCGGCAGCAACCATGGCGGCCAGACCGCCGACGTTCTTGTGCGGGTTGGGCACAACGAGCTTGAAATAACCCCAATCCGCATTTCCGCCCAGGTCGCGCCAGCCCCCCTTTGCCGTAGCCGCATCGTGAATCGTGCGCCAGTTGATTTCCCCGTATTTGGCCTTCAGCACGTCGCTGCGGCTCTGGTAGATTCCCCACGAGAAGAGGGAAACGACTACAGGGCGCGCACGGTACTTCCCGTCGGTCAGGAAGACATCGCGGCCCCGCCCTTCCTTGAGTGCAGCGTTGACCAGCTCGACAAGGTAGCGGCTATCCGGAATCCAGGCCGTGGGGGGCGGGTCCATCTCGCCCCGTTCCCACCGCCCCATGGCGGTTAGCCCATCCATCGGCGTAATGCTCACGTGGATCGGCTTGCCTTCCAATTCATGTTTTTCGGCGTTGAACTGTTCGGCGGCTTGGCTGACCCACGGCTCAATGGGGAGGGCCACGACCAGGCGCACTTCCAGTGTGGTGGCGGCCGGTTGGGGCAACGGATTGCCCAGCCGTTGCACCAACAGCGACGTTCCCACGGCCAACACAGCCAGGCTCACGAACAAAATGAAAACAATACGTGTACGGTTCATCGGTTCCTTAGATTCATATCAGGCGAACGGCCTTCCAAAGGCTCGGAGAGTTCGGGAGGTCGTTCGCGTTACAGAAGCGACATCATTTCGGCAACATACGGCAGCAAAACCAGAAATGCCAATGCAGGATGCCCGCGCCGCGTTGTGTTGCGACTGTCCCAACTAAAGAGATAGACGGCCAATCCAAATGCCAAAACGCCGCTAATGAATAAGGCGATGACAGAACCCCATGGGGAAAAATCGGCCACTTTTCCCATCGCCAACCCATTGAGCGCATTCATTGCCTGAGTAGCAGGCAATAGCCGCGCGACTTTTCCGGCCGCTTCGGGCAACATACTGTATGGGAACATCAGGCCACCTATTAGCATAGATGGAAGGAAAACAAGCTGCGACCAGAGTACCGTCACGCGTGAATTGGGAGAAACCACGCCAATCAGGACACCCAACCCCGCGCAAGCCAGGGCCGTCGCCAAGAAGATCAGGGCGTAATTGAGCCAGTTCACCGGCAAGGATGCACCAAAGAGCAGCGGGGCCGTTACCGTGATGAGCACGGTCACAATCAACAGGTGCAGAATGGTCGTCAAAGCCGGAATGACCAGGATCGAGAGAGAAGGGACTCCGTTGACCTTGTAGCTGCGGAAGATGCCGTTTTCGCGGGCATTGACCAGTGGATCGGGTATCCCCAGTAATGTTGCGGCCAAGATAGCAAATACGACCATCGCCGGGATGATGTCTTCCCGAAAGAGCGGGTTGATATCCGCCAGAACAAATCCCATCATCAGGTAGAAACCGAGGGGGAACAGATAGTTCATAAACAGCAACTGCTTGTTGCGGACACCCGCTCGAAATTCAAAAGAGAAGTGGTGAATAAACGCATTCATTGCGCAACTCCGTTATGGGTGATTTCAAGGAAACGGTCTTCCAAGGATGGTCGCTCCACACGTAAGTCTATCAGGGTATCCTCCTGGGCCTCGATGTAGGTGATAATGGCTGATACCGTTCGTCCGATATCCGAGCTGAAGTAAATACTGTACTCGGCTTTCGATATGTGCTTGCTCACACCCGGAAAGGTGATGTCAGGGGCTTGCAAACTGGATGCTTGCGTGCGCACAGAAATCTTTGTCAGGCCCCCGCCAGTAGCTGTGATTTCCATCGGGGTGCCGATGTGAACGGTTTTTCCTTGCAGCAGGATGGCCACGCGATCCGACATCTGTTCCGCTTCGGCCATGTCGTGCGTTGCGAGGATGATTGTGGTCCCGGCGGTTTGTAGTTCTCGCATCATGCCGTGCAACTCGACGCGGGTCGCTACATCCAAACCGGCTGTCGGTTCGTCCAGAAAGAGCACCTGGGGGTTGTGCGCTACTGCCAAAGCCAGGGCCAGACGACGTTGCTGGCCGGTGGAAAGTTCGTAGAACTGGGCGTTCCGTTTCTCGGCAAGGCCCAGTCGCTCCAGCAAGTCGAAACGGGGCGCAACGTCGTGATAGGCGCAGAAGAATTTTATGGCTTCGTCCGGCGTGATACTTTCTGGCAACCCCGCCGATTGTAGCTGCACACCGATCAGGTTGCGCAGTTTGCGAGATTCGCTGGCCGGATCCATGCCGGCCACCCGTAACGAACCACCGTTCGGCATGCGCAGGCCCTCCAGGCACTCCAGCGTACTGGTCTTTCCAGCACCGTTGGGGCCGAGTAAGCCAAATATTTCGCCCTGCTTTACGTCGAAACTGATACGGTCCACAGCAACGAAATCACCGTAGGTTTTACGAAAGTCTTTAACTTCGATTACTGACGCTGTCATGGACGATTTCCTCCTTTCTTCGATATTATCGAGCCGGAGCAATCCCGTTTCAGGAGCCACACACCGAGTTTTCGGTGGCTGGAAGTCGCTGCAACGCCCGTAAAATCGGTCGGTACAGCAACTTCGCAAGTGTTGGGATAATTTCCAACTGCCAGATACCGGTCATCATGCAACTGTCAGGTAGGACGATGTCGTAACCAACAAAGCCCCCTCGGCCGCTTCGGGCAAGGTTATGGATACAAAGTAGTCCGCCGGATACAGATAATCCTCTCCGGACTCGTCTACCACCCGGATATACGAGTCGTGAGCGGCGGATTCATCCGGTAGAACTTGGTAAACTCGTCCCAACACCAAGTCATCGCAACCTGTATTCTGAACGCAAACGACAAATTGTGGCTTCACACCTTGTTGTTCCATAGTTTCTAGTCCAAGAATCGTTTAATCTTCATTCGCTTCTTTCCAATGCCATGTGCTTCGTACCAATGGACTTCAGCTTTGCGCATGTTGCCGTTTGAGAGATAGACCGTGGCAAATCCTTTCAGCTTACGCCAACGTCCAGCCCCATATTGTTTTCGCAATTGTGCAATGTCTCGAATCGAACTGCCAACGGCAATAATTTCGATGTCGTTTATCTGTCCAATGATTTCGAAGTACATCTTCGTCGTTGAGGTTACCGTTTAATTGCTGGCCTCATGAGCAAGGCGAAATGCAAGACAAACGTGGCGCGCGTTGCGTAAGGCTGTCCGTTATGAAGTCCTTACGCATTACGTATTACGTTTCACTCCGTTCATCATTCATCGTTCCGCATTCATCATTTCGGAGACGCAACACGCAACACAATCCCCCCCTACGCCTCTTCCGCCAGGCCCAACCGCTTCTTTCGTTCGGCCAGTTGAGAGCTGAGGGCGTGTTCTTCCAGGGCCTCGGACATCTGCTGTTCCAGGGTGGACGCAGCGACCTCGCCCTCTGCCGTGGCCTTGTCCAGCCGGCGCTCGATCTCGTCGCGGATATCGCTGATACCGGCCTCGGCTGTGGTCACGCCGGCGACTCCTTCGACCACTTTGTGCGTCAGCTCCTTCGACTTGGCCAGGTCCAGCATAGCCTGAAGCTCGACGCGCTCTTGTTTGGCCTCGGTCAACCTCGCTTCCAGCTTGAGCTTGGCATCCAACAGCTTCTGGTACTCGGACTGCTGGCGCTCGGACTGCTCATGGTATGTCTTGGCCAGCCGCTGGATGGTGTTATAGCGGCTTTGCGCGGCCATGGCCAGGTCTTCCTTGCCTTCCTTCAAAAAGAGGTCAATGTTCCCATCCAACTCCTTGGACTTGCCCTGGAACTCTTCATACTTACGGTGCATCGTCTTCGCTTCTCCGCCCACGGTTGCGGCGGCGTCTTCCAGCGCTTCCAAGTTGTCCTCAACGCGGCGAATGTACTCATCCACAACAGCCATATTGTTGGCCTTCAATGCACGGCTTACCAGGAAATTGATATTGGCCGAAATCAATGTTCCTACGCGATCCAATAGCGACGGCATTTTGCTTTCCTCCTTATTAAGAAACTAAGCGATTGTCAGCCATTCTGTGCCACATAGTATATACGAGGGCCAGAGAGGAAATGTTGCATAATTGTATTGTACCACACCTGGCAGACAAACGCCAAATTCTGGAAGGGTGGCCGTCAAAGTTTTGCGTTTGCAATCATTCACACCCTGCCCTTACCACCAAGACATAAAGACACGAAGTATGCCAAGTGGGGCGAGCGAGAAGGCCTACTCGTCAGGCCTATCCAATGTTCCAACCTGGGCGCTGGCGTTTTTTACTTTTGCCACGGATGGTCACGGATTTTCACGGAAGAACCAGAAAGAATAGATGAAAAATCTGTGGAAATCTGTGCAATCTGTGGCTGAATATGCCGTGTGATACGGTCAAAATGATTTTCGCGAGACTCCAGTCCCAACGTCGAAACATTCAACCTGGTTGTTCTTCGTGTCTTCATGGTTCATTTGAGAGAGTTGCCGCGCACGTTCCCCATCCTTGCCCGGATGGGGAGATAATGGTATAATACGCCCATGAAACCTAATCTCAATCAGGGGCCTTTACTCGTTGACGGTGCGATGGGAACCATGCTCTATGCGCAAGGATTCCCTTTCGACCGTTGCTTCGACAACTTGAACCGTACCGATCCGGAGACGGTGCTGCGGGTACACCGTGCCTACCTGGACGCCGGCGCGGATATCATCGAAACGAACACCTTTGGCGCCAACCGGCTCAAGCTGGCCGAATATGGGCTGGAAAATGAGTTGCAGGCGATCAACGCCGCCGGTGTAGAACTGGCCCGCCGCGCGGAGCAAGAATCTGGCCGCGACGCACTGGTCGCCGGAGCGGTTGGCCCGCTGCCCCAACGTATGTCGCCGCTGGGACGGCTGACGGCCGCCGAGGTACAAGCCATTTTTGCGGAACAAATTGCTGCCCTGGCCAAAGCCGGAGCCGATTTGATCATCCTGGAAACCTTCTCCGACCTGCGCGAGATTCGCCAGGCGATCCTGGCCGCACGCAGCGTTTGCGCGCTGCCTATCGTCGCCCAGATGACCTACGCCGAGGATGGCCGCACACCGCTGGGGTTTAGTCCGGCCGAAGTGGCCCAAGAGCTGGGCGACCTGGATGTCGACGTGCTGGGACTGAACTGCTCGGTCGGCCCCGTTCGCGCCTTGGAAGTGCTGCACACGCTGGCCGAACAGTTGCCCAATTCCAGCTTCAGCGTACAGCCCAACGCTGGCTGGCCAGAACGGATTGGCGGGCGCGTGATGTACCCCGCTACCCCCGATTACTTCGGCGACTTTGCCGCGCAGTTCGCCGCCGCGGGGGCTACCCTGATTGGCGGATGTTGTGGGACAACGCCGGCGCACATCGCCGCCATGCGGGCTGCCCTGGACGGGACAGTCCGGCCCCGCGAACCCTTGCCGCCGGCCGCCCTACCCCGCCCGACGTGGGAACCGCGACGACGTGCTCCCGAAAGCCCCACCCGGTTGGCCCAGAAGCTGGCCGCCGGACGTTTCGTGGTCAGCGTGGAAATGAACCCACCGCGCGGATTCGATCCCGCCCACCTGCTCACCGCGGCTCGCTTGCTTCGCGAAGCCGACGTTGACGTGATCAACGTCGCCGATAGCCCCATGGCCCGTATGCGGATGAGCCCCTGGGCAGCTTGCCACCTGATTCAGCAAGACCTGGGAGTGGAAACCGTGCTGCACTTCCCCACACGGGGACGGAACATCCTCCGTGTGCAAGGTGATCTTCTCGCCGCTCATGCCTTGGACGTGCGTAACATCTTCGTCGTCATGGGCGACCCGCCGAGCATCGGCGATTACCCGGAGGCGGCGGCGAACTACGATGTCGTGCCCTCCGGGTTGGTGAAGATCATCAAGCAGCATCTCAATCAAGGCCTGGACCAAGCGGGGTCTGAGATTGGCCAGCCGACCGGCTTCTTCACGGGGGTTGCGTTGAACATGGGCGCGCGCGATCTGCAACGCGAAGCCCGCGTTTTGCATCGCAAAATCGAAGCGGGTGCAGATTTCGCACTCACCCAGCCCCTCTACGAGCCAGAGGTCGCTCGCCGCTTCATCGCGGCATATCAAGAGCGCTACGGGCCGCTTCATCTTCCCCTGCTTGTGGGGCTGCTTCCTTTGAAGAGTGCGGCACACGCCGAATTCCTACACAACGAGGTTCCCGGCATCGTTCTGCCGCAAAGCGTTCGTGACCGAATGCGAAAGGCCGGCAAACAGGGCCGGCAGGTTGGCATCAAGCTAGCCCGTGAGCTGCTGCTCACCTTTTCGGAATTTGCCCAGGGCGTCTATTTGATCCCTCCGTTTGGGAAATATGAAATCGTTCCCGAGATTCTAGAGGTGTTGGATCGCCCATGAAGATTGCCCTTGATGTTATGGGCGGAGACAACGCCCCCACCGCGCCGCTGGCCGGTGCGATCCGAGCCGTCACAGAGCGTCACCTGCCTGTCGCCTTGGTCGGCCAACGCGATGTGATCGAGGAAGAACTGGCGCGCCAAAACGCCGGACACCTGGATCTGCCCATCATTCCTGCGTCTCAAGTCATCACCATGGACGAACATCCTTCTGCCGCAGTGAAGGCCAAACCCGATTCCTCTATGGCAGTCGGCATGCGCTTGTTGAAGAAGGGAGAGGTGTCGGCCTTTGTTTCGATGGGCAACACCGGCGGCATGTTGGCCGCCGGCGTGCTGCTGCTGGGGCGCATTCGAGGTGTTCGCCGCCCGGCCCTTTCCACTATCTTCCCAACGCTGCAAGGCCACTGTCTGTTGCTGGACATCGGCGCAAACGCCGATTGCAAGCCGGAATATCTGCAACAGTTCGCCATCATGGGTGCGACGTATGCCGAGCGTGTACTTGGCATGGCCAACCCCCGTGTGGGCCTGGTTTCCAACGGCGAAGAGGAAAGCAAGGGATCGGAACTCGTGCAGGCAGCACACCAGAAATTGCGGCAGACACAAAGTTTGAACTTCATAGGAAACGTGGAAGGGAAAGATATCTTTGAGGGCGCTGCGGACGTCATCGTAACGGACGGGTTTACAGGCAATGTGATTATCAAATCGTCTGAAGGAATGGTAAACATGATCAAGACCATGCTGCGCGAAGAATTCCGGCGTGGCCCCCGGTCCACGCTAGGGGGATGGCTGGGAAGAGGCGCGTTTGCGCGTCTTGCCCAACGCACAGATTATTCTGAAATTGGAGGCGCTCCTTTGTTAGGTCTCGAAGGGGTGGTCATTGTCGGTCACGGGCGCTCCGACGCACTGGCCATAATGAACGCGTTGTCCGTGGCACACCGGGCCGTCGAGCAAGAAGTTGTGTCGGCGATACGCGCAGGAATCAAGGACACCTTAAAAGGGGGGACGAATGGAAACACGTGATCGACGAGGACGATTGCGCGTAGTGATAACCGGCATGGGTGTCATTACACCGCTAGGAAAAAGTGTAGAAACATTCTGGGAGGGCCTGGTTGCTGGGCGTTCTGGTGTGGGCCGCGTTACTGCCTTTGACGCTGCTAACTATCCGTGCCAGATTGCGGCCGAAGTACACGACTTTGATGCCGCAGACTATGTCGGGCGCAAGACGGCCCGCCGGATGGCCCGCAACACACAATTCGCCGTCGCAGCAGCACAACAGGCCTTTGCGGATGCCGGGTTGACGGCCCCGATAGAGGATTCGACCCAAATGGGGATCGTGATGGGCACCGCTTTGGGAGGCTTCGACATGTCCATCGGCGGCGTGGACACCGTACGCAGCAGGGGATGGCGCAGGCTCGGCCCAACGGTAGTCGCCTCAAGCCTGCCCAACATGGCGGCATTTCACATCAGCAAGCATTTTGGAATTCGAGGTTATACTGCTACCGTGACTACGGCCTGCGCTTCGGGAACACAAGCTATCGGGACCGCGGCCGATGTGATTCGCATGGGCCGAGCAGACGCAGTGGTCTGTGGCGGCACCGAAGCATTGGTGATGGAAGTGTCGTTCGCCGGTTTTTTGGCAATGCGCGGCCTTTCCACCTACGACAAGGAACCGTCAAAAGCCCTGCGCCCTTTTGATAAGAACCGCGATGGTTTTCTCATGGGGGAAGGGGCCGCGATCCTGATCCTGGAAAGCCTGGAACATGCCCTTCAGCGCCGGGCGAAAATCTATGCCGAAGTGCTCGGATCCTCGGCATCGGCAGACGCTTATAGCATTGCTATTCCCGATCCCGATGGCACCGGCGCTATGCAGGCCATGCAATGGGCCCTGGAAGATGCACTCGTCGAGCCTGAAGAGATTGACTACATCAACGCGCATGGCGCATCCACGCCCGTAGGGGATGCCGTAGAATCGCGGGCCATTAAACGGCTTTTTCGGGAAGAAGCGTACAACATTCCGGTAAGCGCTACCAAGTCAATGATCGCCCACGGCATGGGAGCCGCAGGCGCGCTGGAAGCTGTGGCTTGTGTCCAGACGCTGCGTACTGGCATCATCCATCCTACAATCAATTACGAAACTCCGGACCCGGATTGCGACCTCGATTATGTGCCCAACCAGGCACGAGATGCCGACGTACGCACTTCGCTTTCCAACTCGTTTGGATTGGGCGGACAAAATGCGTGTTTGGTACTCCGCCGATACCAGGAGAGGAATGCTGTTTCATGAGAGTTGTTACCAACGAACGTAAAGTGAAAAGCCGGCAAGCGATTTCTAAATACGCCAGCATAGCCGGGTTTGTGTTTCTCCTGGGAGGTCTGGCAATCTCCCTCCGTACCAACTACCTGCAGTGGGCCTATCTCAGCACTTTCGCCGGATTTGGTCTGGCCACGCTCGGGGCCTATCATGTGGAGCGGTGGTCACGCGACCCCATCGCCCACGAAGCGATCAGGAAGGCGTTCAAAGGGCTGGACAATCGCCACCATCTCTATAATTATGTCCTGCCAACACCCCATGTCATGTTAACGCCGCGCGGTCTGGTCGTGCTGCGTCCACAGCGCCAGGACGGTCACATAATCTGCATCGATGGAAAATGGAAGCAAGATTTCAAATGGTCGCACATCTTTCAAGGAATGGCGCGGGAATCGTTGGGCAATCCCTCAGCAGAGCTTAGACGGGACATCGAACGGGTGAAAAGCTGGGTCGGCAAACAGTTGCCGGATTACGCAGATGAGATTGATGTAGAGGGAATCGTGGTCTTCCTGAACCGCAACTTGAACCTGGAAGTGCGTGGCGCTGATGTACCGGTCGTCCGTACGAAAGAATTGAAGCGAACACTTCGCGGCGATGTGAGCAAGAAAATGCGCCCCATCAACAAGACGATTCAAGCAGCCATTGACAAAGCGGCTGGAGGGTAGTGGACCATGTGCGCTCTGGCCTCCTGGCCGGGGCAAGTCGGCATTGATGGGGGAAACGTGGGCGGAGAAGTGGGAGGGCTGGTATTGGCCGCGGGCCTTTCCACACGCATGGGAGCCATCAAGCAACTATTCCCCATCGAAGGAAAACCCATGGTCGCCCGCGTCGCCCAACTCCTCCTGAATAGCGGTGTGCGTCATGTCGTTGTTGTCGTAGGGCACGCGCAAGATGCGGTGGAAGAAGCGGTACAGTCTTTGCCCGTCCAAACCGTGTTCAACCCTCGCTATCAAAATGGGGAAATGATCGACTCTGTGCGCGCCGGCTTGGGAACCTTTCCCTCGTATATCACAGCCGCGTTGATTGCCCTGGCCGATCAGCCCTTTTTCAAGCGAAAGACTGCGCATGCCCTTTTGGCCGCATACCACGCGGGGTCATCTTCTATCTATCAACCCCGGCATAAACGGCGGCATGGTCATCCCCTTTTGCTGCACAGCGCGATTTGGCCGGATGTAATGAACGCGCCACTTGGCACCACCCTACGCGACATCATCCACAGTCACCGCGATCGGCGATGTTCTGTGTCCGTCGATGACCCCGGAATCCTCATAGACATTGACTGGCCCGAAGACTTGCGTTCGTTTCGAAGGGGCCCAACAACAAGAAGTTCAACTTCTCGGAGAAGTTGAACTTCTTCAGTAGTAACTGTTCAGGGATTGCCTTGGAAACACCTGGTTCAATCTCCTTTTTGCCACGAATTACACGAATGTTCACGAATTTTTTCTTTTTCGTGTAAATTCGTGCAATTCGTGGCAGATTCAGGGAGGTGCTGAACAGTTACCTTCAGTATATCGCTCAGTCCAGATAGGTGCGTAGCTGCCGGCTTCGGCTGGGATGACGAAGTTTCTTGAGGGCATCGCGTTCAATTTGACGGATGCGTTCACGAGTCAGGCCGTACTTGTTGCCGACCTCCTCCAGCGTATGCTCCTGCCCATTCTGCAGGCCATAGCGAAGGTTCAGGACACGTGCTTCACGAGGAGTCAAAGAACCGAGCGCAGATTGCAGGTGGTCGCGCAACCCAAGCAGAACTGTTGCATTCTCCGGGTCTATGGTATCCCTATTGGCCAGAAGCTCGATCAGTTCTCGCCGGTCGTCTTCATCCACCGGCCGGTCCAGGGAGATTGCCGGTCTTGCATGGCGCATAATTTGGCGCACGCGCTTCTCGGAAACGCCTACGGCCTTGCCAATTTCCGATGTGCTTGGCGCTCCCCCTTCCAGTTGGGCCAGCCGGGCCGTGGCGCTCTTGATCTGCCGGGCCTTGTCGGCCATGTGTACGGGCAATCGTATGGTACGCCCGTGCGCTGCAATCGCCCGACCGACCGCGTGGCGAATCCACCACGTTGCGTAGGTGCTGAATTTGTACCCCATTGTCGGGTCGAACTTGTCGACAGCATGCATCAACCCCATGTTACCTTCTTGTATCAGATCAGACAAGGGCAGCCCATATCCTTGAAAACGTGTGGCAATGTGTACCACCAAACGAAGATTGCCGGAGATGAGTTGATTGCGCGCATCCTGTCCCTGCCGAACGATCCTTTCCAGGCGGGTTTTCTTTTCGGCTGTTGTTTCCTTGCCGGCAAGCTCGTCGCGTGCTTCAACGGCATCGAGCCACTGTGTGGAAAGTGCTCTCTCTTCCTCTGAGGTCAAAAGGCTGTGCCCTGCACTCTCCTGCAGGTACATGCCCACGAGGGGATCCCATTCTCCTCTGGTTGCTGTGTGTTTGCTAAAATCCATGTCTCCACTCCTCATGCGGACGGAATTATGTAAAATCGTTGGCCCGATATGCCCTTCGGCATACCGCTCCAAACTTTAGATGATTCGTCATGCGGGACATCTTACTGATTACGGCTCTTGCTACGCCTTTTCATGTCCAGTTCAAGTGAACAAAATCCGACTCACCATACCAGCATACTGCGAGAAGATGAGAGGAAGATGAGAAAACCCTTAGTAGACTGTGAGAAGTAGCGATCCCCTGATTCGGGTCATGGCAAAACGTGCTGCCCAAAGATTATGGATTGTGGTCGGCAGAGGAGGATTGTTCTGGCAGATCCTCAGCAATTTCAACGAAACCATGCGGTTTACGGATCAGGATTTTCCGGTGACGTGATTCAACCAGTCCCTGTTTGTGCCACTTGCTCATCACCCGGCTTGCCGATTCTAACGTGGTGCCGGTCATGGCTGCCAGGTCTTGCCGGGTAAGCACGATGTCTATAAGCACTCCTTCACCGGTACGCTTGCCGAACCGGGTCACCATGCGCAACAGCAATCGTGCCAGTCGCCGCTCGACGCGCTCGAAGGTCACCTGGCGTATCGTCTCGTGCGCCTGCCGCAACCGGGATAGCAGAACGGCGATGATATTGGCCGCCATGTCCGGGTAGGTGCGCATCAGTTGCCGGAAGTCTTGACCGGAGAGGGTCGCTACGCGCGCGTCCGTTTGTGCCTGGGCCGTGGCCGGGTACTGTTGCTCGCCGAGTATGGCAATTCCACCGATCAAATCGCCGCGACTGGCCAGGTGCAGAATCACCTCTTGTCCGCCCAAAGAGTGTTTTAACACCTTGACTTCACCTTCTGCCACAAGATACAAACGATCCGCCGGGTCACCTTCATGAAAGAGAAAACTGCCGCGCTGTGCAGTTTGGAGGCGGAACAGCGGAGCAACAACCTGACGTTCGTTGGCGGAAAGCGCTTTGAACAGCGGAGAATCATCCAGGAGAGAAATCATCATCGAACCATCACCGGCGCGGCTTCGCTATTCACTCTCACGCGCGTCCCTCATAGCGGCACGATGCAGTTGGCGATCGGCCTGTTCAAGGATGTCGGCAAAGCCTTCCTCCAGGTAGGGATAGGCCATCGCCACGGTGGCCAGGCCAAAGAGCGAACCGGTGACGGTGCGCAGCAGCCAGTTCAGCGTGCCGATTCGCGTGCCCACGTAGAAGCTCTGCGGGAAAATGCCGCCTGTCAGCCAGACAGCCCAGGCGTTGTATGTGCGCCAGCCCCACGGGGTTATGTCGTTGATGAATTGGGAAACACCGTCGAAGAACATCGGAGCGATCAGCAGGAGGTAGATTGAAAAGGGCAAAGGTTTGGGCGTGCGGCGTCTGCGGAGAAGGTCAAAAAGTATGCCCCCCACCAGCATGGACCAGTAGATGGCGTTGTCGCGATGACAATCGGCCAGCTTGAAGCCCATCGCCGGCGTACCGATGAAGGCCCGGAGGTTGTTGACGTCGGCCCCGGCCGCCACGATTTTATCCACGTTATAGCTAGAGATGAAGCCGTCCGGCCCGAAAAGATAATATGCACGCTGCGGAATTTGGTGGCAGGTGAAACCATATAGCGTGTAGAGCAAATGACCCGGGCCATCGAAGCCGGCAGCCATCAGCGTGGGCGCCATCACGGCCCCGCCCACGTATAGACCCAACAACAGGTTGACCATCAGCAGCCAGTGCCGTCCCAGAGCGGCGACCATGCGATCCAGGAAGATGACCAGATCGCGGGTGGGGCCGGTCACCGGTCCTCGTTCAGATGGTGACATATATTTCCTCTTTTCCGATTTTGGATTGCTGTGGTGTGTTTTTCCGTTTGACCGTTGGCGCGTTTTGCGCTCTATACTCCCTATTCCCTACTTCCGACTTCCAGCTTCGTTCCGCGTTCTGCATTCCCGAGTCGCTCCACCATCTTTATCCCCGACCAGGTCACCGTACAGGCCGGCGGTCCGGCGGGCGATGCTCTCCCAGTCGAACGTTGTGCCCAGTTCGCGTGCACCTTCCGCCAGACGCCGGTGCATGTCGTCGTCCGATAGGATGTGGGCGATGGAGCGGGCCAGCGCGGCCGCATCGTCCGGCGGCGCGAGGGCAACGTTCTCTCCATCCCGCAACGCGGGGATGGCCTGGGATGGCCGGGTCGTGACCACCGGCAGGCCGTGGGCCAACGCGGTGATCAGAGTCGTGCGCCGGAGCGACACGCCGTCACGGTAGGGCAGTACCGCAACGTCGCCGGCCAGCAGGTGGCCGGACACTTCGTCCGCTGCCGTGAAATCGGTCCAAATGACCGCCTGGGCCACCCCCGCCGCGGCTATACGGGTCTCGATCTGCTTTGCATAGGCCACATTCGTGGGGTCTGCGTCGCCGGTGCGCCCGCCCACCATCAACAGCCGGACAGGGGTACCGGCCTGGCGCAGTTGCGCGACCGCTTCGACCAGCGTTTCGCACCCTTTGCTGCTGTTGAGGAACCCGAAGTGTACCAGCAAGCATTCATCCTCGCCGACAGCCAGACGGGCGCGCCAAGCCTGGCGGTCGTAGCCCGCCGGCGGGGCAACGGGGATGTTGTTGCCCAACGGGATCTGGTGGACGCGCGCTCCCAGGCCGCTGTCGCGCAGACGGCGCTCGTCTGCCGCGTTGGTGACGATGACGGCGTCGCTGCCCCGCGCCAGGGCAAGCGTGACCCACCAGCGCATACGACCGGCCTTCGGAAAGAGGTATGGCACGCGAAGGTCGTGAAAGGTGACGACCAGTCGTGGCCGTCGGCGGTGGCGGTGGCGGCGCATCCAGCCGGGCCACAGGTTAATCGCCGGATGGAGGCCATACGCCGCTGTTTGATACTGGATGTGGATCACATTGGCGTCGCGGCTGGCCGATTCCAGCGTTGGCCACGACAGCCATCCCCAGGATGGCACGACGCGGCTGGCCGGCGGGGACGAATCCTCCGGCGAGGGCAGTTTCGTCGTCACCACGGTTGTCTCCACGCCCTGGCGACGCAAGTGCCGGCAAAGCATGGCCGTATAATCGCCCACCCCCCCCTGCCTGGGCGGATATTCCGCCGTGATCATGGAGACGCGCAAATGCCCCACTCCTCACGCAGCTCTGCCAGCCGTTCCTGGCGGATTGCTTGCCGGATGTCGGCCATTAGGCGGGTCATGAAATGCAGATTGTGAACGGTGGCCAGGTGGTTGGCCAGAATCTCTTTCGCGTGAATGAGGTGGTGGAGATACGCGCGGCTGAAGTTGCAGCACGTAGGGCACGTACAGCCCGGCTCCACCGGCAATGGATCGTCGCGGAAGCGCGCGTTGCGCAGATTCAACCGGAACTTGGACGATTCGCCGGCTTCGCGCGAGAGCAGGGAGTGGTTGCGGGCTATGCGTGTGGGGGCCACGCAGTCGAACGTATCGACGCCCCGTTCGACGACGGCGAAGATATCGGCCACCTCGCCGATGCCCAGCAGGTGGCGCGCCTTCTCGTCGGGCAGGAAGGGCACAGTCCATTCCAGCACGCGAAACATGTCTTGTTTGGATCTGCCCAGCGAGCCACCGATGGCGATGCCGTCGAAATCGAGCCCGGCAATGACCTGTGCGCTCTGTTCCCGCAGGTCGCGGTATGCGCCTCCCTGAACGATGCCGAAGAGTGCCTGCGCGGTCGTCGTGCCGGCGTAGGCCGGTGCCGTCCCTTGGAATCGCAGCCGGGCACGCGCGGCCCATTGATGCGTGCGGGCCATGGCCGATGCGGTGTATGCGCGGTCGTGCAGGGGCGAGGTGCATTCGTCGAGTACCAGCATGATGTCCGCGCCCAACTTGCGTTGCACATCAATGACCGATTCGGGGGTGAAGCGATGGGTGGAACCGTCCAGGTGCGAGCGGAAGGTGACGCCGTCGTCATCGAGCCGCACCAGGGATTGGTCACCGGAGCCGCCGGGCCGCCCGCGCGTTTCGCCGGGGAAAATGGAAGCGATCTTGCCGACACCATGTTCGATGGCCGCCCCCAGGCTGAACACCTGGAAGCCCCCGGAGTCGGTCAATATCGGGCCGTCCCAGGCCATGAAGCGATGGAGTCCTCCCAGCTTGGCGATGATCTCGGCCCCCGGTCGCAGGTAAAGATGATACGTGTTGCCAAAGACGGCCTGGATGCCGGCGGTATGCAGGTCTTGCGGCGTAAGCGCCTTGACCGTTGCCTGGGTGCCGACAGCCACAAAAGCCGGTGTTTCGATCACGCCGTGTGGGGTCTTTAACAACCCTGTGCGCGCTGTTTGGTGGCGGTGGGTGATCTCGAACATCAGTAGAATGTCGTCAGCGTGCGGTGGTGGGGACTGGTTTGGTATGCCGGGTTCTTGCTCAGATTCCACAGAATCCAGTCCAGGGCTACGGCGGTCAGGGACGTGCCACGCGCGGCAAGTTCCCGAATCATCAGTTCGACCGCCCACACCGTGCAAGCACGGATCTCGACTTCGGCTTCGCTGCCGGGGGGGATGAGTTGCTGGCGTGCGACTGCTTCGGCCAGGGCGGGCTCATATTGCAAAATGCCGAGGTCGCGCAACACACGAGGCACCTGGTAATCAGCGAAAGTGGTCAGTTTGTCCAGGTCGTGGAAGGCTCCCCACGATTTACCATCAAACGCGCCGTGCAGGTCGGCTACGAAGATTTGGGCGCGCTTGTAAAGTCCAACGGGCTGCCCGCGATAGGCGGCCACATCGCGGAAGTTGGGGAAATGCTGCACGAGCCGGGCGACCAGATTCAACGCGGAACCTTGCGCCGCTTCCACCAGGTGAATGGCCTGGCCCCCGTAGTGTTCATCCAGCGCGCAGCCTACCTCGCGGACGATGAACCATCGCTCCGGAAGGAGGGGGATGGAGCGGTTGCCGGCAAGCGCTCTGTCCAGCTCGGCCAACTCCACGTCTGCGAGAAAAGTTGCGTCCAGCCAACGGGGGTCTCGTTCGACGGCCAGCTTCAGGGCTGTTGCCAGGCTGTAGTACCCGCCGAGCTTCTCGCCGCGATAAGTGAAACGCCACTTGGGCAGGGGCCAGAAGCAGAAATTCAGGCTGTCCAACAAGAGCATGTATTGGACTGTGCGCGGAGACCCGTCATCGAAATGATGCAAACGATCCCAGGGGGGAGGAGCGATATGCTGTTGCAAGAGCAGATCGCAGGCCGGGGGTATCTTCGATTGTACGATGTGTACCTGTTGTGAAGCCCCGGCAACCGGCTTTGTCGTTTCCAATACAGGGAGGAAAGATTGTTCCATGTTGTTCGTCCATCAGGTGAGAGTTGCGTGTTGGCAGCCAGATTCAAACGCTGAGTCATTGTATCACAAGTCCCTGGCTTTGACAAAAGGGGGCTCGAAAGGGCGAGAAGGGTGTAACGCAAAAGTATCCGTTCAGCCCCCCCTCAATAGGCGAGAAACGCCGTTTGACAAGGAAAGCAAACTGTAGTAGAATATCTGCGTTGCCAAGATGTAGAGGGGGTTAGCTCAACTGGTAGAGCACTCGTCTCCAAAACGAGAGGTTACGGGTTCAAGTCCTGTACCCCCTGCTTCTCTCACGGGGAGTTGCAGCAGAGACAGGACAATTTGCCGCCATGCGGGCGTAGTTCAGTGGTAGAACGTCTCCTTGCCAAGGAGAAGGTCGTGGGTTCGAATCCCATCGCCCGCTCTTCGATGCTCTATTCTGCGAGTTTCCCCTTTGTATGTTCGGGGGTCGTTCAACGGTAGGACAACGGACTTTGAATCCGTGAATCGGGGTTCGAATCCCTGCCCCCGAGTATTGCCCAAGAAGTTCAACTTCTCGAAGTTGAACTTCTAACTTCTAAACAGAGTAGGCGTTGCAAGATGTATAAAAACAATGAGTTATTGTTTCCCCACCGGAGTACAAGTTCGTTGCGGCATATCCGGAACGGCAAGTGGCAAGAGTTGGTGGATCGCATAGCCGAACTGCCGGAGGCCGACCCCGACAGTCTGGCTTTTTCCCTGATGATGATCAGACTGTGCGGATGCTTGAAATGTCAGCCGGGCAGCTACAAATTGTCGTTGGGGTGCTCGACGTGCGCGAAACGAACGTTGGCCGGCTTTAAGCGATCAGACACGGCTCTTTTGCGGCGATTCCGTGTGGCCAAAGAGGAAATTGAAGAGTATCTCTCTGTGAATGGCGTTAAACTATCCGGTGAAAAACAGTTTGGACATAGTTTGCCTCCACACCCTTGAGAGATGATGGGTTCAGAAAAGAAAAACGATATGGGGGTGTGCGGGTCATCTATCCGCGCAGCCCCATTTTCTTTATGGGGGTGCTGCTTCCTGGGTCTGACTACAAATCAAGAGTGACTGTAAGGTGTAAGCAAAATGGGTGCCGTGCTTGTTCTCAATGCTACATACGAACCATTAAATGTCGTTTCTGTGCGGAGGGCTGTTGTATTGCTTCTCAAGGAGAAAGCAGAGCTTCTGGAAGCAACACAAGCCCAACTGCGCGCGGAGAATTTCGCGATGGATGTTCCGCTCGTGATCCGGCTGGTACGGTATGTGCGTATTCCCCGGCGTCTGACCCTGCCCCTTTCGCGCCGTACGGTACTGGCTCGCGATCATTACACATGCCAATATTGCGGCGTACAAGCAAGCAAATCTTCACTGACCGTTGATCACGTCTTGCCGCGGTGGCGCGGTGGCAAGAACACGTGGGATAACGTGGTTACAGCCTGCGCGTCCTGTAACCAACGAAAAGGAGGCCGGACTCCAGCCGAAGCCGGCCTGCTGCTGCGGTCCAAACCTCAGCAGCCGAGATACGTAGCCATTGTGTTGCTGGGTGCAGCCCCACATAAAATGGCTTGGAGCAAATACTTTAGCGAGTGATCTCAGCTCAGCGATAATGGGCTTTTGCATTTCGGGTAGTCTCCCGCGGTAGCACCCCACTGAAGCGTGGTGAGGTTGATACAACGTGTCTTCCGAGCAACTGTTCGCTTAATGTTCAGCAAATTGTTGGAAATGGTTACCACTCAGGCTGCCTTGCCGTGACGGGCTAAAGCCGTCACTGGCTACGAGAGAAAGTCGCTGAAGCGACTGCCCTGCGGGAATTCAGCCGCTAAAAGCGGCTTGGCGGGGCAACCCAGTGCCGATTTTAATCCGGCACGGGCCCTACCTGAGTAGCAACTGGAAATGAGCCATTTTCGGACTGGGATTTGTGGCTAATTTGGGCCGAAACGCAGGCCCTGATGGGTCTCGACGCTCGCTCAGGTGCATTCTGCGTACTGACTACGGTTAAGTGTGGAGCCACCATTCGGGTATGCGTCATATTTTTGCGCGGCAACTCTCTCAAATGAACCACGAAGACACGAAGGC
>CAZFFM010000008.1:0-25656 GCA_964517425.1 uncultured Ardenticatenales bacterium | reverse complement strand
ATGGGTAGATTCCCTACCTTTGGGCAAAAAAAGACCCCATTTCGGTAACTGTTCAGGCAAGGCCCGTGCCGGATTGAAATCGGCACTGGATCGCCTCACCAAGCCGCTGAAAGCGGCTGAATCTCCACCGGGCAGTCGCTTCAGCGACTTTCCTGTGTGACCAGTGACGGCTTCAGCCCGTCACGGCAATGCAGACTGAGTAGTAACGAAAAAAGAGGAAAATTCGTGTAAATTCGTGCAATTCATGGCAGATTCAGGGAGGTGCTGAACAGTTACCCATTTCGTGTGGAGAAGTTCGACTTCTTGCAGAAAGTCGAACTTCTGTGAACGCCAGGCCGTTGGTACTGGGCATGCGCAGCAAATGCCTGGGGAGTACGAGGGGTATCCCCTCGCCTTTCCCCCCCCCTACATTTCGGGGCTTACGGCGACCCACTGCGCAAGCCCTCTGTAAGGGGGCATTTCAGTTTGGGGGCGTCAAAGTTTTGCGTTTTGGCTGGTCGAGCAACTGCCGCGAGTTACGGCCTCGGGCCTCCACTCGCGGCAGTTGCTCGAATGTCCATTTTGGTTCTTCGCCTTCTGGATTCCGCTTGCCTTCTCGTCTCCGAGTGGCAAGCGGTAGTCTGCGCCGGTCATGCTGTCGCCGACATCGTGCTCAGGTCGGCCAATTCCTCCAGCGAAAGCACCTTGCCCAGATCGAGCAGGATCACCAGCCGCTCATCCACCTTCGCGATTCCGGTGATGAAGGCCGAATCTACCGTCATCACCAGCGGCGACGGCGGCTCGATTGCCTCTTCCGGCACGCGCAGCACCTCGCTCACGCCATCCACGACCATGCCGGCGGTGATGCCGGCCATCCCTGTCACTACGATGCGCGTCTCCTTCGTGGCTTCCCCGGCCGGCAACCCGAACCGCTTGCGCAAGTCAATCACCGGCAGTATCGCACCGCGCAGGTTGGTCACCCCTTCGACGAAGCGGGGCGCACGCGGCACAACTGTGATCTCCTGCATTTTGATGATGCTCTCGACGGCCCCGATTTCCACGCCGTAGTGCTCATTGGCCAGGTCGAACACAACCAATTGGTTTTCCATGAGAAATACTCCTTTCCAGACCTGACAGGTTTTGTAGGCTGCTATTAGACGTGAAGCTGCGCACGAACAACTGAAATCTGACTCAGTGGAGTGCGTTCGGAAACCTGTTAGGTCTCAACCTACTGACATTGACTGACCACCGGCTACTAACGACTGCCCCACTGACTACTGCTGCCCATTACCCCCTTCGCCCACGACGACCAGGGCGGGACGTGTCACCCGGGGGGCGGGACGGGCCACGATCTGTTCCGCCTGCTGTACCGCCTCAGCCCGTCGGACATCGCCGGCCTCCAGTTTGAACTGGGCCGCGAGGCCCTGCAACTCCTGCGCCATCTGCGCCAGTGTCTCGGCCGAAGCATTCACTTCCTCCACCTGCGCACTCATCTCTTCCGCCGCCGCGCTCACTTCTTCTGCCGCCGCGCTGTTCTCTTCGCTAACGCTGGCGATACTTTCCATGGCCACTTTCACTTCGTCCGACCCGGCAGCCATTTCTTCGGTCGCCGCGGTATTCTCTTCCACCACTGCAGAGACCGTATCCACGGCAGTCACCATCTCATTGGCCGATGCACTCATCTGTTCCGCGGCAGCGGCAATCTCTTCTACCTGATGGTTTACCGATTCCACCGCTTGCAAAATGCTGTCCAGGGCCTTGCCCGAATCACGGGCCAAAATTGTGCCCTCTTGCACTTCGCGAGCGCTTTCGTCCATCGCCGCCACGGCTTCGCCCACCGTCTGCTGCGTGCCCTTGATCAGGCCGGCGATCTGCTTGGTGGCCTCGGCAGACTTCTCAGCCAGCTTGCGTACTTCCTCGGCGACGACGGCGAAGCCACGTCCGTGCTCCCCGGCCCGTGCCGCTTCGATCGCTGCATTCAGGGCCAGCAAGTTGGTTTGGCTAGCGATGTCGTCAATGGCCTCTACAATCGCTCCGATTTGCTCCGAGCGTTCGCCCATTTCTTGCACTTTCTTCGCCGAGAGGTCTACCTTGGCCTGGATACTTTCCATGCCCTGAATGGTTGTTTGTACCATCTCTGCACCCGACTTAGCCGCTTCGTCAGCAGTGACTGCGCCCTGAGCGCCGACCTGCGCGTTTGCTGCCACCTGTTGGATGGCCGCTGATATCTGCGCAGTGATGTCCGCCGCTTTGCCGGTCGCCTCGGCCTGTTCCTGCGCCCCTTTGGCCACACCGTCGATGGCCTCTGCCATCTGTTCGACCGAAGATGTGGCCGTGGAAGCCGCACCCGCTTGCTGGGCTGTCCCTTCGGCCACCTGCTGCGTCGTACTTGCCACCTGCTCGGTGGCTCCGCCGGCCTGCTCAGCGGCGGCGGCAAGTTGCTGACTCGTAGCCCCCAGACCCTCAGCGCTCTGTTGCATCTGGCCCACCAGTTGACGCAGATTGACGACCATCTGGCTGAAGGCGTTGCCGAGCACATCCTTGCCTGACTTCGGATGCACATCGGCGGTCAGATCGCCATGGGCCATGCGATCGGCAACGTTGGCCATCTCTCGCATGTAGACGATCATCGCCTGGAAGGCGGCGCCCATATCGCCCAGCTCGTCCTTGCTCTTGACCTCCACCTGCTGGTCAATGTCCCCTTCGGCCAACCCTTGGGCAGCTTCGGCTACGCTCACAACCGCTCGTGAGATTGTCAGGGAGAGGTACAGTCCTAACGCGGTGGCGATGAGGCCGGCCAGCAGACCAATGCTCATGGACAACGTCTTCGCAGTGGCCTGTGCCTTGTCCATCTCGGCCATCGCTTCATCCATCGAGGCACTGGCCGAGGATTCAATGCTCGCCAAGTTGCCGATGAACTCAGCGCCCACGGCGTCAAACTCCTTCATCTTGGCCAAGCCTTCTTCCTGCTTGCCAGCTTGGTATAGATCGGTCATTTCGAAACCCAGTTTCAGGAAGTTCTTCTCATCAGCCGCCGCCTCGTCCAGCAAAGCAACTTCCTTCCCTTCGGCCAGGGGGCGCAAGGCTTCTACTTCTTTGTCAAATGCCTGATCGACTGCCTCGATTTCGCCACGATCTGCCTGATCTCCCGTGAGAGCCAGGTCGGTGATAAGCTGCTGCTCGTTCCGTGCCATGACCTTCAACTCCATGGCGTGGTCGGCTACCGGGACCTTCTCGTAGAGCATGCGGTCCGACGCGCGCGCTATGCTTTGAAGATTGACGTTCACGACCACAATGATTACGGCCATCAAAACGACGACGGTGAGGAACCCTCCCAACAACTTTGCCTTGATACTCAGTCTCATCTTGTCTTACCTCCTTATGTGTGAATTAGTTTGCTGTGTCCTGACGGCATAAAGTAAAGCCCTGTCCGTTCACCTTGGTCGGGAGACCGCGGCGGGGAAATTCTTCATCGTGGCATCGTATGCCTCCTCAAGTCACACCTCGGAGAACGTGGGGCTGAAGTACGTTTCGCCCCGGTAGATGCTGCGCACGGCTGCCAGCAGTTCGTCGGACATCGTGCCTTTCAACACGTAGCCCCTAACCCCGCTGCTCATGGCCTGGCGCACCAGGGTCTCGTCGCAGTGCATGGAGAGGATCATCACCTTGGTAGCCGTACCGTAATCTCGAATCTGCCGGGCAGCCTGAATGCCGTTCAACTGTGGCATGGAGATGTCCAGCACCAACACATCGGGGGCCAGCGTTTTGGTCAGTTCCACCGCCTCCAACCCATCCGCAGCCTCGCCGACCACTTCGATATCCTTTTCCTTCTCCAACAACGCCCGTATCCCGTTCCGTACCAGATGATGGTCGTCGGCAAGAATCACACGTATCATTTGGCCTCCGCTGGTGGTCAGTGGTCAGTGGTCAGTGGTCAGTGGTTAGTGGTTAGTGGTCAGTCGTCAGTGCTCACGAATAACCGGCCTACACATTACTCTTATCGTCAAAAATGTGCGCGACCAGATGGGTAATTACCCTACCTTTTGGCAAAAAAAGACCCCATTTCTGGGATCGGTAGGCATCTGTCAAAGTTTTGTGCCTGGCACATACAGATTTTTCGATAATTTTTGCCTGAAATCCGTGTTTCTCTGGGAGAATCTGTGTCCTACCAAGAAGAAAACAGACCTCTCCGACAGCCTGCTAGCGGTTGCGCGCCACCACGGGATGACAATGGCGTGCAGGTCTCCCCTCCCCGCGTCGGGGAGGGGCCGGGGGTGGAGTCAACATCACTCGTCCAAAAAGATCACGCCATGTTTGATGGCCATGCGCACCAGTCCGGCCAGGTTGTTGACGCCCAACTTGGACATCAAACTGGCCCGGTGCTTTTCGACCGTCTTGGCACTGACGTGCAGAAGCTGGGCCACCTCCTTGTTCGTATGCCCCTCGGCGACCAGTTGCAGCACCTCCCGCTCGCGCGCCGAGAGCCGCTCGAGCACACTCGTCTCCGAGGTTTGGCTCGGGGAGGAAAGCAGGTCCGCGACGGTGGCCCCCACCGCCGGACTGAGGTAGATTTCGCCCCGCCAGGCGGCACGCACAGCCAGCGGCAACTCCTCCGCCACCGAGCGCTTCAGCAAATAGCCGCTGGCGCCGGCGCGCACCGCCTGGCGCACCAACGTTTCGTCGGAGTGCATGGAAAGAATGACCACCCGCGTGGCCACGCCCTGCGCTTGAACCCGCTCAACAGTCTGAATGCCATTCAAACGGGGCATGGAAATATCCACCACCAACACGTCGGGAACCAGGCTTTCCACCAGGTCCAATGCTTCTTGCCCGTCTTCCGCCTCTCCGATGACTTCGATATCGGCGGCTTTCTCCAGCAGGGCGCAAATGCCACGGCGCACCAGGTGGTGATCGTCAGCCAGAACCACGCGAATCATGCGGCCTCCTTCCAGGGCACGTGAGCGACCAGGCGGGTGCCTTCGCCCGACTTAGACTCAATGTCCAACCACCCACCGAGCAAGCGGAGACGTTCCTCCATCCCCAACAGGCCGATGCCCTGGCCGTAGGTTGGCGCCGACGTGCGGGCCTGCAGGTCAAACCCTTGCCCGTCATCCTCAACAGACAGCCGAATCGTGTCCGCTTCGTGGGCCAGCGCAACACGGACGCGACCCGTCTGCGCGTGCCGGGCCACATTCGTAAGCGCACCCTGCAGCACGCGGTAGAAGCAAATGTTGACCGCGTCGGTCAAGTCCGGAAGCTCCACGCCATCGTACACGATGGCCAACTGCGTCTGACGGGCGAATTCACGACAAAAACCCTCCAGCGTCGAGTTGAGTCCGGCGGTATCGAGCGCCGGCGGGCGCAGGTCGTGGGCCAGCATCCGGATGCGCTCCATGGTCGTATCGGTCAGAGCCACCGCCTCGCGCAATTGCGCACGGGGGACCTCCAGTTCGGCCGGCACATCGACCAGCAACGACTGCAAGCTCATCTTGAGGGCGACCAGGGCCTGGCCGGCTTCGTCGTGCAGTTCGCGGGAAAGGCGTTGGCGCTCCTCTTCCTGCGCCGAGACGACCTGTCCGGCCAATTGTCGCAGCTGTTCATTTCCGGTACGCACCTGGTCGAACAGGCGGCTCCGCTCCAGGGCCAGAGCTACGGCGCTGGCGACCTGCTCCAGCAGGGGCAGTTGGCCCTCGTCGTACCCGGCCGGCCGTGACCAGGTAATGTTCAGCGAGCCAATGACTCGGCCCCCGGCGTGCAAGGGTAGGTTAATCCGCGAGCGGTGTCCGGCCTGGTAGAGTTGCTGTTCGACCGGCCGCTCGCTCTCGGCAGCCAGGTCCAGCGTCAGGTGGGGCCGGCCGGCCAGCACGTCTTCTGCCGCCGAGGTATCCGCCATGCGTGTTCGCGTACCCTGGCCCATTTCGGGCCGCGGTTTGTCGAGCGCGAGCATGGTGAACCACCGGCGGTCTTCGTCGGCCAAGGCGATATCGACGCGATCGCCGCCCGTGATCGCCTTCAGGCCGGCGGCGACGTCCTGAAACGCTTCTCTAACCCGTGGAGTGGCGTTGAGGCTGCGCAGGATGTCGCCGGCAAGCCGCCGTCTTTCTGCGCGGAGGTACGCTTCCTCGCGCATTCGCGCCTGCTGAATAGCCGTAGCCAGTGAATCGGCCACCTCGCAGGCGATCTCCAGATGTTCGGGGGCAAAGGCATTCGGCATCTCCGCTCCCAGGTTGAGGGAGCCGATCAACGCGCCACGTACCATAAGGGGCACGCTGACGCAAGAGCGGAGGCCTTCCGCCAACATGGCTTGCTCCACCGACGATAAATCTGGGAGCGCCTGAATATCCGGAACGAGGTTCCCGGCCCTGCCGAAGGCTGTCGATGCGGTCTTGCGAGAGTGGAAACTGTACACTTTGTGGAAACTGCGTGTTGCTGCTGTGGTCTATGGCCAGAACTGTTGTCTGGCGAGCCTTGATCTCGAAGGTGGTGACGCTGGATCGTTGGCAGGGCACCAGTTGACGAAGGTGCCGCATGGCAGTCTGGGCGATCGCTTCCGGTGACTGGGTGCTCAGGATGGCGTGGTCAATATCGCGCAAGATTTTCAGCCGCCGCGTGTATTGCTGTAGAGCTTGCTCCCTGCGCACCCGCCCGGTGATGTCGTGCGCTGTGCCCTGTGTGCCCACGATGTCTCCGTCCGCATCATACAACGGGGTGGCGTTGAAGAGCAGGTGGATCACCTCGCCCGATTTGGCAATGTGGGTCGTTTCGTAGCCGGTCACGGAGCCGCCGGCAAGGTGCCGGCCGAACTCCTGGATGTCACGTGCAGCCACCTCCGGCGTCTGGAAGTCGGTGAAGGGCCTGCCCAGCATCTCCTCGACCGCGTAGCCGTGCGTCTTCTCCCATGCAGGATTGAGGAAGGTGAAGCGTCCTTCGGTGTCGCATTGCCAGATGAGGTCCTGCGATGTTTCCACCAGGTCGCGATGCTGCGTCTCGCTCTCGCGGCGTGCCGCCTCTGCATCTGCGGAGCGCAGCCCCAGAGCCAGATCGCCGGCCAGTTCGGCGAGCAGCTTGGTCTCGTCTTCGCCAAACGCCCATGGCCGCGCCGAATGGACTACCAGCGCGCCATAGTGCTGCTCTTGGAAGGACAGAGGCACGGCCAGCGTACTTTCGTGCGGCAAATGTGCCCGAGTGGTACACTCTGCGCAAGGCTGTGACTCGTGCACATCCTTGACCAGGAAAGGCCGGCCCTCGTGCAGCGCCGTACGCACACAGTGGCACGGGCCATCGGCATCACGCAAGGAAAATGCGATCGGCATCCCGCCAGAGGGGCCGCCTTCCATGGCGACAGACCGTACCGTCTGGCCCGCTTCGTCCAGTAAGCCCACCCACGCGACATCGCCAACATTGTTCTGCAAAAGAGCCCGGCAGGCGCCTTGCAACATGGCCGGCGTGTTCTCTTCGTGAATGACGAGACGTTTCACCTGGTTTGTGGTGGCGAGGATGCTGCGCAAACGGGCCTGTCGGGCTTCTTCGGCCTTGCGCCGGGTGATGTCCCGTTCGATGGAAATGATGTAGTCCCTCTCACCGATATGCACCAGCCGGCTATTGATCTCGGCGTAGATTTTCGAACCATCTTTCCGGTCATGTGCTACCTCTCCAACCAGTACCTTGTTAGTCGTGAGCAGTCTGACACGCTCGGGTATTCCTTTCCGGGATTCTTCATCGTCCAGAAACGATATCGGTCTGCCGACCATCTCCTCGCGTTTGTACCCGTGCATTCTGCACGCCGCCTGGTTGGCGTCCACGATGACAGGTTCCCCTTCGTGCGTAGCGTCCAGGATCAGGATGTAATCGGCGGCCAGGTCGAAGATCGATTGGAACCACTTCTCCTTCTCGCCCAGCGCAACCTCTGCTTTGCGCCGGCGGGCGAGCTCCTGCTCCAACTTATGGGTACGCTCGGCGACCAGGGCGTTCAACTCCTCCTTCTCCATCCGCTGGCGTTGGTTCGCCGCCTTGATCTTGGCCATGGCCCGAATCTGGGCGACCAGTTCGGTTTCATCCAATGGCTTGGCAAGAAAACCCTCGACTCCCGCTTCCAGAGCATCAATCCGGCTTTGGCGGTCGGCCTTGAGGGCGGTCAGGAAAACGACCGGGATCGAGCCCAGGTGTTCGTCAGCCTTGAGTGCCCGGCAGACCGCAAAGCCGTCCATGCCGGGCATGACGATATCGAGCAGGATCACATCCGGGTCTTTGACCTGCGCCAGCTCAATTCCTTGGGGCCCATTCAGGGCCGTCAGCAGGCTGGCCTCGGGCAGGGCATCTTGTAAAACAGCCTTCAGCACTGCAAGGTTATCCTGGTTGTCGTCAATTGCCAGTATTGTCAGAGGCTTGGTTTCCATAAAGCAACTCCTGAATGGTGTTTTTGAGCACTTCATCGTCAATTGGTTTGGAGATATAGCCGTCGAAACCGTGGGCGAGAATCTCCTCCCGGTTTCCTTTCATGGCGCTGGCTGTGACGGCCACAACCGGGATGTGGCACAGGGCCTTGTCTTCCCGTATCGCCGCCAGCACAGCGTAGCCTGAGGTTGGTGTGCGTCATATTCTTGGCTCCCCTGAAAAAAAGGTGCTCTGAGCCCCGTCCTCGGGCCGATTTCCCGCACCCGAGGACGGGCGCTAGAGCTTTTTTCAGGAGAGTCATTCTTGCACGGCAATTCTCTCAAATGAACCACGAAGACACGAAGGCACAAAGAACAACCAGGTTGAATATTTCGACGTTGGAACTGGAGTCTGGCGAAAATCACGTTGAGCGTATAACACGGCATTTTCAGCCACCGATTGCACGGATTTCCACAGATTTTCATCTATCCTTTCTGGTTTCTCCACGAAAATCCGTGACCATCCGTGGCAAAAACAAAATACGCCAGTGTCCAGGTTGGGAGATGAGATAGGCCCGACGAGCGGGCTCTTGCGCTTGCCCCACTTTGTATGCTTCGTGTCTTTGTGCCTTGGTGGTAAGGGCAGGCGTGAATGATTGCAGACGCAAAACCTTCATGGGTTTAAGACACGGGACAACCTCACATTACATTTTCAATACTTGTTGTATCACTTTTTGCAAGTCTGCAAAGCGATATGGTTTTACGACAATCCCCTTAAATCCATAGTCTCTATGATTCGCCAGCACTGGGTCGGTGGCGTAACCGCTGGACACAATGATTTTGGCTTGTGCGTTTATCTTTAAGAGTTCTTGCGCTGCTTCCTGCCCTCCCTGAAGTGCACCCCTGAGATTGGACACGTTTTCGGTGATTCTTAGTTCACTCCCCCCCGCAGGGAGCTTGCTCCCTGCGCCACTGACTTTCGTACTCGGCCGGGGTGAGGTACCCCAACGAGGAGTGGATACGCTTGTGCACGTAGACCTCGTCCAGGAACCGTCCCAGCTGGCGACGGGCATCAGTATAGTCGAGATACTCCGACATGTCAACTTCTTCTTCTTTGATCGTAGAACCCACCAGCTAGCATAGACCTGGATAGTCTCCGCGCTGCCTGGTTCGGCATACCGGAAAAAGGGATACGCGGCCTATCTCGAAATCTGCTGAACAGCATCTACCTGGCAGTTCCGGCCACAATCCTCTCCGCCATGTTCGGCTCACTCAATGGCTACATGCTATCCAAGTGGAAGTTCCGGGGGGCGAATGCGATTTTTCTGCTCATGCTGTTTGGCATGTTCATTCCCTACCAAAGCATCCTCATCCCTCTGACACGGACCCTGGCGAAAATCGGCTTGGGCGGGACGCTCTGGGGCCTCATCCTGGTACATGTCGTCTATGGTATCCCGATCACAACACTGATCTTCCGCAACTACTACGCCGAGGTACCCAACGACCTGATCGAGGCTGTGCGCATTGATGGTGCGGGGCTCATCGGGATATATTGGCGCGTATTGTTCCCGCTATCCTTGCCCGGATTTGTGGTCGTCATTATCTGGCAATTTACCAACATCTGGAACGAATTCCTATTCGCGGTTACGATACTGCAAAAACCCGAACTCCAGCCGATCACCGTGGCTTTGCAGAACCTGTCCGGCAGCCAGATCAAAGAGTGGAACATGGTCATGGCCGGTGCACTGATCGCGGCGATTCCGACGCTCATCATCTACATCGTCATGGGCCGCTACTTCATCCGTGGCCTGCTGGCCGGCTCGGTGAAAGGGTGATCAAGGCAACAGAGAAGTCGAAGTTGAGATGGGGGTTGCTGCTGCCGTGCAACGTGATCGTGTACGAAGCGGATGGCGGCAGCGTGGTCTCCATCGTGGACCTCATCGCCGTGCTGGGGGTAGTGGATAGCGCAGAGTTGCAGACAGTGGCCCACGAAGCACGAACCCGCTTGCAGCGGGTGCTGGAAGCCGTGGCCGGGTAAACATGCTCTGCTTGCGTTGCTGCTTGCCCCCTGCGGCCCGCTGGGCTGGAGCGGAACCCGTTTCGGGCGCTACCGATCGAGGCCTTCAGCAAGTTTCCCCCCAGTGCACGGCGACCAACATGATGTCCAAAACGTCGATTCTTCCGTTGCCATCAAGGTCGTAGCGGGAGACGAAGCCTGGGTCCCCCTCGACGGCCGGCCAGCGGCTGGCCGCCAGCATAATGTCGGTGATGTTCACGGTGCAGTCGCAATTGAGGTCGCCAAAGAGACCACAGGAGTTGGCCTGTAGGTCGATGATGCACGGGTCACCCCCTCCCAGGCTGTCTCCGCTGCAACTGTCCGTGCCCGTCTCCTGCCCCCAATCGGAGGCGAAGACCACGTAGCGACCATCGCGGGAAATGCTGGCCCGTGGCTGCACCCAGTAGCCGCAACTGCTGGAGCGATGATGGGCCAGCCGCAATACGCTGCCATCGGTGTATTGAAGGAAGAGTTCCCCCTCGAAGGGCCCCCAGCCGTTGGTGTCCCAAGTATCGCCTGTGACCAGGCAAGCGCCGTGGGTCCCCCGGCAGGAAATGTGTTCGCCACTTCCCCAGTCTAACACCTGCACGTAGGTCGGTGGGCTGACGGTGGAGGTGCCGGGCAATTGGCGCACGCCGAGCGCCGTGCGGTCGTTGTTCGGCGGCGGGGCGGACATCTCGAAGGTCATGAAGATCTCGGTGACACCGTCAGAATCCACACCCAGATCGCCGTGCTGGTGGCCGTCGTAGACGCGGCCAACGAAGACACCGGTCTGGAGGTCGAAGGTTTCCAGCCCACTACAGCGAGTGGTGCCGTCCCGTGTCCACTGCACGACGAGGTAGTTCCCCAGGGGAGAGACTCCTACCCAGTCGGGCTCTGCTTCGGGCCATTGGGGATCGGATTCGCAAGGCCCGGTGTACAAGTCGGGAATGGGAAGCTGCGCACCGAGGGTCAGGTTTTGCAAATCAAGGGCGAAGAGCACACTCGCGCCATCGCTGCGGGTGACCATGCCGGCCAGCCAGCGGCCGTCCTCGGAGAGTTCGTCGAAGGACTGGTTCACCCGCACGTATTCGTACTGGGTTGGGAAGGTGAAAACGGTGGTGGTGCTCAGCGTGTCCAGGTCGGTGAATTGCAATCGGACCACGGGGTCGGCGTTGCTATCGAAGTGGACCAACGTATGGGCCCGGATTGGATGCCAGCGCGGGGCGTTCCACTGCGAGGTGTCCAGGCCGGCCACTAGGCTGAGGTCGCTCACGCGCCGGACGACGAAGCCGTTGGAGCCGTCGAGCAGCAGGTAGGCGTCGTCGGACGAGAAGGCCTGGAGCTGGGAGTAGATGTGAGTCTCGAAGCCACCGTTATCGCTGGTGTTGGAAACACGCCGCAGGGTGGTGCCGAAGACCGGGTCCACGAACGGCGTGCCCACCAGCTGGAGGGGCAGAGCGGCCGGGGTAAAGACTAGGGCGGGGTCGGTTATGCCGCCGCTGCTGCCGGTGGTTGGCGTGGCGGTCACTGTCGGGGTGGAAGTAAGCGTACCAGGTGTGCTGATCTGGGTGGGCGTGGCGGTAGCGGAAGGTTGCGGCGCGTCGTGGATGATCAGTTCATCAATGATGCCGGCGGCGGTGAAGTCGCCACTGGCGTCGCCTGAGCCGACAAAGATGTCCCCGATGTCCGCCTCGGCTCCCAGATTCCAGCCGCCGGCCGCGCCACCATTGTCCACGCGGGTGTCGTTGACGTACAATTGCAGGCTATCGGTGGGGCGGGTGGTGTCCCATACCGCCCGAACGTGCACCCACTGGCCGACCGTCCATACCGGGGCACGCCAATTCGTCGAGGCGGTGTGCTCGGTCCAATCGGACGTGACCACGGAAAGGCTGAACTGGTCACTCTCCACGACAGTGAGGCGCGGGACGTTGTAGAGATCGCCGATGACGACCAGCGCATGGGTGACATCGTCGGCCGCGGCGTCGTAGTTGGGATAATACCAGAATTCGATCTCTCCCCGGTCCAGTTCGACGTTTTGGGTGGCGCCAACGATGGCTGGGAACGTGACGACTCTGCCCGGGCCGACGAACTGGGCACCGTCGCCCACCTGGGCGGGCACGAAATCGGCGGGGGCTAAGGTCGTTGTGCCGCCTATGCCGGCGACGGGCGACGTGATCGCCACTGCGTCGTCCAGCGTACTGTGCAGGAGCACGCCCGCCGGCGCGCTGCTCCCCATGACCGCAGGCACGACCATCCCCGTGGTGAGGTAGAGGCCCAGGCACACAGATATGCCAAGGAGGGTGAAGGGTATCCTCTTCATGGCAGATCGCGACGGGGTCAGTGCAAGTATGGCTGTAACTGGGAGGACTTCCAGCAGGAGCGCTCGTATGACGGTGTACCCAGGAACACGGACATCCAGGCGCTTCACGGGCAGGATTGCCCCCACTGCGTGGCTACCCGCATGATGTCCCACATGGTGATGGTGTTGTCTCCATCTACATCAAAGGTAACATCGTAGTTTGGGTCGCTGGTGGTGAGTCGCCAGTGAGCGGCTACAGCTTGGACATCAGCCGTGCTCACCACGTGGTCCCCGTCGAGATCGTAGCACACCTGTTGACATGCAGCTTGGCTCGGTTGACCGTGTCCCGCGGGGAACGTGGGCGGTTGCGGTGGGTACGCAGTCGGTGGCTGGCCCTGCGCCGGCTGGGGGGACGCTGGTGTCGAACCAGTAGGCAGCAGACCACCCTCCAGATGAGTAACAGAGGCAGCATCTACCATCACACCGGTCAGCGTGGCGGTCTGGTATCCGCCGGCAGATACCGTGACGGTGTACGTGCTGGCCGGGAGCGTCATTGCGAAGTAGCCATCGACAGACATCGTCTTGGTCGTTCCGCTGATCTCCAGCGTGGCCTCAGCCAGTGGCCGACCGCTCTCGGCGTCGAAAACTCGGCCCCGCACAAACCCGTAGGGTGCAGGAGCTGTCAGGATCGGATCGGAAACGGTGCTGCCCCGGTTGGGGTCATCCTCGTGGTCATTGATCAGATCGCGCACTGCGTTGGAATCGGTTGTCCCCCACCAGTTCTGGGAAAGGTCATTCGTCTGGCTCGATGAAGTTTCCAACTCGGCCGGGTGCCAGTAATTGGCCCCACCCAGGATGTTGTTTTGATGTATGTCCATGAGAGACAGCAAATCAGCGGCAGGGTCGGCCCAGGCCAGGTGGAAACCGTTGGTCACCGTGTTGTGCGTGGCGGTGAAGTGGCTGCCGTTGTTGCACAGATAGTTGATCTGGTAGTCGGTCTCGATCAGGTTGCCTGTAGCCGTGACAGGTTTTTCAGACGTCGGGCCGCATTCCAATGGTCGGCCCAACTGGTTGTCCGCAATCTGCAAGTTCGTCGCTCCCTCCACGACAATACCGCCGTCCAGGAGGTTGCGCTGCACGGGAGTGGCATTGGCGGTGTATCCGCCGCGCAGGAAGATGAAGGAGCCGTGATTTTCCTCTACCGTCACCTGAGCCGGATTTCCGCCACTCCCCAGATACATAGCGATGTTCGGGGCGACGTTACCGGTCACCTGGGCATCGGCACTGTTCGCCACTTCGATCTGGATGCCGGCAGGGGGGGCATTCAGGCCGGTCGGCATCCCCCGCATCCAGGAATGCTGCACGTCAACGGGTGCATTACGGGCTTCGATCCCACGGTCCGCGTGCTGAATGCGGCAATAGCGAAAGACCGACTGTGGGTTCGAGGGATCGCTACTTGCGTCTATCATGACACCTGTCCAGCGCGTGTCGGGATCCACGTGAGAAAAGATGATCGGTTCCTGCGGTGTGCCGATGGCTACGATGCGTCCGTTCACAGAGACACCGGCATACTGAGGGAACAGGAGGCGAACGCCCGGTTCAATGGTGAGCGTGGCACCTGCGGTGACAGTCAGGCCGTTATCGAACACGTACGGCGAGCCGCTTTTGCCCAGCGTCGTATCGCTAGTGATCGAACCACCGAGGTGAGTGGGAGTCTCTCCTGTTCCCAGGTAGTCGTCCATCAGGTCGTAGGAGCGTCCGCCCAGCAGGTTGCCGGGAATCTTGTAGATGCGCCCGGCCTCTTCATCACTGACCCACAGGCTCGTTCCGTCCCAGGCCAGACCTGACGGCTTCTCACCCGGCAGTGCAACCATCTGGGAGATCTGGAACGGCCCACGGGGATCGTTGGGATCCAGCACGTATAGGTAGTGAGAGCCATTCAGGGCGTACAGGAGGCCGTTCACCCACTCCATCTGGGTGATGTACGCCAGGCCACTGTCCGCCTCTTCCAGGATTTCCTGTTGAGAGATGTGGTTGGGGTCCAACTTGAAGAACCCACCCAGCCACAGGAACTGACCATCCCAGGCCACGCCGGCCATGTGGTGCAGGTAGGGCCGCATCTCGTACTGGGCCACAGGAACCAACCGGTCGGATTCGATCTTCAGCTTCTGGAGGGCAGACCAGCCCATGCCCCACACATACTGGCCATCCCAAGTGGCGTCGGTACCGCCAAGCCCCACATTGAACGTGGCCAGGACTGCACCTGTGTTCGGGTCGAGCCGGTACGTCTGCCGGCTGTGCAATCCCTGGACGTAAATGTGCTGGCCGTCGTAGACCATCCCTCGAGGGTTGGGGTCCGGTGCCTGGAACACCTGCACTTCTTGGGGAGAGATGTCCATCCAGAAGCCATCGCGCGGGCTCAGGTTGTTGAGGGGAAGCAGGTTTGCCCCGTATTGCTGCTGGAGGTCGTTCAGAGAGGTGTCGGTAGAAAAGACCTGCCAGCCTTGTTGGTTCGCGTCCCAGGCCCAGAGGGTTCCCGTCACCGCGAAAGTCGCAGAGATGATCTGCGTTGTGGAAATGCGAGCACTGCCCTCGAAAGCAGTTCTGTCCGCTCCGGCCAGGTGCCAGCCGGCGCCGCTCACCGGCGGGGTATAACCGGTCGAGCTGGCCTCCAGGTGCAGCGTATCCGTCGTGGCCATATGGAACCAGTAGCCGTGCCCACCCTCCAGACGTTCCAGAGGTAAAACGCCCGCATCACAACGTTGGGTGACTTTCCCCTGAGGCACTTCGGGGGCATAGAGTCGCCAAGCCGATTGCGTCTCGTCCCACCCCCAGACGGCATAGAGGTTACCCTGCACCGAATCCACATGGGAGACAATGTCTGTCGTCCCCAGCGGCTCATAAGGCAAATACACCAGGTTCCAACCCGGTCTCAGCAGGAAGACGTTCATGGCCGTTTCCGGCGCAGCGACGTACCAGGTTGTGTTCGCGGTTGCCGACATGTCGGGTGGCGAGAAGCTGAACACCGCCGTGACCGTCGTATCGGCGTTGAGGGTGAGCGTGCAATCCCCGCTTCCGCTGCATCCCCCCCCAGACCAGCCCGCGAACGTTGCCCCCCACTGGGGCTGCGCGTGCAATGTAACCTGCGTGCCGGCGTTGTACGCCTCCGCGCAATCTGTGCCGCAGCTCAGGCCCCTGTCCTGGCTCGTCACCCGACCCATCCCCGTGGTCCTGTTAATCGTGAGGGTGTATTGCTGAACGACCCCTGTTCCGGTCAGAGTCACGTTCAGCGTGGCCACCCCTGGGTCGGTGGACGAGATCAGGAGGTATGCACTCATCGTCCCTTCGTTCGAGGGTGAGAAGATCGCCTGCACTGTGCAGGTTCCAGAAGGCGATAGCGTTTGCCCCGAGCAGTTGTCAGTCTGTGTTCGAAACTCGGATCCCCCGGTACCGCTAATAGTGATGGCCGGCGCGATCACCGTGCTGCCGGTGTTGGTGAGCGTGAATGTCTGCACCGATGAACTACCCCCCACGTCCACGTTTCCGAAGTCGTAGCTGATGGGGGTAGCAGAGATGTTCAGGGGGGAAGCGGCAGGGCTGGAGAGAGCGCTGTCCAGTTTGGCGGCGAAGGCGTCATAGCTGCCGGACAGGGTGTTATAAGCGCCGGTAGCGGCAGAAAAGTCGGACGACCAGGTATGTCCGGCTACGTAGACCTCGCCGCCGGAAGCGATGGCGACGGCTCGTGCTTTGTCGTAGCCGCTACCGCCCAGGTACGTGCTGGCCGACAGGGTGTTCAGTTCGCCATTGAACTTTGAAGCGAAGGCGTCGGCGTAACCGCCGTAAAGCTGGCCACCGTTGAAAGACGTATCGTAGGCCCCGGATGTTGTCGGAAAGTCCGCGGACCAGGTCGCGCCGGTCACATAGACGTTGCCTCCGGCATCGAGGGTCAGGGCATAGGCGTAGTCAGCGCTGCTTCCGCCCAGGAATGTAGAAGCCAGCAGGGATCCCAGGCCGCTGTTGAGTTTTGCGACATAGGCATCGTAGCCGGTGCTGCGGGCCACCTGGTAGGCGCCGGGGGTGGTCGGGAAGTTCGACGACTGGCTGATTCCCGTCACGTAGACGTCCCCGGACCCGTCCAAGGCCAGGGAATAGGCGTAATCCCAGGTGTTGCCACCCAGGTAGGTGGAGGCGAGGAGACTTCCCAGGCTGCTGTCTAGCTTCGACACGAAGGCGTCATACCCCCCTTGGGAAGGCGCCTGGTAGGCGCCGGAAATCGTGGGGTAATCCGACGACGCGGTGTAACCGGCCACGTAGATGTCGCCTGTCGTGGTCACGGTAACGGCCCGCGCGGCGTCTATGGCGCTGCCGCCCAGGGTTGTGGAGGCGACGAGTGTCTGGAGGTTCTCGTCCAGCTTGGAGACGAAGGCGTCATATTGGCCGCTGACGGAAGTTGCGTAGGCGCCGCCCGTCGTCGGGAAGTCTGACGATTCGGTCCTGCCGACTACCACAAGTGTTTGGGTCACGCCCTGGCGGGCGTCAATTGCGGCAGCAAAGGCCTCGTCGCGCCTGCTGCCGCCCAGGTAGGTGGCGGCGAGGAGGTGCTGGAGGTCCCCGTCCAGTTTGGCAGCAAAGCCGTCGTGGAAGGAGCCGTTGAAGCTCGAGTCGTAGGCACCGGGCGTGGCCGGGAAGTCTCCGGAATCAGTGTCACCGACGACGTAGACGTTGCCGCTGGGGTCCACAGAAATCGAACGTGCCCAGTCGCCGCCGGTGCCACCCAGATACGTGGCCGCCTGGAGCGTCGTCAAATTGGCATCCAGCCGGGCCACGAAGACGTCCACGTAATCGCCCGAGACGTCGTAAGCGCCGGCTGTGGTGGGGAAATCAGTAGAGATGGTCCAGCCGGCTACGTAGACGCTTCCCCCCGGCGTAACGGCCACCGCATTGGCGTACTCATAGGTGCTGCCGCTCAGGTAGGTGAAGTTCAGGATCGGGTCAATCACCAGCTCTGCGGCCATGTCGTAAGGGCCTACCACGAAGCCGTACTCATCTCCGTCTAGCGCGTACGCGATCTCGACGAACTGTCTGTGCCCGTTCACTTCCTGGTACGCAACCGGCTTTGTGAACCGTATGGGCCCCAGGCCAGTCTCGATCTCCAGCTCCCCTTCTGTGCTCACGTGCAGGCCCTCTGCCCCCGCGATGCGGACCCTGATTTTCTCCGGATCGGCGTCAGGCTGCACGTAGAAGAGCTTTTCCACCTTGCTTGCATAAGCTTTTAGGCGAACTTCGATTCCCTTATAAAGTTCTCCAAGGCTTACCCGCTCATACGTGGGGATATTTCCTCTCCATTTTGAAGAGTCTTTCCCTTTGAGATAGCCTATCCTGGTTGCGGCTTTTTCCTCTCCTGTGACATCGGAGATTGATGCGCCAGTGAAACTTTCCTTGATCGTCCAGCCGCTTACCCCCTTTTTCGGCTCGGCCCTGGCCAACATGTAGATGAGTTGCCCGTTTTCTGTAAGCAGAAGATTCCCCTCTGTGGTCTGCGCGTAGTATCGAATATCCTGATCCGTTATCTGCCCCTGGTTTTCTATGAAGGGAATCTGCAGTGAGGAAACAGCGGTGCCCATCACCGGGGCATCGGGGAAAGAATCAGACGGATGCATGAATGTCCAGGACAAGAGAACCCAGGACAGGGGGATGACCAGTATGAAAGGTAAGATTCTCAAGATTTTTATGGCCATGTAGCTCCCAGATAATTGATCATCTACCAGCGTACATCGTCGCGAGGCAATGTCAGGCAGCAAAGAAGAGTACATCGTAGATAGGAGACGCATGATTCCGACAACAGAGCATCAGGCCCTGCAACCACCGTTGCATACATTATACACCAACTTCGCGCCATTTACCATAAAGTTTGCGTAAAAACCTGGAAGGGTCTCTCGAACCTCATATTAAGGGGGGCTATCATCTATCGTCACCTGGGCCAGTGCAGCGGGTCGCGGGGGGGGGGCGTGGTACGCGGTGTTGCCGATGTGTCGCCAACTCCCACGCCGCAGATAATGGCTGACGCCACCTTCGGCGTCTGTGCGTATCTGGATGAGAACGAGAACGGACAGGTTGACCCCAAAGACTCCGGACTGGAGGGCCTGACGTTTACCATGGTAGGGTGGGGCGACCAGACAGGGGGGGGTACAGATAGATTGACCGGCTTCTCTGGTTACGCTGATGAGATGGAGGAGGTCCCCAAGATGCCGTCGGGGATGCGGAATCGGGTAAACGGCATTGCTCAAAGTCCCGCGCGTTGCAAGGCGTAACCCAGTATATGGTCCCGTGTGGCGAGGTCGGTCATGTAGCGGCTTGTCGCCTTGTTGCTTGCGAATGGCTCTTTCGCTCATTCTTCGTGGGCAGTGTCCTGCGCGCGCCTTTGAGCCATAACAAGCTAGCGCGCCGGCACCCTTTCCGCCAACGGCGTGGAGCAGTTAGCGGGCAATTAGGAAGTCGGCGCTACCTTCACAGAGGCGACGGCCGGATTCGAACCGGCGGTGGGGGTTTTGCAGACCCCTGCCTTAACCACTTGGCTACGTCGCCGTCAACGACAATTATTATATCATAGGTTGGGTGCTTTGGCAAAACCTTGTGCGGACTCTGTTGCCCATCAGCGCCACTCAACCCAATCAAAAGCGGCGGCCAGCGTGCGATGGTCGGGGTTGCCGCCCAGGCGAAGGTAGGCGTTGCCTTCCGCCGGAGCCGCTTCCAACGCCGTGCCAACCGGCACCCCCTGTACGCCGATGATGGCATACGACTGCGGCCCGCCTGACGCGGGGATGTGCTGCGCGCCGATGTTCTGCAATGCCTGGCGCGCTGCCGGGGTGAGATGTTCGGCCGCATTGCCCTTTGCGACAACGACCACAATGCGACCCTGGGGGATTTCCGCCAGAAACTTTGCCAGACGATCCGCTTCGTAGGCATTGGCCGTGGTGTCGAACCCGCGAAAGGAGACGACTGCACCGCTCGCGGGGTCCACGATGGCAACATTGTAGCCTTCCCTGTGGGCCGAGGCGTCTTGTCCGCCGACCGTGATGTAGGCCAGGTCACCGGCACCGGGGCCGCCGCTATTCACCTCGATGTCTGCCGGCGTTTGCCGGCCTGTTGCTCCAATGACCCGGTTGCCCGGCAGCACGTCGGCGGGCCGCGCGACGTAGCCAAAGCGCAGGACCACATCGTTGAGCCCAAGATGAAGGTATTCGTCCGGCACAGTGAATGTGAGGCTATCCCACTTGGGCTGCATGGGGGCCGGGGGAGCCAGGGCGCGACCGTTGATCTGCACGGCCAGGGTCTGGGCGGGGGAGGCCGGATAGCTGAAGGGCATGACGCGCAGGGTCAGGGAGTGGCTTTGGCCGCGCTGACGCACGGGCACGAACAGGCGAGCCTCGCTGTTCGTTGCCCAGACCGCCGATACGCCGGCAATGGTTTCGTCTTTATCCCAACCTTCTCCGAGGGCGATGAGTCCCTGGAGAGAGCCCAAATCGAGGCGCAGCGTTTCCGGTGGCGGTGCTTGCGTGACGCGGTAGGCTACGGTTCCGGCACTGTCATAGATTTTTTCCAGCGGGAAAAGGTCTCGCACGTAACGCGCGGTCCGTTCTCGCGTGTCCACGTAGGGCGGCCGGCCGGGAATGGCCCGGTTGATGACCACGTAGCGGATGTCGAAGAAAGAGATGAATTGCTCTACCAACGCCCGGTCTTGCTGCGCTTGTTCTGGTGAGACGTTTCCATAAGTTTCCAGGGCAATCAGCGAAGAAATGACCGGCAAGCGCCGGTAATAATCGAAGAGGTATGCCGGGTTGCGGCTGGTGTTTCCGCCCAAGAGCCGCTTTCCGTGAGTCGTCTGGTAGTATTGCGTGCGCGTGTTCTCAACGCCCAGCACGCCGAAGCTGTTGCGCCAGCCAATGGGCAGGGAGAGGATGGCGTAGTCGCCCTTGTCGGCTGCAATTTGCCGGTAGATGTCTGGCACTTGGGCGTTTGTCAGGGGTACCGGCGTGGTCAGGTGCTCGAAGAGGAGCAGCGCGGCAATAACGCCGCTGATCAGCGTCGCCAGGGAGGCGGAGTCTCGCTGCCGCGTCCCTTTTCCCAGCAGCCAGGCAGCCCCGTAGGCGACCAAAATCGAGAGCATTAACATAACCATGGTGATGTTGCGGCTGGGTACGCGGTTGGCGTTGAGAAAGGGGATGTAATGCAGCAGGATGTAGGGTAGGGGGATGGTGGTTTGCAGGCCGTCCAGGTCGAAGGCCGTTTGGCTGTTGATGTGCAACAAGGGCCCCAGGCTGAGGAGGGCGAATGCCAGGGCAATCGCGGCCCAGCGGACGGCCCGACGGCGGTGTGCGACCAGGCCGATGAAGGCCAGAGCCAGGGTGACGTATCCGGTAAAGGCTACGTTCACATCGGTGAAGCGGGCCGTCCCTTCCCGCAAATGCCGGAGCTGTGTGACCCAATCATGCCCCCAAAGAGGGTGTAGGGTGGGGGGGGTAAGAAAGCCTGCCAGGTCAGCCGAAAGTTTGGCGGCGTCGCCCCACCCTTTCAGCACGAATGTGCCTTGCAGCGTGCCGCGCACCACGTGCAGAAGGGCCGGCGCTCCCACCAGGATGGCAACCGTGCCCATGATCAGGAGCCGCGTGGCCAGAGCGAATGGTGGTTGGAACTTGCCGGCCACGGACCGTGTGGCGAACGTTCGCCAGGAGAGGAGGAGGTAGAAGAAGGCGGCCAGGGCGGTTAGGGCGGCCATGGTGTGCGAAGCCAGGAGGGTGAAGCCCATGAATATGCCAGCTAGGATAGCATTGCGGGCTGTGGGCCGGCGAAGGGTGCGTAGGAAGTAGAGAAAAAAGAAGGGCGACCATTCACCGACCGTGGTGCTGTAGTGACCAAGAGCGACGAAGACCCCGCGATAGCTGGCGAAGGCGTAGACGAGGCCGGCCAGGAAAGGGGCCAGTCGCAGGTGTGTGCTGTCCAACCGGCGTTCTGCGCAGAGCAATTCGGTGGCCAGCAGATAGGCCCCGAAAGCGGAGAGCGTGCTCGAACCCCACCATTGCAAGTTGTGAATGAGGGGGAGAGGCAACAGAGGGATCAGCGGGAGCGCCGCTGCTCCATTGAGCAGGTTGAATGTGTAGAGACCCAGGTCTACCCCGATCGGGTAAAAGATGTGGGTGCTGTTCAGAGGTGATTGGCCAAGGGCGAGAAGCGCATGACGAAACCACCACAGATTCCACACAAAGCTATATTCGTCGAGGGCCCAGGTGGCGCTGCCGGGCACATGCGTGGTGAGGTGCAGTGGGAGCGGGTATGATAATCCGATAGCGAGTAGGGTATAGAGTCCCAGTGTAAGCAGATGGTAGCGAATGGTCACCGGCGAACCGGGCCATGCTCCTTTTTTTGCAGAGCACTGCTTCATCGGGTTTGTCGCTTACCCCTGCTGTTCGCGGAGGATACGAATCAACCGCTTCTTGAGCATAGCTCGTTCTTTGCGATAGGTCGCCTGGCCAATTTGCCCCTTTTCGTACTGCTGATCCAGCCGGGCGATGGATTCAAGGAGCTTCACGCGGCTTTTGCGGATTGTTTGTACTCGCGTTGCGGCATCGGCGCGGGGCCGGTGCGTGGTGGCGTAGAGGAAGGCTGCGAGGGCACCAACTACGAGCAGTACCAGGCCAAGCCACGATGGGAAAATATCTGCCGGTTTTGCGTTGCTCGGGGGGGTCGGATCGGTAGGAGAGGACGTGGACGGCGGAACAGGGAGGTTGTGCAGGTCAATCTTCACGACTGCCCCGGATGAGAAGCCGGTTCCGTTGAATGCGTAATAATTCGCGCCTTGCGCAGGACGTACTCCCTGTGCGGTGAGTGCAGGAGCTTCCACCGTCTGGCCGATGTCGCTGACCAAGAGTACCAGATCAGGAACGTCATGGGTGAGTGTTATGGAGAGACTGTCGTCAGGATGTTTGTAGGGCAGGGAATACGAAAACAAAATCTGGGTTTCTCCGGGCGTGAGCGATTGGTTCAGGTAGAAGCCGTCGCCAACTCTGGTCACAAGTCCTTCTAATGAGGGGTCCTGAAACTTCAGGTTATTGGCTCCGGCGGGCAGGGCAAAGAACAGGTTTTTGTCTGTGTCGCTGCCGACAAATGTCTGGTCTCCATTGTTATCCACGAAGTGAAGTTGGGCGATGAAAGTCTGTTCTCCGTCGAATTCAACGATGAGGTGCGTGCGCCGGAAGGCGATGTTCTTGCTCTCATGGGTAATCTCGTAGACCACAAGGGGTACTTCCAAGGCATTCTTGTCTTTTTCAAACGTTAGCAGGTCGCTAAAGTAGGTTTGTCCAAGATACGTGATTCGTAACAAGTGGGCATTTTCCGGGCTATTGTCCACGCTTTCAAAAACGAATTGGCCTTTCTCGTCCGTTGTGGCTGTAGTGATGACCGGGGGACCCTGGCGATTGACCAGGGTTAGCAGTTCCACCTCAATGCCGGCGACGGGACCACCCTGGCCGGTGCCGTTGGTAACTTGTCCGTGAATTGTCCCGTTCGGCTCGGCAAAGACGAGGGGGGCTGTTGCGGCGATGGCGATAATCAACAGAGCCGGTATCAAACGTACCCATCTCATAGGATGTGATATTCCTCCGTTTATGTGTGTTCGTTTCTTTGGGTGGTCTTCCACCTGGTCGACAGTCAATTTCTTGTACACAAATTAAGAAGATCGACCACAGATCGCACAGATTATTCTTGGTTTTTCAATCTGTGTACTCCGTGAAATCTGTGGTTAGCCTTTTTGGTTCTGGCAGGGCACTGTACATTATATCACGGAACCGCAAAAGACCAAAATTTGGGTGAGGCCTTTGCGTGTTGCGGTATTGGACATTTCGGGGCCATTGGTGTATGATTGCGCAGGAGGGGAAAGCATGGTTCCATCCCGTGAAAGCGAGGGGGTATGGCGCGGACCGCTGCTGGTGGCCGGAGCAGCCGGTTTGTGGGGCAGCTTGGGCTTGGTGTTCAAGTACCTGATGAGTACCTACCCGCTGTCACCGCAAAACATTGGTTTCTTTCGCGCCTTTGTGGGCTTCGTGGTCATGTTGTTTCTGTTGGGCGTGCGCCGCCGAGATTTGCTCAGAGTGTCCTGGCGCGATTTTCCCTTCTTTGCGGCGTATGGCTTTGTGGCGATTACCATTTTCTTCATTGTCTATCCCGCGGCGGTTCAGGCGACGACTGTCTCCGTGGCCGCCGTATTGCTCTATACTGCGCCGGCGTTTGTCACCGTGTTGGCCTGGAGACTGTTTGGTGAAGCGCTCACTGCACACAAAATCGCGGCCCTGTTGCTCACATTTCTCGGTTGCGTTCTTGTTGCCCGCGCTTATGACCCGAATGCCCTACGCCTAAATGGCTGGGGGATATTCCTGGGGCTTGCCTCGGGCTTTACCTACGGGACCTACAGTATTTTTGGCAAAGTCGGCTTGCGCCGCTACAATTCCTGGACCGTAATGACGTACGCGTTGGGCTTTGGGGCCATCTTTCTTTTGCCGCTGCAACCGCTGGGTAAATTGAGCCAGCTATTGCGGAGCAGTTGGGAAGCGGGCATACTCGTGCTGACCATGGGCATTGTGCACACGGCGGGAGCGTTTGGACTCTACACGGCGGGGCTGAGTCTCATTCCGGCCAGCGCAGCGAGCATTATAGCAACCTTGGAGCCGGTTGTGGCCGCTGTGCTTTCCTTTTGGCTATTGGGTGAGCGCCTGTCTCCGGCGCAGTTGATAGGGGGGGGCGCGATTATTGCTGGTGTCGTGATCTTGCAGATGGAGCCGGCGGCCATGGAGGCGGCGCACCAGCCAAAATGAATACTTGTAACTGTTCAACCCTTCTTGTGATAGAATGCAGAAGACACAAGACGGCGGGCAAGGGCAGAGGATTACCAGTACCAGGGCGTCTGGCTGAACAATACGCCCAATCCAAAACCAAAGACCCAAACGAACTCAATCAGCATGGTGCGGGACAGTCGTCCCACCAAAAGGCGCTGCTGGGCAAGCCCGGTCAGCACGTAGAAGATCAGCATGAGCAGGGTGCCGCCGGAGAGGCCGCTAATCCCCCAGTAGTTGAGCGCCCATAGGAATTCGCCCATAAGCAACCCGATAATAGTGGCATACAGCCATCCCCGCAAACGTTCTTTCCTTTTGACCGGTAGTATGGCCAGGGCTAGCAGTGTGGCGAGGAGGGTTATGAATGGTGCGGAGAGAAGACTTCTTGCTTTTGCTCCGTACACTGCCGAGAAGAGTATGAGGGCAAGGGCGTAGGCAAGAAAGTTTAGGCTCAGTTGCGCAGAAGTGCGGTGTGGCGATTGTGGGTTAAAGAGTGTGTATTCTGCCAGAAGCGTCAGGGATAGGGCCGCTGCAGTAACGGCCAGCGCACCCAGCCACAGGAGACGGTTGAGAGCCAGGAGGGGGATTAGCAGGGCGCTGATCAGGGTGATGAGGGCGGGCAGTATCCAGAAAGTGAAGGCATACTGCTCCCTGAATCGTGAGAATTCGGGATGGCCGCGGATCACGTGGTCTGTACCGACGGTGGCCAGCGCGCTCAACAGGCCGGCCATCAGCCAGCGGGGCGACAAGACGACCGAAACCGACGAGCCAAGTACCTGCCCTCCGAATGTTCGGGTAGGTAAGTTGATGATGAGCGAGAACACCAGGCCTACAAGTACCAGGCCGACGACTACACTAATGCGGTCGAGAAGTTTCATGTTATTTTCGGGTTCATTTTTGCAAGTGCAAGGGTTGGCAGCCTGAGCAATCCCTCTGATTGTAACTTGCAAGGGAGTTTCTGTCAAATGCAACGCAGTGTGAGGGTGCCCGTCATATTTTTGCGCGGCACTCTCTCAAATGAACCACGAAGACACGAAGGCACAAAGAACAACCAGGTTGAATGTTTCGACGTTGGGACTGGAGTCT
>CAZFFM010000007.1:0-25974 GCA_964517425.1 uncultured Ardenticatenales bacterium | reverse complement strand
TTCGTGTCTTTGTGCCTTGGTGGTAAGGGCAGGGCGTGAATGATTGCAGACGCAAAACATTGACGGCCACCCCGCCCCACCAAGAAGTTTGACGATAGTGGCCTAGGTGTGGTATACTGGTAGCAGCCACGACACAAGCGTACGTTATTGGACGACTGGAAAGAGAATGGTCCGTACACCAAAAGTATCCTTCCCCATGGGGGCGGGATTCCTGGCAATAGAGAACGAGTACCGGAGACTGGCCCAGCAACTGAGCGACGGTCCCGGGCAACTGCTGGCCAACGCCATCTTTGAATTGCGGTCTGCCAGGCGGCTGATGCGGATTGACATCGAAAATGCCGACGAGGGGCTGGAGAGTTTGCTGAACGAGCTGCAAGAGGGACTGAGAGACCTTCAGCAGATGGTCTTCGAACTTCAACCGACCTTGCTTGAAGAAGTTGGACTGGAACCCGTGCTTGTGCGCTATGCGCAAACGTTCCAAAAGAACACCGGTATCTCTTTGGATTTACAAACTTCTCTGGGTACGAAGAGTCTTCCAGCTACGCTGGAAATCACCCTGTTTCGGGTCATTCAGGAGTGCCTGCATAACATCCAAAAACATGCGGACGCGAATCATGTTGCTGTGCGCCTGGAAAATGGAGCGGATAACCTGTCCCTGGTGGTTGAGGATGATGGAAAGGGGTTCACCGACCAGGGGAATGGTTTCCCCAATCCGCGCACTGGTTGGCTCAGTATGCGCAATCGAGTCGAACTGTTAGGTGGCGAGATTCACGTGTTCAATCGTGCATCGGGTGGCATGCGGATTACCCTGGATATTCCCTACGTTATGGCAGATGACAACCTGCTTGAAGAGAAAGGGTAGAAACCGTGAAAAAGATAAGGGTGCTTCTGATTGACGATCATCCCTTGTTCCGACAAGGCCTCCGTCGTATCCTGGAGATTGAACCAGACATCGAGATCATTGCGGAGGTAGCCGATGGCCAGGAAGCGGTGGAGGCGGCACAAACACTGCGCCCCGATGTAATGATCGTAGACGTTAATCTACCCTCTCTGAATGGGCTGCAAGTTACCAGGCAAGTGAAGGAAAATTTGCGGGAAACAGCCATTATCGTACTCACAGCCTATCACGATGAGGAGCAATTGTTTCGCTCCATTCGTGCCGGCGCATCAGCCTATTACCCCAAGGATGTCATCCCTGATGATTTAATGAAGGCCATTCGAGAAGTATCGCAAGGACACTATGTGATCAACGACAAAGTCTTTGGAGAACCGCAAATGGCCTCGTGGCTTCTTTCCCAGTTCGAAAAACTGGCGATAGACACAGATTTTGCCGATGAGATGTTCATCCCTCTGTCTCCCCGAGAAATGGAAATCCTCCAGTACATTACCCGAGGGTTTAGCAACAAAGAAGTCGCTTATTCGCTGGGCATCAGTCGTCAGACGGTCAAGAACCACATGACGTCCATTCTTCGCAAACTGGCCGTCAACGACCGGACCCAAGCGGCAGTTTATGCGCTGCGCCATGGCTGGATACGTTTACAAGACACAAAGACTGAACCACCACGTGAGAGCGAAGCCTGAGAATGGACAAGACCCAAACCATAGATTTGCTCCAGCAATTACAAGAATTGGTGCGCGAAAGCGCACAGGAACAGGCCCTGATTCAAAAAGAGCTGCGCGAAATAGACGTTCTGATCCGTCAGAGCGCCAGTGAAGTCGAGCGCCTATCCCAACGTAACGTGCAAATCACCAACAAAGTCCACCAAATGGAAATGAGCCTGGATACCTATCCGCGGGAGGATATTCGCACGCTCTATCAAAGTGCGCAGGAAGCGCAAATGCGTCTCTTCATGATGCGCAGCCAGGTAGAACAATTGCGCAACAAGCAACGCAACCTGGAACGCTATTCCCAGGGATTGCAACGATTCGTCGAGATCGAACAACACTTGCCGGCGGAGTTAGAGCTTCCCGATGAAAGTACGGCCCACGACACCGACCAACAAGCCGCCCACCTGATTATCGAAGCTCAGGAACAAGAACGAAAACGTTTGGCGCGCCAGATGCACGATGGCCCGGCGCAATCTTTGACCAACCTGATTCTCCAGGCTGAAATCTGTGAGCGCCTTTTCGACAACAATACCAGCCAGGCCCGCACAGAACTGGCCAGCCTCAAAACGGCCGCAAATACCACCTTCCAGAAGATTCGCGACTTTATCTTTGACCTACGTCCCATGATGCTCGACGATCTGGGACTGGTTCCCACCCTGCGACGACACATAGAAAACTTTGAGAAGAAGACCGGTATCGCCACCAGCTTGCGCGTGATCGGCACTGAACGGCGACTCTCCCCAGACCTGGAAGTGACGTTGTTTCGCGCAATACAGGAACTTTTGCTGAACGCTGAACTCCACGCAAATTCCTCCCAGATTCAGGTCATGCTGGACTTGCAGGACAGCGGTATCATTGCCACGGTTGAAGACAATGGCCGGGGCTTCAACGTGGCCGAAGCGATTGCGCAGTCACGCGCACACAAATCGTTGGGTTTGGCCTCGGTGCGCCAACGCGTGGAAATGCTAAACGGCACCGTCCGGTTCCAAAGCAGCCCCGGCCGAGGCACGCAAGTACGCATCGAGCTGGACGAATAAGGGGCTACCCCGGCGAACGAGTGGCCGCACGTCACCCGGCCTTGCAGCAGCCAGGCAAGGATGAAAATGCGGTGTAGGGCCCGCAACGAGCTGCGCCCTCTACAGCGTACCCTACGGCTCCAACCCCAACCAACGTGTGTAGAGATCGTTGTCGAAGCCCATGCGGCGCAACACCCGCCCCACCGTCTCGTTGACGATGTCATCCACCGTCTGGGGCCGGCCGTAGAAGGCCGGCACAGGCGGAAAGAGCGTCGCCCCTGCCCCGGCCGCCAACGCCATCAAGCGGATGTGTCCCGCGTGCAGCGGCGTCTCGCGAAAGACGAGGAGCAGCGGTCGCCCCTCTTTCAGCGTCACGTCGGCGGCGCGGGTGAGCAGGTCGCCGGCATAGCTGTTGGCAATGGCCGAGAGGGTCTTCACGCTACAGGGAATGACGACCATGCCGGCTGTGGCCAGCGAGCCGCTGGCGATGGCCGCCCCCACGTTCTGATAGCTGTAGACGGCATCGGCCAACGCTTCCACGTCGGAGAGTCGCCGGTCGGTCTCGCTGGCGATGGTGAGACGCGCAGCCGGGCTGATGACCAGATGCGTCTCCACGTCCGGGTCTTGGCGCAAGGTCTCCAGCAGCCGAATGCCGTAGATGGCCCCGCTGGCCCCCGAAATCCCCACCACCAGCCTCCTCATGGCTTGACCCCCGCGTGCAGCGTCACCGTGCCCAGGCCAAAGCGGCGGTAGCGCACCTCACGCAGGCCCACATCGGCCAACAGGCGGGCCAGCTCGTCCGGCGTCACGAAGCGGTCTACCGATTGCGGCAGGTAGTGGTATGCCTCCGGCCGGCCGCTGATGAAGCCCCCGATGCGCGGCACCAGATGGTGAAAATAGAAGCGGAAAAGCTCGCGGAAGAGGGGCAGGGTGGGGTTCGTAATCTCCAGACAGACCACGTGCCCCCCCGGCCGGGTGACGCGGGCCATTTCGGCCAGCGCGGTACGCAAATCGGTGACGTTGCGCAGCAGGAATCCGTTGACGACGGCGTCGAACGTGTTGTCGTCGAAGGGCAGCGCCAGGGCGTCTGCGGCGGCGAAGGTTGCACGGTCGCCATAGGGAGCCAGTTTGTTCCGACCGGCGGCCAGCATTTCCCAGGTGAAATCGACACCGATCACGTCCACGTCCGGGGCGGCGTCGGCCAGGAGGGGCAGGAAGTCCCCCGTGCCGGTGCCCACATCCAGGGCGCGTCCGCCGGGTGACAGATGGACCAGCGCCACCGCTTCGCGGCGCCAATCGCCGTCGCGCCCGCCGGTCATCAGCCGGTTCATCAGGTCGTAGCGGCCGGCGATGGCCCCGAACATCTTGCGCACGTAACGCGCCTTGTCCTGCGGATCGTATTTGTTTTCCATGTTCTCTCTCTTTGTCACCAAGGTTGAAAACCGCGGAGCGTGACACGTGAAGGCGTATTGCGTATTGCGTGTTACGTATCACGCCTTACATGCACGCCGACCCCATTCCGGTGACCGTGCCCGTCATGTCAGATGCAGCCACGGGCACAACCTCTTTTCCAGTTGGTCGAGCACAGCGTAGAGTATGAAACCGAGCAGGGCCATAGCAACCACGCCGGCGTACATTTCGGGATAGGCCAGCCGCCCCCACGTCTCCACGATGATGTAATAGCCCAGGCCAGAGGTGGTGGCGAACGATTCGGCAAAGAAGAGGACGGCCACGGCCGTGCCGGCACTCACGCGCAAGGCGGTCAGCACAGCGGGTAGGCACGCCGGCAAATAGACGAAACGGAACAGCGCGCGTCGTCCCGCCCCCAACGAACGCACCGAGTGGACCAACTCCGGGCGGATGCCGCCGGCCGCGTCCCGCACCACCACCAGGATTTGGAAGAACAGGACGAAGGCGATGATGAAAATCTTGGAAAGATTCCCAATTCCCAGGAAAAGAAGGACGAGGGGCAGAAAGACGATCTTGGGAATGGGGTAGATCAGGTAGATCGCCGGAGAGAGCAGGCGGTCCAGGCGCGCGCTTTGACCGATGGCCAGCCCCAGGGGCCAGGCCGTGGCCACGGCCAGGAGAATGCTGGCAACCACCCGAAACCCGCTGACCAGGAAATGCCGTCCCAAATCGTGCGGCAGGGCGATGAAGAAAGCTTGCAAGACTTCTGTAGGTGGCGGCAAGATCGTCATGTTCAGAAACCAGGAAACCAACTGCCAGATGAGCAGGATCGCGGCGGCGGCCGTCAGGGTGTCTCGACCTTTCACGGGGCCAGCCTTTCGCGCAGGCGGTCGCACACGGCGTGGAAGGGCGCGGACCCACGGTACGCCGGAGCGCCGGCCTGCGGGTTCTCGACGATTTGCGGCTCCTGTTCCACGTCCTTGGGCAACACGAGGATGCGCCGGCCTAAGAAGGCCGCCTCCTCGATGCTATGGGTGACCAGAACCGTGGTCAACGCCGTTTCCTCTCGCAGAGCCAGGGTGAGGTCTTGCAATTCCTCGCGGGTGAGCGCGTCTATCGAGGAGAATGGTTCGTCCATGAGCAGCAGGTTGGGGGTCATGGCCAGGGTGCGGGCGATTGCGGTGCGTTGGCGCTGTCCGCCGGAGATTTGCACGGGATAGTGGTCGCGGACTCGGTCGATGCCCAGCCGTTTCAGCCAGAAGTCTACCTTTTCGGCGGGGGGCGAGACCTGCTGGCTGCGGGGGGCGTGACGGCCATCGGGGCCGTAGAACTGGCGCACGCGCAGGCCCAGGGCCGCGTTTTCGGCCACAGTGGCCCAGGGGAGCAGCCCGTAGTCTTGCAGGATCAGGCCGGTGCGCGGGCGGGGTCGCTGCAAGGGCTGCCCGTCTACGAGTACTTCGCCCTTCGTGGGGTGCAGCAAGCCGGCGAGCAGGTAGAGCAGCGTGGTTTTGCCACACCCCGAAGGGCCGATCACCGACCAAGCCTCGCCATGCGCCACGTGCCAGTGCAAGTTTTCGAAGATGGGCGTCTGGTCCGCGTAGGAGAATGTGAGGCCCCGCACGGTGATCATGGTCAGGGCAGGAAGGTGGCGTCTACAGCGTCTTTGTAAGAGACCGGGTTGTCAATCATCTTTTTGCTGAGCAGCCAATCCACCACGTCTTGCCATTGCGCTTCCGTCGGCACGCCGGCTTCCGGAAAGGGGGGCATGACGTATGTGCCCTGGATGGATTTCGGAACGCGGCCCTTTTCGATCAGCAAGTCCTGGTACTTTTCCGGATGTTCGTTGATCGCTGCGGCGGCCTTCTCCCAGGCTTTGAGGAATTTCTTGACCGTGTTCGGTTTGGCCTGCAACGTGTCCATGCTGAAGGCGAGCACGCTTTGCGCGAATTTCGTGTGGGTACTGTCGTCCACGAGGACCGTTGCGCCGGCGGCGACGGCTCCGGAGGCCAGCGGGTCCGGCAAGGTGGCGGCCTTGATTTGCCCCTTCATCAGCAACTCAAAGCGGACCGGTATCTGGCTCACTTCCTGTACCGCGATGTCGTCTGGAGAAAGCCCTTCGGCTTCCAGCAAACGGTCTGTGAGGTACTCGATGACTGTGTTTTGAGAGATGCCGATCTCCACGCCTTTGAGGTCCGCCACGGAATTGATGTTGGAGTTCGGAGCGGCCAGAATGCGAAACTGGGGCGAATCGGGATATGCCTTGCGGGCCGTGCGCACGATTTTGATGGTTGGCTTGTCCTTGTTGAAAAGGCCGATAGAAATCAGGTCGGTCAGCTCGCCGTCAATCTGGCCGGTTTGCATAAGCGTATCCCGTTCCTGGGCGCTTTTCACCGGAACGAACTCGACGGTGATGCCTTCTTCCTGGAAATACCCTTCCTGCTGCGCTACGTGGAAGGGAAGGATGTCCATGATGGGCAGCAGGCCCATCTTCAGGTTGGTGTCTTCCGGTTTGGCTGTGGGCGAAGTACATGCCGTTGCCAGTGCCGCGAGCAGGATCAAGATGATTCCGGTTATAAAAAGATAGGGGCGTCGCATGAGAGCTTTACCTCCGCTTTAGCAGCTTGTCATGTATCATCTCAATAACTTGGGGAACGCCCCCCGGCCCCCAATTCTGGAGGAGCAGATTCCCCCCAAAGTTGGGGGGTTAGGGGGGCATGTCGTTCTGCGCACCCCAAAATATTGAGAAGATACCTTGTCATCGAAACAAAGTTGGTCAAATGTTAAATGCAAAGAGAGAAGAAGTATACCAGAGAAAGCTATACCTGTCAAGGTTTTTGGAAATGCGATGGGGCCGTCTACATGAGCCATTGGAGCAAGAAGGTCAACGTGATCATGCTGGCCAGGGTAGAAACGAACACGGTTCCGGTGACGAATGTTGGCTGTACGTCAAACTCCGTCGCCAGGATCGTTGTCATCACGGCGGTGGGCATACTGGCTTGGACAGTGGACACCTTTGCCGACAGTCCCTGAAAGCCCAGCAGGCGGACCAGGACAATCACCAACGCCATAGACCCGACCAGGCGCAAAGCTGTCGCTGCGGCAACGGGCTTCCACTGGCTGGCCACGGATGCGCGGCCCAACTGCATGCCCAAGACAAGCAACATCACCGGAACGGCTGCCTGCCCCAGCAGGTTTGTGGCTCTGGCGACAGGTTCGGGCGCTTGCAGGCCGGCCACGTTCATGAACAGGCCGGCCAGCACGGCGTAACCGATGGGCACCTGAAACACTTTGCGCAGCGCGGCGCGCGAATCGGCATGGCCCCGGGCGGCAATGTATACCCCCAACGTGTTCGTCAGCAAAGAATTGGTGGCGAAGAAAATGATGGCCAGCGCCAACCCCGGTTCGCCAAAGGCAAACAGGTTTAGGGGCAGGCCATAGTTTCCCGAATTGACAAACAGAATGGTGAGCAGGAAGGCGCTTTTGTCTGTTCCCCGCAAGCCCATGATTCGCGCAACCCATGAAGCAATGGGCCACAACAGAAAAACCATCAGCGCTGCAATGCCGGCGATGTGCAAGAGCGCCTGTCCTTGCAATTGGGTGCTAGAAAGGGACGAAAAGGCCAGGCAGGGGCTGAGGAGATAGAACGTCACCCGCGAAAGGGTGCGTACATCGAGTGCCAGCAAACGGTCCAGCAGATAGCCAAGACCGGCCATGATGAAGACAGGCAGGATGATGTTGACAAAAACGGTCAATAGAATTACTCAAAAGAGAGTAGCGGCGATGGCCATTCACCGCTACTCAGGTCTAGCTCGGCCAGCGCCTCCTCGACTGCCTCGCGCAACCCTTCATCACCTTCTCTGTGACACCGCTCCAGGGCCTTGCGCGCGTCTGCTCCCCCGATTTGTCCCAGGGACCACACAGCCATCTCTCGAATTTCGCGGTCCGGGTCATTTAGGAGGCGGATAAGTGGTTGCACAGCGAGCGGACTTTCCAGTTCACCGGCGGCACGTATAGCCTCGAAGCGTATCTCTTCGCTTTCGTTTTCCAGTTCCAGAACGACCGTTCCCTGCCAATAGGGGTCGGCGTTCCGTCCCATGGCAAAGACTGCACTGACTTGCATCATTTCATCTGCGTCGTGATAGGCACCCAAGATCACGTCACGTGTCCGTGGATCACTGGAAAACGCTACAGCTTCTACTGCTCGCCGGCGCACTTCCAGCGCCTCCCCTTTGTCCGCGATGATGGAAAACAGGGTGTCCACAATGACGGCAAGGGTCTGTGAATCCAGCTCTTCTATTTCCCCCAAGTAAACATAGCTACCCAGCGATGAGGCTGCGCGCGCGCGGACGATGGGGAAGGCGTCGTTTGTAGCCATTTCCAATAACACGGGAATGAGGTCCAGATCCCCGTCTTCCCACAGGCCGTCAACGGCCTTGCTGCGAACCTCCGGCACGGGATCGGTCAAAGCCTGCCGAAACAGGACGCTGAAGTCAGAGGCAAAATCATCCTCCGCCAATTCTACCAGCCGTGTGATCGTATGCACGCGCCGCTCCTCGTCCAGGCTAAGCCACGATTCAGACCACGACTTCATCTGCCCAGAAGACAACCCGGACAAACGGTAAAGGAGCAGAGAACTGGCGTACCTATCACCACGCGCTATGGCCTCCAAGGTTTCGCTCAAGACATCCTCATTCATCACAGACCTCCTGCTTTGAAAACCACTCGTCAGTAGCCAGATGTCAGTCGTCAGAACGTGTTGCGTGCTGCGTAAGGCCGTTCGTCATGCAGTCTTTACGCAATACGCTTCACACATTACGTTTCACGTCGTTCATCATTCATCGTTCCAGAGTCGCTCCACACGACGAAACCACACCGTAATTGTAGCACATCGAGGGCGATTTGAAAAGAAAGTCGTCTCTCATCTGATTCTCACAATTCTCTCAGGATGCTCTAATGTTCGTGCAGTATTATATATTCAGTAAGAACAAAAAGAGACCTCCTCTCTTTCTCCTCCTTACTGTTGTACATGAGACCACGATGGGTAGGGGCCACCCGTCGTGGTCTTTCTTTTTTTGTTCCTCTCTGCTTGCCGCTATAACCAAAGTACAGTATAATAGGTCATCATGAAAATCCAACCGTCGAGGAGATAGAAGCACATTGCGTCTACTAGTAACGGGCATAGGGGGATTCGCCGGCAGCCACCTGGCCGAACAATTGCTGGCTCAAGGAGCGGAGAACCTGTGGGGTGTAATCCACAAATCAGCCGGCTTTGCAACCCTTTTTGAAAGTCGTGTCCATTTGTGTGAAACAGACCTACGCGACCCAGACGCGGTACACCGGCTATTGGCCCACGTTCGCCCAACGCACATCTACCACCTGGCCGGGCAAGCCTTTGTGCCCACTTCCTGGCAAGACCCGTGGGCTACTCTGGAGACCAACATTCGCTCGGAACTCAGCTTGCTGCAAGCTATCGTGGCCTTAGATATGAAACCGCGCCTCCTGGTCGTCAGCTCCAACGAGGTGTACGGATATGCCCAAACAGAGGACCTGCCAATTTCCGAAACAGCACCTTTTCATCCGGCAAACCCGTATGCGGTTAGCAAAGTAGCCCAAGATATGTTGGCCCTGCAATACCACTTGAGCCACCAACTGCACATTGTACGCGTTCGCCCGTTCAATCATATTGGCCCCCGCCAGAGCGATCGTTTCGTCGCTGCCTATTTCGCCCGCCAGGTCGCAGAGATAGAAGCGGGCCTGCGCCCGCCGATTATGCGCGTGGGAAATCTGGCCGCGCAACGCGACTTCACAGATGTACGGGACATCGCCCGCGCATACAAACTTGCCCTGGAACGGGGGGTACCGGGGGAAGCCTATAACGTCTGCACAGGACGGCCCCGTGCTGTGCAACAATTGCTGGACATCATGCTAAGCATGAGCCCCAGCCCTATCAAAATTGAAATAGACCCCGCCCTCTTTCGCACTGCCGACGTGCCCATCAGCTATGGCGATGCAACAAAACTGCACGAACACACGGGCTGGGCGCCGATCATTCCTTTCGAACAAACAGTGCGGGACATCCTCGACGACTGGCGTGCACACGTTGCCTCGTCGCCGGCCACTCCCGTTCTCGAAGAAACCCTTACAGGAGCGTAGAAGCGATGAAAAAAGCTTTGATTACGGGGATCACCGGCCAAGATGGATCATACCTGGCCGAGTTCTTGCTCGCGAACGACTACCAGGTCATCGGCATGGTCCGCCGGACCAGCACCATAAACTTTGACCGCATCCGCCACATACAGGACAAAATCGACATCGTCCAAGGAGACTTGCTGGACCAGATATCCATGCTGGACATCCTGCAAGAATGGCGGCCCCACGAAGTGTACAACCTGGCCGCCCAGTCGTTCGTGCCCACCTCTTGGAAGCAGCCAGTCCTCACCGGTGAATTCACAGCCCTGGGCGTCACCCGGCTGCTCGACGCCGTTCGCCTGGTGGACCCCAACATCCGCTTCTACCAGGCTTCCAGCAGCGAGATGTTCGGCAAGGTCCGGCAAGTGCCTCAAACAGAACAGACCCCCTTCTACCCGCGCAGCCCCTACGGCGTAGCCAAGGTCTATGGCCACTGGATCACGGTGAATTACCGCGAGAGCTACAACTTGTTCGCCTGCTCCGGCATTCTTTTCAACCATGAAAGTCCCCGCCGCGGCCTGGAGTTCGTGACCCACAAAGTGACCGACACCGTCGCCCGCATCAAGCTGGGTGTGGCCAATGAACTACGACTGGGCAACCTGGACGCGCAACGCGACTGGGGCTACGCCGGCGATTATGTCCGCGCCATGTGGCTGATGCTCCAACAACCGAACCCCGACGACTATGTGATCGCCACGGGCAAGACACACTCCGTGCGCGAACTGTGCGAAGAGGCCTTTGGCCACGTAGACCTTAACTGGCGCGACTACGTCGTCGTTGACGAGCGCTTCCTCCGCCCGGCCGAAGTAGACCAATTGGTCGGCGACGCAACGAAGGCCCGCCAGCAATTGGGCTGGGAACCGGATGTCACATTCCAGGAACTGATCCAAATGATGGTAGACGCCGACCTGAAGGCTTGGAAGAAACGCCTGCAAAACGGTGACACACAGGTATGACGCAACAAACAACAGAACGTAATGAGGGAGAACAATGACCGATATTCATTTCGGAACCGATGGCTGGCGTGCGGTTATCGCCGAGGATTACACATTCGATAACGTGCGTCGCTGCGCGCAAGGTTTCGCCCAATTCCTGCGGGACACCGCCCAGAGTGAACGCGGGCTGGTTGTGGGCTATGATTACCGCTTCGACTCTGAACACTTTGCCGCAGCAGCAGCCGAAGTGCTGGCCGGCAATGGCATCCCCGTCCATCTTTGTGCGCGGGCCATGCCCACGCCGGTCATCTCCTACGCCATCCTCGACCGCAAGACCGCCGGCGCGGCCAACATTACGGCCAGCCACAATCCGCCCACCGACAACGGCTTCAAAGTGCGTGCCGACTATGGCGGCGCGGTGGCTCCCGCAGACCTGAAGCAAATCGAATCGCGCATCCCGCGCGACCTCTCCGGCGTGCGGCGCATGTCCCAGGAGGAAGCCAAACGACGCGGCCTGCTAACCCTGTTCGACCCCACCGAGGCCTTCCTGGCACAAGTCGCCCGCATGATAGACGTCGAACCGATCCGGCAAGCCGGCCTGAAAGTGGTGATGGACGCGATGTGGGGCGTGGGAGCCGGCTGGTTCCCCGGCATTCTGGCGGACGGCAAAACCGAAGTCGTCGAGATTCACAACGTCCGCAACCCCATCTTCCCGGAAATGGCCCGCCCCGAGCCGATCCCCCCCAACATCGACCCGCTGCTTCGCGCAGTCGTGGCCGAAGGGGCCGACATCGGCATCGCCACCGACGGAGACGCCGATCGCATGGGGGCAGCCACCGAGCAGGGAGTATTCCTGAACCAATTGCAGGTGTACGCCCTCATCGCCCTCTACCTGCTGGAGGTGCGTGGCTGGCGCGGGCCCATCGTCAAGACCGTCTCCACCACATCCATGCTGGAACGCCTGGGCGAACGCTATAATGTTCCCGTTTACGAGACCAGCGTGGGGTTCAAATACGTTGCCCCCAAGATGCTGGAGACCGACGCCATGGTCGGTGGCGAAGAGAGTGGTGGCTATGCTTTTCGCGGCCACATTCCGGAGCGCGACGGCATCGTCGCCAACCTCTTCTTGCTCGATATGGTGGTGCGCATGGAGAAGAAGCCGTCGGAACTGCTGGACTATCTCTTCTCCATCGTCGGGCCGCACTTCTATCACCGCCGGGACACCGGATTCCCGGCCGATCAGCGACAGCAAATCCTGCAACGACTGGAAAACAGCAAACCCGACCGGCTGGCCGGCCTGGCCGTGCGAAACATCGTGCGCACCGATGGGTTCAAGTATATGCTGGAAGATGGCGGTTGGCTGCTGATCCGCTTCTCCGGCACCGAGCCAATCATGCGCATCTACACGGAAACGACACGCGAAGACAAAGTGGACCCCATCCTCGATGCCGGCATGGAGCTGGCCGGATTGGGGCAGTAGCGTTCAGTAGACAGAGGTCAGAGATCAGCAGCCAGAGCGTGTGGGGCGTAGTACAACTCGGCCTAAAGCCTTTGGCAGTAGGGCTCAAGGATTCTTGCACATAACACACGATGATACATGGATCATGATGGGAATTGTACCGTTGCAACTCATAGACACACACGTCCACCTGGACTTGACTGAATTCGAGAATGACCGCGAAACGGTGATCGCTCATGCCCGCGAATCTGGCGTGACGCAGATGATTACAATCGGAGTTACCATGGAATCCAGTCAGGCTGCCGTATCTCTGGCGGAGACTCACCCGCCGGTCTACGCAGCTGTCGGCGTGCATCCTCACGCGGCGCGACATTGGGACGACAGCGCCCGCGACGCGTTGGGAGACCTGGCTGCCCATCCAAAAGTCGTCGCCATCGGGGAGATCGGCCTCGACTACTATCGCGACCGCAGCCCGCGCGCAGACCAGCGCCGCGCCTTTCGCGCACAACTGGACCTGGCCAGCGAACTCGGCAAACCGGTCATCGTACACGACCGTGAAGCCCACGACGACCTCTTGCAAATTCTAACAGCGTGGGCCACGGAGAGACGACAACCCGGGCAGCGCGGCGTTGTGCATTGCTTTTCCGGTGACGGGAACCTGGCGCAAGAACTGCTCGCTCTTGGATTCTGTCTGGGTTTCGACGGCCCGGTCACATACAAGAACGCAAAACCGTTGCGGGCCTTGGTAGCGGAGATTCCGGTGGACCGCATTCTCGTCGAAACCGATTCGCCGTTTCTCACGCCGCATCCCTATCGCGGTCAGCGCAATGAGCCGGCCCACGTCCGCCTTGTGGCCGAGGTCATCGCCCAAATACATCAAATGGACCTGCCCGCATTTGCCGGGCAAACAACACAAAACGCTCGAAACCTGTTCGCCCTGCCCCCCTCAACATCGAGCGCAGAAGAGAATCCACCTGGAAGAAAAGGATAACCCTGTTGAAGGTACTACCCCTGTTTTCTACAATTGAGTCCGACCTAGAAGCCGTTGTCGAAAGGATGCGCCAGGCAGCAAAAGTTGAGTTCGATGTGCTCGGCGAAGCCATGAGCTATTTGATTGGCGGGCGAGGAAAACTTATGCGTCCGGCACTGGTAATCCTGGCCGCTCGCATGTGGGATGTAGAACCACAGGCGATGACGGCCATGGCCGCGGCAGTGGAGACCCTGCATACGGCTACCCTCGTCCACGACGACATGATTGATCGCTCCCTGCTGCGACGGGGCAACCCCACGCTCAACGCCATGCTCAGCCCGGGCACAGTCGTGCTCATTGGCGATTACCTCTTCGCACAGGCCGCAGACTGGGCCGCCGAGACCAAGAACGTGCGTGTGATGTCCATCTTTGCCAAAACCCTCATGGTCATTTGCGATGGGGAACTCCGTCAAATGCTTAGCAGCCGCGATTGGCAACAGTCACGCCGCAATTACACGCAGCGGATTTACGCCAAGACAGCATCACTGTTCGCTGCGTCCACCGAATCGGGGGGCGTTCTGGCCAATGCGCCGGAGGAAGCCACGCAAGCGCTGCGCACCTACGGCGAAAAGATCGGCATTGCCTTCCAAATCGTGGACGATGTACTCGATTTCGATGGCGATGAAACAATGCTGGGCAAGCCGGTGGGCAGCGATCTGAGACAAGGCAATTTCACCCTCCCAACGATCTATTACCTCGAAGACCACCAGGATAGTGAGATCGGCAAACGGATACTCTCTGACCAGGAACTGCGCGAAGAAGAAGTGCAAGACATTGTAGCCACAATTTCCAAATCTTCGGCAATGGAACGCTCACTGACCGATGCCGTGCGCTATGCACAAGAAGCTCAGAAGGCACTGCTGGCCCTCCCCGATCACGAAAACCGACAAATCCTGCACGATCTGGCCGATTACGGCATCCGCCGGCGACGATAGACAACGGTGTGGGGATCGCGCGATGGCCGTTCCCGATCTTTCAGTCATCATCGTAAGTTGGAATGTCCGCGACTTGTTGTCGCGCTGCTTACGCACTCTGTTCGCGGGCGGGGAATCTGACTCGCTCCGATTGGACGTCATTGTCATTGACAATGATTCGCAGGACGACACGGCCACACACACCAGCACACAATTTCCCCAGGTTAGACTCCTGGTCAACGAGGACAATCCAGGATTCGCAACGGCCAACAATCAGGGACTGGCCCTTGCTCGCGGACGCTATTGCTTGTTGCTCAACCCGGATACCGAAATCGTGGACGATGCCCTGGGACGTATGGTTGCCTACATGGATTCTCACCCGCAAGTGGGCGTGCTCGGACCGCAACTGCGCTACCCGGACGGGCGGCCCCAGCCATCCCGCCGGCGATTTCCCACGCTCGCCACCGCCTTGCTGGAGAGCACACCCTTGCAGCAATTGCTGCCCAACAACCGCGTCCTACGACATTACTACGTGGAAGATCAGCCGGCAGATGTGACACAGGAAGTAGATTGGCTGGTCGGGGCCAGCCTGCTGGTGCGCCGTCCGGTGATCGAAGAGATCGGCGGGTTGGACGAAGGGTACTTCATGTACTTCGAAGAGCTGGATTGGTGCCGGCGTATTCGGGAGGCAAGCTGGAGGGTCGTCTATTTCCCCGAAGCGGTCGTCATTCACCACGAAGGTCAGAGCAGCAGTCAAGTTGTGCCGTTGCGGCACATCCGCTTCCAATCCAGCAAGGTACGCTATTTCACCAAGGTTCACGGACGGGCGTCTGGAGAGTTTTTGCGATGGTTCCTGCTGGCTGTCTATGTTTGGCAAAGCGCGGTAGAGGGACTCAAGTGGCTCCTGGGACACAAGCGGACACTGCGAGCAGTACGACTGCACGCGTATCTGCAAGTATTGCGATCCGGGCTACACTGAATTGGCAGGTAAAGGTTGCCAACGTTGGGAACGTTGGCAACCTTTACGGTTACTGCTCAGGTCGGGCACGTGCCGGATTAAAATCGGCACTGGACTGCCCCGCCAAGCCGCTGAAAGCGGCTGAACTTCCGCAGGGCAGTCGCTTCAGCGACTTTTGCACGCATCCAGTGACGGCTTCAGCCCGTCACGGCAAAGCAGCCTGAGTGGTAACCCTTCACGAATGAAAGGAGACAAATATCGTATGACACCCAAACAACACATCACGCAAGTAAAAGCCTTCTTCGGGTACTACCCGGGGCTGGTGGCAGTGGTCACCGTAGATACCGGCACGGAACGGAATGTGATGGCCGCCGGCTGGAACAGCGCCTTGTCGTTCGTGCCTCCTCTCTACGGCGTTTCCATTGCCCCCTCCCGGCACACCCACGACCTTGTCCTGGCCGCCAGCACATTTGGCGTAAACTTCCTGCCCATGGAGCACGCGCGTCTGATCGCTGCGGTGGGCGGCACATCGGGCCGGGACATTGACAAGTTCGCTGCCTTCGACATCGCCACGGAGCCATCCCTTTGTACGAACGCCCCTGTTCTGGCCGACGCGTACGCTTCCTACGAGTGTGTGCTTCGCGATCACCACACCTACGGCGACCACACCCTCTTCGCCGGCGAGATCGTGGCCATGCACATCGCCGAGGGCGTGTTTGACAACGGCACGCTGCGCCCGGACATTCTGGAGCCGGCGCTCCACCTGGGCAAAGACCGTTACATGCGCACGGAAAAAGTGGCCGTAGAGGTGCTCCCTCGCGGCGCAGAGAGCTTCAGGTAAAGCGTGCAACGACTGTTTCTCGAAGGCCCGCCCGGCAGCGGTAAGCACGCCCGCCTGGTAGAACACATCCTGCGACTGCTGCAGGCCGGCACGGATGTCTACAGTCTGCTCATTCTTGTGCCGGACCGGTCTATCCGCAACCGCCTGCAGCGCTCTCTGTCTGCTTCTGTGCGCGGCCGCTATCACATGCCAAAGTTGCACACTTACTACAGTCTGGCCCAGGGCATGATCACACGGTTTTGGCCGATCATCGCTGGGCCGGCCGGATTCACAGACTCTTCCTTGCCGCCGACGTTTCTCACCTACGAGACCGCCCAGCATTTGATGAGCCGCATTGTCACGCCCTTGCTCGAACAAGGGTATTTCGAGGGACTCTCTATCCGCCGCCAACGCCTCCTCTCGCAATTGCTGGACAACCTGAACAAAGCGGCCATCAACGGCTATGCACACACAGAGATCGGCCACCGCCTGGGAGCGGCCTGGGCCGGCGAGGAGACCCGACGGCAAGCCTACCTTCAAGCGCAAATCTGCGCCGACCGTTTTCGCCGCCATTGCCTGGAACGAAACCTCCTCGACATTTCCCTGACGATTGCCCTCTTTCATCGCCATCTGGTCGAAGATGCCATCTTCTGGCAATACTTTACCGGCCGGTACCGGCACCTGGTCGTGGCCCATCTCGAAGAAAGCGTCCCCGTCGCCCAGGACTTGATCCGCCGCCTGATTCCATTCACAGATAGCACGCTGCTCACCTACGAGACGGACGGGGGCTACCGCGTTTTCATGGGCATTGACCCGCCCGGTGCGAAACAACTGGCCGACCTCTGCGCAGAGCGAGAATCGCTGCCTGCGCCGCCCGACACCAACCCCAACATAGTCGCCCTAGACCTGGCGCTGGGCCAACGCCTGGGCCAGGTGCCAAAAGGCCCCCTGCCCGGCGACCCGCAAGCCGCACTCGATCAGCACATCATCCAAAAACGGTATCGCAGCGAAATGATCGAAGCGGTGGCCCGCGAGATCGGCCGCCTGGTGCGCGACGAGGGCGTCTCCCCAGACGAAATAGCCGTAGTCGCGCCCTATGCCGATGGCGTGTTGCGCTTCGTTCTTCGCGAGAGCTTCCAGCGTGCCGGCGTGCCCTTTCGCGTGATTCGACGCTTCGAGAGCTTGCGCGAAGACCCGGTCGCCCGCGCCTGCCTGACGGCCGCGGCGTTGGCTCACCCGGCGTGGCTGACCCCCTGCCCGCCACCGGACGTGGCCGAGGCATTGACGCTGATTGTGGGCGGCCTGGATTTTGTGCGGGCGACGCGCCTGGCCGGCGCACTGTATGCCCCGGAGGAGCGGCATCTCCGGCCCGCAGAAGAACTGTCCGCCGCCGACCGCGAGAAAATTGGCGCCGACGCCTTGGACTGCTACGAAGTTTTGCGAGAATGGCTGGAGACATTTCGCTCCGCCGAGAGCACCATTCCGATAGACCTTTTCTTCCAACAGTTCTACGCCGAAATTCTGGAGCGTTCCGGCTTTGGCGCAGCCGATGATGCCGGCTACGCCCCCTCGGTGACCCGTCTGATCGAATCGGCGCGGCGGTTTCGCGAGGTGGCTCCCTCCCTCGGCGAACAGGATGCCGGCATCGGCGCAGCGTACTGGCAGATGGTCTATAGCGGTGTGGTAGCAGCCCAGTACCTGCTGGATGAAACGTACGGCACGCCCGGCGGGGAGGCGGTGACGCTTGTCGCCCCGGTCTACACCTATCTGCTGGCCGGTCGCCGCGTGCGCTACCAGTTTTGGCTCGATGTCGGAGCGATTGGCTGGTGGGAACCGCCGTACCAGCCCTTGACCAACCCCTATGTCCTCTCCCGAAACTGGCCGGCGGGTACCAGATGGACCGACGACTTCGATTTCCACATCCGCAACGAGACGTTGTACCGCCTGGTGCATGGTCTCTGTGCGCGTTGCAGCGATGCCGTCTATCTGTGCAGCAGCGACCTGGAAACAGGCGGCAACTTGCAAGACAGCCCGCTCTTGCGGGCAGCCTTAGCGGTGGCCAACCGCCAAAGGATTCGTGATGATCACGCTGCGCACTGACCAACAAGAGGTCGTGGATTACACCGGCGGGTACATGGCCGTTTCCGCCGTGCCGGGCAGCGGCAAAACGACGACGCTGGCCCTCCTGGCCGCGCGTCTCATTGCCGAAGCGCTGCCCGAAGATGGGTACGTGCTGGTCGTCACCTACCAAAACGCTGCCGTGGAAAACTTTCGCGCCAAAATCGCGCACTTTCTGGCCGAAGACAACCTGCCGCAAACCGGTTACGAAGTACGCACTTTGCACAGCCTGGCCTACCAGATTGTGCAACAGAACCCGGGACTGGCCGGCACAACCCCCGGCTTCGACGTACTCGATGAGCGACAGGCTAGCCACCTCCTGGAAAATGGGGTCAATGCCTGGATGAACGAGTACCACGATACCTGGGAATCGCTCCGCCCGGACGATTGGTCCGCGGAGAGCTGGCGGCGGCGCTGGAACTACACCAGCCTGGAAACGGCAAAACTGATCATTCAGACGGCCAAGAATCACCGGACCTCGCCCGCCAGCATCAGCAGCCTGTTGCCTCCAGCATCCGGCAGCGCCCATTTCGGCGACATTTTCTTGCGGATGGCTCTGGAGGTATACCGCTCCTACCAACAACAAATGGAAACGCTGGGCGTGCTCGATTTCGATGACTTGATCCGCCTGGCCGTTGATGTGTTGGTCGAACACGCCGATTACTGTGACCGCTTGCGCCGGCGATGGCCTTACATCCTGGAAGATGAAGCCCAGGACAGCGTGCCCCTTCAACAGGAACTGCTCTCTCTCCTGGCCGGCCCCGCCGGCAACTGGGTGCGCGTTGGTGATCCCAACCAGGCCATCATGGGCACCTTCACGGCGGCCGATCCGCGACAATTTCGCGACTTCATCCACCGGCCAGACGTGCAACACCGCTCGCTGCCGGTGTCGGGACGCAGCGGCCGGCCCATTATTCGTCTGGCCAACCGGCTGGTGGATTGGGCTGTGCAGGAACACCCGGTGCCGGAGATTCGAGAGCGTGCTTTTTTGCCCTTACACATCGTGCCCACACCGGCCGGCGACCCCCAACCCAATCCGCCGGACGAAGAGAGCGGCGTGGATATGCCCATCTATCGCCACGTGGACATCGAGTTGCCCACGATTGCCCAACGCGCGATTCGCCGCGCCGCAAGCCATCCCCAACAGACTCTGGCCATTCTGGCCCGCGACAACCGCACCGGTCAGAGAATTATTGATTGCCTGCGGGACATAGACGATGACGTGGCGTATGATGATTTGTTGCGGGGCAATGTGCGCTCACGGGATGTAGCCCAGTTGCTGCACGCCGTGCTGGAAGTCCTGGTCTCGCCGCTGGCAGCGTCCGCACGGGTTGCGGCTTATTCGTCTCTGGCGGAAGAGGGGTATGGCGATCTGGGTACCGAAGAAGACCAGGCCCGTGTGGCGATCTTATTGCGCAGTTGTCCGGCCCCGGAGCAGGCCATCTTCCCGGCGCAAGAAACCGACTGGCGTGCCGCGTTTGCTCCGGTGCCTGGCGTCACTGCGGCAGACTGGCAGGTCGTACATACGATGGTGACGCTGCTGCGGCAAGGATTCCTGGCCCGCACGCTACCGGTGGACGAGTTGGTCATGACCCTGTCACAGGAGATATTCGCCACCCCCGGCGATCTGGCAACCGCCCAAAAACTGGCCGGCTACCTGCGCGCACTGGCAGAGAACAACCCCGCCTGGCGTTTGGGGGAACTGAACCAGGAGTTAGACCTGATTGCCCGCGGACGAACGCGATTCTTGGGGCCGGAAGAGTCTTCGCAGGGATTCACCCCTCGCCCCGGCATCATCACCGTTTCGACCATGCACAGTGCCAAGGGCCTGGAGTGGGACACGGTGTACCTGGTAGGCATAGATGATTTCTGGTTTCCCGGGGATCTGGATGCCCAGTTCATCGGCACGTATCCCGAGTTGGGGGGCAGTCCCATGAACGAGGCCAAGGCGCGGTTGGAGGCCATCCTCGATGTGCAAAAGCGCGACAGCGACCCCGATCCAACGCGCGAGGCCAAGCTGGCTACCATCGCCGAGTCTTTGCGTCTGTTCTATGTGGCCATAACACGTGCCCGCCACAACCTGGTGATCAGTTGGAGCCAAACGGTCACCGCGCGGGGCAACCGCGAGGCCAGCCGTTCACTCACGCCCGCTTTGCGGGCATTGCGAGCGCTGTGGAAAAGCTGATACCGCTCGTCAGTCGTCAGTCGTCAGTCGTCAGTCGTCAGTCGTCAGTCGTCAGTCGTCAGATGTCAGATGTCAGTCGTCAGTCGTCAGATGTCAGTCGTCAGTCGTCAGATGTCAGTCGTCAGTCGTCAGATGTCAGATGTCAGTCGTCAGAACGTGTTGCGTGTTGCGTATTGCGTAATGCGTGTTGCGTAAGGCCGTTCGTCATGCAGTCTTTGCGCATTACGTTTCACGTCGTTCATCATTCTGCATTCTGCATTCATCGTTCCAGAGTCGCTCCACGCCCCCCTCAAGGCGCGCGGACGATGTACACGGGGTCGAATCCGACGGCGAGGCGGTAGTCCGATCCGGAAACTGTAGGCGTGACCGGCGTGCCGTAGCGGTCGTAGGCGGCTACAAATTCTGCGCCGGGGATCGTTACCGAATACGTGACATTCTGAGTGGCCCACGCCACATCCACCTCCTGGGCCCCCTTGCTGAACGTGTAGGCCTCGATACCTGCCCCATAGTTTGCCGGACCCACGTAGATCGTTTTCGCCAACTCGGCATTCAATTGTTGGTAGGCAACGTACACAGAACGCGGCGTCGCATTACTGTCGAGCAGACCGGTGTACCTCCATCCAGGGCCGTTCAGCGTGTACCAGACGAAGCCCATGACGTTTTCGCCCAGACCGCGTACAAAGGTGCGCACGACATAGTCCGCTTGCATCTCGTAGAATGCGTTGCTCGGCGGGGTACAGCCAGGCGTCTGTTCCGGACACATCAAACCCGTTTCATTGGCGAAGACCGGCTTGGAAACGCCGTACGCGCTCATCACCTGACGGAGATAGCGAGCCTTCCCCAGGATGTTTCCCCCCCACGAGTCCCAGTTCCCTCCGGCCGCGTTATCGTGATCCACCTTCTGATTTACGTAGGACAGGTACGAGTGATAGGGAACAATGTCGAAATCAGGTGCAGCCCCAGACGCGAGGATTCCTTCGATGAATCGTTCGGGCTTCCCCTTTGCCGGGTCCGTCGTATTGGGAGTGTCGAGAAGCAGTCCGCCGATCCAGACCTGGGCTGAGGAATCCTGTTCTTTGATCGCCGGACCAATGACCTTGAGCATCTCGCCGTAGTGCCGGCCGCCGTAGTAGGGGTCGCCGATATCGCCCCAACATCCGTACACGCGATAAGGGCTGGTTGGGCTGGTTATGAAAGTGGGATCCACGTCCGGCTCATTGCCCAGCTCCCAATTGTGGACGTTGAACTCTGGGGTCTTGTAGCGGTCTACCAGTGCCCGGACGAATTGGGCGAACGCACCAAACTTGTCCGTCCTGATCGCTCCACAAGTTGTGGGCCAGGGCGTGCTGATTGTCGCCCAAGTCGGGTAATCTTGCAAGATGACCACCGGGGTCATGCCGGCTGATTTCAGCGCGCGCAACTCATTTTCGAACTCTACCATAAGTTCCCAATGGTAAGAATCCCCTTCCGTAGGCTGAATGGTACGCCATGAGACACGACTATTCATGCGCACCCAGCCGACTCCCAGGTCTGTAGCCCGCGTCAGCATCGTGCCGCCGGACAGAGGCAGGTTGGATTCTACACCAAATGGCGATGGCTGCGGAAAGGAGCGTATCACAAGGGGCAGATAGGCTGTAGTAGATGAAACGCTCTGCCGGGGTGAAACGAGAGCTGCTTGTTCAGGCTCATGCCCGTCACGACTGGTCGCAGCAGAAGCATGGCTGAAATGCAAGCCAAGCCAGGTCGTGGCCGACAACATCGCCAGCACACAAATGGCTACCGCAAAGCGTGAAAACCCGTTCCTGAGTCTGGTTGCTATTTCCATATTCAATCACATTCCTCCAAAGAATTTCCAAATTGTCGTCATCGAGACCACGTCCAGCAGTGCCAGAGCACCCAGCAAACCGATTGCCACGCGCCCCCTGTACCGTCTTGGCGACCAGGCGAGCCAACCGGCCATCAAGGCCAGGGCCGTGGGAATGATCACCGGGTAGCCATACCGGGCACTGGGCGTAAAGACCTGGTCAAGATTGGGATGGAAGCGCAGAAGGGCGCTTGCCCATCCGATGAAAACGATTGCCGCCAGGAAACCTATCGCTCGTTTCCTGTACATCAGATTTTCCCGTGCGCTGCTGAAACGGAGTGCGAGGGCAGCACGAATCAACAGCCCTATTAGACTAAACGCTGTAATCACCCGTAAGATACGGTACCACACTTCGGGGAGGCCGATATGATTCCATCCAAAGCGTGCCCAAAAGGTTCGAAACAGGTTGTCCGCTGTGGGCAAATAGAACGTACTTGTACGTGACCAATCGAGTATGGAGGCCATGAACAGCGCCATCGGAGCCGGAACATACTGCATCAAGGACTGCTCGACCCAGGGCCGCAACCGTGGCCAGAGCCACTCGCCGGAACCGTTGCGCAGGCGGTTCGTGAAGGGCTGTCCGCCCCACCGGCCACTCTGTCCGGTTGGATCATCGAAGTGGGGGGCCGAACGGAGTGGCCACGTCCCTTCGCGCAATACGAGGCCGTCGTAGTACACCGTCACCGGTTCGCGCGATCCCGCCCCCAGCGAAGGGTCCAGCAGGACTTCCACGTGGTGCGTATCGTTCGCGACCGTTTCCGTGTGGGCGTAGAATGTTGGCGTGGTTGTCAGGTCGAGCACGTGCGGCTCGTGCGGCGACCCGTCACGTAACAGGGGGGCGCGCACCGGCACCGGCTCCGTGGCCCACATCCACGCGCCGATGGTGACCTCTTTGCCGCGAAGTGCCTCGACGTCGCGGGTCAGCAGCGGCTGCCTGACCCCGACTCTCGCTTCGGGGGTGCCCAGTTGCATGAACAGCACCCGCCGGCCGAGCGGGGCCTGGGCCGATTCTTGCGGCAGCGATGTCTCTCGCCCTGGATTGCGATACCAATACGCCGCATCGTCCCACGAGAAAAGGGCCATAATGCCCAGCAGAATCACAGTCAACAGGATCACCGTACCCTGCCACGGCCACGGGCGGCGGAGTAGTCCGAAAGCTAGAACCAGCGGAAGCAGCAGGACAGCCCAGCCGGCAGTGTTCTTGGTCGCGGCGCAGATCGCGGCGCTGCCAACCACCCAGATGATCCGACGGGCGGACGGACCGCGCATGATCATGCGCACACTCCCCCATAGAAAAAGGGAGAAGAAAGCGACGGCCCCCACGTCGTTGTTCACGGCGGTCATCAAATCGGAATACGCCGGCAAGAGGACCATGAACGACGGCACTGCCCAACGCAAGGGATGACGTTCGGGGGTCAGGTCGGCGACCAGGCCGCCGGCGACCCAAATCGTTGATGCATACAAAATCACGGAGACCAAACGGCCAACGTAAAGTTGAAACGTTACGCCGGCGTAGCGAAAGAAACGCAGAGGCAAAGCGAGCAACAGGTAATAGAAAGGAGGGTGCCTGAGTTCCGACAACCCAATCCAGATCGGTTCCTTCAACGAAATGAGGTCGGGATGGAACCCGAGGTCACGGAAAAAATGATGGGCAAGCATCGAAGCGGCTACTTCGCGGCGCATGGACTGGTCAAAGTCGTCCAACTGCGGCAGTTGCAACCGGTTTGCAATCAGCCACGCATATTCAAAGTGGGTAGGTTCATCGTAGTGTTGCCAGGGAGGTTCAAGGGACAGGTATAGAAGGCCGTGCAGAAAGGCCAGGATAACCAGTGCCGGCAGGACAAGCTCTTCTAGCCCTTGTTTGCGAGAAAGGATACCACTACTCATGATGGGCCGATTATAACGTCAATTGGCCGACAGTGCAAATATCCACACCAGGTCGTGGTGGTACACGGGTTGGAAGTAGGGACTGGAGAGCAAATCGGCAGCCGCAAAGGGGTGTTTCTCGCCGGAGCCGATTTGACCCTGGCGCTGCCCCAGGTACACGTGCGTGATGCCTGCTTTTCGGAGCCAGATGGCCGTCCCTGTGTCCCTGAAATCGGCTTGCAAGACGCGGTGATAAAACGTGAGCAGGTCTTGCCGCATTTCCGGACGGGCCGTTTTCTCGGTGCCGTAGATCAGGGGCGGCACGGTATTGGCCCGGCCGGTCAGCAGCGGAATCCACCAGCCGGCGTCCGCCCCAACCACAACGCTGTCACCGTACGCGGTGAAGCCGTTGACCAGGAAGCGAGCGTCCGCCGGTGTGTTCTGGCGAATCCAGGTCATCGCTTCGATGTCGGGCCGGCTGATCATCTGGAACTGCGAATCGCGTGCGCCGATGGTTGTTCTCGCCCCCAAAAGTCCCACCAACAGGAAAAGGGCGACTATCACGTGGCCGGCCAGCGGATGCCATTTTCGGAGCGTACCAATTGCGTCACCAAGCAAGTAGCCAATCAACAACCCGGCGGGTATGTATAGGGCAATGAACACGGCGAAGTTGTTTACCACGCCGGTTCCCGATAGGCCGAGCAGGCTGGGGTTGGCGAGGAGCAGCAGGAAGACGGTCCACACGATGACGACCGTCGCCCCACGTTGGTGGCGAACCAAGGCCCACAGCACGGCAAGCAACATGAAGACGATGAGTCCAGCCGGCAGGTAAGGATGAATGTCGCCAACCGCGTTGTAGCCGGTACGCACAAAGGTCGAGGCCTGTCCTTTGGCCAGTTGGCCATACATGTTCGCCAGCCGGCTCGAAAACAAGTTGATCAACCAGGGCAGGTCGAACAACAGAGCGACGAATCCGACCAGGCTCAATCGCGTCAGCGCCCTCCGAATGCGCCTCATCCGGTCCCCTTCGTTCACAAGGTGGAAGGGGAGCCAGGCGAGGAAGAAACAGAGATAGAACAGGAAGACCCGGTAATGGGTCAGGCCCAACCCGGCTACGACCAAACCGGCGAGCAATATCTCTCGACGGCGGCGTCCTTCGACGGCGTACAGGGTTAGCAGGATGGCAATGGGCAAGACCGCCTGCCCGGCCAATTGCGTGTAGCGTCCCCAGTTGATATAGAATTGGGGCATCGGAGAGAGCAGACCGGCCACCAGCACCGCACTCACGCCGGCCCAGCGATTGCCTGTCAGGTGAACGGCCAGGGGGTAAAGGCCCAGCACGGCCAGCACGTTGAGCACCTGCCCGACCGCAATCACCGCCGTCGTAGCCGGCTGACCGCTCAACCAGTGCTGGGCTGCAACCAGGCTGTGAAAGCCAAAGTGGTAGGTGAGGGAGCGCAAAGGCACATAGGGCTCCCACGACTGGAAAAGCCCGCCCCGATCAATCAGGAGCTGGGCCAACATGGTATGCTGGTACGAATCGCCCCACATCGGTACCTCCAGCCCCCTTGCGACGAGCCAACGTGTGGCTACCACCATCAG
>CAZFFM010000006.1:13809-26808 GCA_964517425.1 uncultured Ardenticatenales bacterium | reverse complement strand
GATGAGCGTCACCCTGGAGTTCAGCAAGGCGATGGACCCCTCGGTCATGCCCACGGTGACCTTCGGCATCAGCCCCACCTACAGCACACACCGCATCGCCAACGGCTCGTGGGTCAGCCCCAGTCGCTGGGTGGGGACCTACGACGTGACGCAGTACACCGGCGATGGCCTCCAGTTGCTGCGCGTCTCCGGGGCGCGGGGTGCGGACGACGGCATGGAGATTCCAGAGGACCGATCGTTCAGCTTCGAGATCGCCACCACCGGCGCTTCTTCGGTGGACGTGCAGCAGGCCTACGGCCGCGTAGCCTTGCACTGGAGCGCGAGCGATCTGCCGACGCTGGCCGGGTACAACGTCTACCGGCGTACGGCCGGCAGTAGTTTCGCCCGCTTGAACGCCGAGGCGCTGCACACCACTGCGTACACCGACACGAACGTCGTCAACGGCACCGACTACATCTACAAAGTGACCACGGTGAGCACGGACCTCTTCGAGTACGACTACACCGGCGAGATCAGCGCCCGTCCCGATGACTACACCAAGCCGGACACGCCGGCGGTGAGCGACGACGGCACGGCGACCCACTACGTGAACCGTCTGCACGCCCAATGGCAATCTCAGGACCCCGAATCGGGCATCGCCGAGTACCAGTACGCCATCGGTACATCGTCAGGCGGCACCGATGTGATAAGCTGGACCTCGGCCGGGGGCGCCACCGGGATCACGCGCACGAATCTCTCGCTGCAGGATGGCACTACCTATTACGTCAGCGCGAAGGCTCGCAACGGGGCGGGCCAGTGGAGCGACGTGGGAGCCAGCGACGGCATCCTGGTGCAATGGCTGGCCTCGCCGGCCGTCAGCGCGGTCTGGCCTCCCGGCGGCATACGCACCCAGGCCCACGCCCTGACCATCACCGGCACCAACTTCCTCAGCAGCCCACTGCCGGTTGTGCGGCTGGGCAGCCAGGCGCTTAGCGATGTCACCTGGCAGAGCAGCAGCCAAATCACGGCCAGCGTGCCCGCCTACATCCAGGCCGGCGTGTACGACGTGACGGTGACCAATTGGGATGGCCAGGTCGCCTTGCTTGCCCAGGTTTATACGGCCACCAACCCGGTCGCGGCCCCTGCCCCGCTCTCCCTGAACCCGGCTGCGGCCTTCGTCGGCAGCGGCGAGGAGCGCCAGGTCAACGTGGAAATCTCCGGGGCGCAGGATTTGGCCGGCTTCCAGTTCGACCTGCGCTTCGATCCCAACGTTGTGCAGGCCAACAGTGCCTGGCTGGGCTGGTTCCTGAGTTCCAGCGGGCGTGGCACGGCTTCCGTTGGGCCGACCATCGACAATGCCAACGGTCGCGTGACCTTCGGCGGCTACAGCTACGGGACCAGCCCGGGCGCGAACGGTTCGGGCACCCTGGCTACGGTGACCTTTGCACCGGTCGGCAGTGCGCCGGCAAGCAGCGCCCTCACCCTGGAGAACATCCAGCTCATTGACACCATCAACACGGCCATGCCGGCCGATCCCCAGGCCGGACAAATCCGCATCGTGGTCTATCCCTTCGGCGACTTCGATCACGACTGCGAGGTAACAGTCAACGACATCATGCAAGTCGCCTACCGCTGGAACAGCCACAGCGGGGATGGCACCTATGATCCCCAGTATGACTTCGACGGGGATGGAGATATTGACATCGTGGACATCATGCGGGTGGCCAACGCCTGGGGCGACACCTGTCCGGGCGGTTCAGGGGTGGCGAGCGCTCAAACGATGCGCACAACATCCCTTGCACCGGTGGGACAGGGACAATGGATCGTCAGCGATTCCAGCGTCGAGGCCGGTGACCTGTTCACACTGACCCTGCAGGCTCAAGGTTTGAGTGACCTGGCCGCCTACCAGGCCACGCTCCACTACGATGCCGGCGCGCTGGAAATCGTTTCCGTCGAGCCGGTACCGCTTTGGGCCGGCGATGAGCGCCAGACGATTTTTGTGGGCCCCAAGGGTGAGCCGGGTGCGCTGACCTTCGGCGCTTTCAGTTTCGGCGAGGGAGTTGGGCTGAGCGGAGATCACGCCCTGGTCACCATTCGCGCACGCCTCCTGCGGCCGGGTGAAACTGCTTTGCGGCTGGATGGGATACGGACGACGGACGTGGCAGGGCAGCTCTTACCGGCTCTGCGCGTGCCGGGCCTGATCCTGAATGGGCGCCGGTCCCAGCGCATATACCTGCCCGTGGTCTTGAAGTGAGCGAGAAAACGTGAACCACAGATTTCACTGATGACACAGATTGGATAGTTTTCCGCTTGGGTGTTGGGTAAACACAATGAACCACAGATTTCACAGATTACACGAATTATTTGCTGCTCAGCCAGCCCCCCTACCCCCCAACTTTGGGGGAAAACCGCTTTACTCCCCCCAGGATTGGGGGGTTGGGGGGGCTACCGACCGCTGCTGAGACCATTCTCGCTGTGTGCCTGAGCAGTAACACGAATTGTTTGCTTTTTGATCTGCCCAATCTGTGGTGAATTCGCTTGGTTCTGGCCTGCCCGGGGTAGAGGAGTGGTAATCGTTCAGCACTCCCTGAATCTGCCACGAATTGCACGAATTTACACGAAAAAAGAAAAAATTAGTGAAGATTCGTGTAATTCGTGGCAAAAAAGAGATTGTGTTTCCAGGGTAGTCTCCGAACGCTTGCGAGGAGTGAACACAAATGAACAAACGACATATCCTGGCCGGAGCAACGCTGCTCTTGGGTATAGGGTTGGCCATCGTCATCACCATGGGCCTGGGCACGGTGCAGAAAGCCGGAGCCAGTCTTGACGATGCGGCACTGAACACGACTGTGGTAAGTATCCTCCCTCCAGTCAAGGTGGCAGGGCAGGGATATCCCTTCACCGTCACCGTAGCGATCAGCAATGTGCAGAATCTGGCCGGCGTGCAGTTTGATTTGCTCTACGACCCGGCCAGGATTCAAGTCAACGGTGTCGGGCTGGGCCCTTTCCTGGGCAGCACCGGCCGCACGGTCTCGGCACTGGGGCCGCAAATTGACAATCAGGCCGGTCACTTGCGATACGGTGCTTTCAGTTTTGGCAGCCAGGCAGGGCCGGACGGGGATGGTGCCCTGGCCATCATCACCATGACTGCTTGGACCTTGGGGAGCACTGTGCTGACGCTGGATAAAGTGTTCCTCTCTGATGCCTTCGCGAACCCTCTGACGGCCACGGTGCAGGGAGGAACCGTGGTCGTAGAAGCGTGGACGGCTACCCCCACGCCGACGCCGACAAATACGCCGGTCCATACGAACACCCCTACCGCCACGCCAACAGATACGCCGACGGCCACACCAACTGCGACGGCCACGGCAACTGCCACAGCTACGGCAACGGCGACCCCTACCGCCACGCCAACAGATACGCCGACGGCCACGCCAACCGCGACGGCCACGGCAACTGCCACAGCTACGGCAACGGCGACCCCTACCGCCACGCCAACGGATACACCGACAGCCACGGCAACTGCGACGGCCACACCAACTGCTACAGCTACACCGACAGCGACCCCTACCGCCACGCCGACGGATACACCGACCAGCACGCCGACGGCGACGAGTACGCCGCCGCCTAACACCATCCCCCTCGCCACCGGCTGGAACCTGGTCTCGTTCAACGTTACGCCGGACGCCGGCAACGCTATCACCGACGTACTTTCGCCCATCATGAGCGAACTGATCGTCGCCCAGGGCTACAACGGCGGCGCGCAGGTGTACTACCCGGGCGATGCCCAGAACACGTTGCACACGATGGACGCACAGCACGGCTACTGGCTCAAGCTGTCCGCCCCGGCCAACCTGACCATCCCCGGCACCAAGGTGGCCTCGACCACGCCGCTCCACCTGCAGCAGGGCTGGAACCTGATCGGCTACTTGCCGGACACGTCCATCTCCCGGACATCGGCATTGGCCTGGATTGCCGGCAAGTACACGGCGCTGCTCGGCTTCGACCAGGGCGCGGAGTCGTGGTACGCAGCGCTGCCACCCCGCATGAACACGCTGACCACGATGAAGCCGCACCGTGGCTATTGGATCTACATGACCCAGGCGACGGATTTGGTGTATCCGTGAGAGATAGAGAGGGAAGATAGAGATAGAGAGGGAAGCGACGGACCACGAAACACGCTTCACGCATCACGCATCACGGATCACGCTCAATCCAAAATCGCCAATCCAAAATCCAAAATCGAATGGGCAGGAAGTGCTGGCCCTGCTGGCGGAGGGGCTGACGACACAGCAGATCGCCGACCGATTGGGCCGTGGCTACGCATCCACCAGCAGAACATCGTGCGCAAGCTGGGTGCGCGCGACCGCACCCACGCCGCCTGCCTGGCGGTGGCCTGGGAGATGGTGGGTGGAGATAGAGAGGCGAGGTAGAGATTGATCGGAGGTATCCGTTCTGCTGCTTCCCCTTTGACTAGGTCAAAGGGGGCTCTTCGGTGAGCGAGGGACCGGGGAGTGCAGCTCTGCGCTTCATAGGCCGCGTTCGGCTATTGCCTCCGCGATCAGTTTGCGGGCATAGGACTTGAAGGGAGGACTCAAATAGAGGGTGCTGTGAGCAAACAAACCGTCGATCGCACGATCCAACGACTGTGCGTCTAGCAAGCCTGCCTTGTAGCCACGCAACAACAGCCCAACGCTACCCATTGGTACTTGCCCTTGAGCTTCGATAGCACGTCGCAAAACCAGATCGTCAGTCAAAACCAGATTTGGTGCAAGCCGCTGGGCAAGAGCGAGTACGGAGAGGTCAGCATCGTGAAAGGGAGCCTCAAGAGGAAGTCCTTTTCGAGAGATTTCGATCTCATACCGTGAAACAGTATGCACATGGCATACACAGTCGGCACGGTCTTCCATCTGGTCCAGCATAACGTGCTCACGGACCTCTTGGGCAACTTGGTCAGCGATGTAAATCGCCTCGAAGGTACCGAACACAGTCCACGCGCCGATCTGCCACAAGTGGGTAAGTGGTCCAGAATCACAGACTGCGCTGTTCACATGTCGAGACCGCGGACGACGTCTTGGGCCAAGGCTTGCTTGGCATATTCGATCTCTTCTACCCGTGCTCGACCAAGTATAGCGGCAGCTTCATCGCGTGTCATCGTGCCATCAATGAGTGCTCGTTCCACAGTCTGACGATGAAGCAATGTCAATCCAAGGCGAAGGGCACGGGCGAGGAGTGTCGTTTCATCCTGCCCAGTTTGTTGCATCAGGAATATCAGTTCGTGAGCAAGTGATGTAGAGGTTTCTAACATCTGACGGTCCCGTTTGCATCAGCTTTCAAGTTTCACGGTTCACTTCATTTTAGCACAAACTTGGCAAACAAGCAATTGCAGCCCGTTCCGGGTCGAGGAGGTCTACTATGACAAAAGGCAATGGCAACGGCCACAGGGGTTCCGGAAACGGCCATCATCCGTACCCCTGGCCGGCGCTGACCCCGCGTGAACAGGAGGTGCTGGCCCTGCTGGCCGAGGGGTTGACGACGCAGCAGATCGCCGACCGCCTGGAGCGCAGCTACTGGACAGTACGCATCCACCAGCGGAACATCGTACACAAGTTGGGTGCGCGCGACCGCACCCACGCGGCGTGTATGGCGGTGATGTGGGAGATGGCGGGGGAGAGCGCGGAATGCGGAGCACCGTCAGCGGGAGCATCACCCTGGGCAATGGCAGTACGGTGCAGGAAACCACCGTCCGAGGGATCACCGTCAATGGCGACGGAACGGTGACCAGCAACCAGGTCACAAGTGACATCTACGTTGGCTCTGGCGCGGTGCTCTCCAACACGGTGTCGGGAGGTGGCATCGCCGGAGGGTCTGGCAGCACTATCCAGGGAAACAATGTGGAAAGTGCGCCGGCCGTGGGTATCCAGACCAGCGGGACGGTGACAGTCACCGCCAACCGGGTGGTGGAGAGCGGCGGAGCAGGCATGGTCGTCTCGACCGGTTTGGTGCAGGGGAACCTCATCGCTAACAGCGCCGGTGATGGTCTGCAAGTAGGTGCGGCCACGGTGATTAGCAACACGCTAATCGGCAATCAGGGACGAACCCTGTACACCAACGGCGGCGTCCCGTTGGAGATTTCGGGTAACAACTTCGAGTTCAATCTGGGAACCTATGACCTGTACAACGACAACCCATCTGGTCAGGACGTTATTGCCCGAGACAACTGGTGGGGGACGACAGACAATGCGACGATTGCCGGGCGTGTGTTCGATTTCTATGATGACTACACAAAAGGTACGGTGAACTACACTCCCCTGCTTACTGCCCCCTCTCCCGACGCCCCGGCCTACGTGCGGCAGGTGACCGTGCTGCCAGATACAACGCTGGGCATTCAGACAGGAACGTTTGAGGTAGAGTTTAGTAGGCCAATGAATGCGAGACAAAGCGTGGGGGCAAAGTTCTTCCCTCCCAAGAAAGGAACGTGGGCTATTTATGATTCATCGAATAGCGGACTGCCGGGTAGCTACATCTTGGCCATCGCAATTGATTCCGATGACTCCATCTGAGTGACAATGCGATGAATCCCCTTCGGGGGACTGAAACGACCGCCCTCTGGGCGAAAGTCTCCTGACCGAGCCCCACGCGGTTTGCCTCGGTTAGGAGACCTTCGGCAAGTGGGTGCGTACGTTGCCTCGCCCCTACTCTGTCATTTATGCGGAGCCGCCCCCGCCTAGCCCAAAACGCAAAAACATGACGCACACCCGAACGCAGAAATTGTTCTTGACAGTTTCGCGAAACTCTGGTATACTGGAGGGCAAGCAGGAAGAACAATAACTGCGTACCGTGTTACGGAGAAAAGGCTAGTGTTGATGACCGGGGCTAGAGCGTGCCCCACGGTGGTTCGGTGTGAACCGCCGGTTCATGACACTGGTCTTTTTTGGTTGGCCGGAAGGGTACACGGATGAACAGCTTGGGGCACACAGCACGCCGGCTACCCCCTAGGCAAGCAGAGAACACGGCAGCAAGGAAGAACGAGGCCACAGGCCCTTGCCAGCATTGCTGGTACCGTCGGAGGTTGTGGCCGGCGGTGTGCCAGTGGGCAACAAAAGAACGAGGATCAATGGGCAACTTGAAGCGCGTATACCGGCAACAACAAGACCGTATAACAAACCGCTAGCATATCACGAAGCGCACCGTCCAAGTCAACGGGTCTCGGGGACGGGGGGCATACGAAAAGAGACTCGGGCAGGTGACGGCTCGGTCACACCCTCTTGATGGTCAAGAGGATGTGACCGTTTTTTGTTGGGGCCAACAACATGACGCAGCAACAAATCGCACAGTTTGCAAATAGCAGTGCTACACACCTGTGGCATCTCCTGATCTATGCCACCAACGGGGCGCTCTTCTCAGCGTACACGTTGGCCTGGAACGTAGACAAGATCGTGGTGGCCCTGTCGGCCGCCATCGTGTTCTTATATTTCGACCGCCTGTCGCAGGGGCAAGCGGCATTTGCCCCCCACCGCCAGGGGCAGCATAGGGGAGCCTCCATGCACACCTCGCACACGGCCCAGGCGATGACCCTGGTGACCGTGGCCGTTTGGCTGGCTGCTTCGCTGGCCGCCGCGCCACCGATACCGATCATCGGGGCGGTGATGTGGGGGGCCATGGTCCTGGCCATTCTGATCATGCCCCAGCAGCGGGACGCAATTCTGTGGCGCTGCAAGACCGGCATACTGACCTACGCGCTGGGCGTACTGGGCTTCGTAATGTATCTGCGCGTGACCCAGGCCATGACGGCGCAAGAGTGGGCAGCCATGTTAGGCTCCACGGGAGAAGCACAGAACGTGATTGCCAATAACCGGGGCTTGTTTATCACCATTGGCTCCTGGATGTTGTGGCTGATGGCCCCGTTGGGGTACCTCAGCATTCTGATCCAGCGGTTCACGGTCAACCCGCTGGATGCGGTGGCACCGTGGAAGACGGCCGGGCAGATCATTGCCGAGGCCCGTACGCGCCAGGGGGCAGGAGGCTAAGATGCTCGGACAATTGAGAGACAATGTCAGGACCTGGATGGGCGGAGAAGCGGCCCTCGTGGCGCAACCGGCAACGACCTGGGATGAGCCGCAGATTATGGGCAATGGGGTGGTGATCGACGATGATGGCAACCTGCAGTATTTCACGGCCGAGGTGATCACCAAAGATGGCTACGGCACGTCGCACGCGCACAAAGTAATCACGTTACATGAGTTGGCCTTTGTCCCCCTGGAGTCGCGCAAAGACCCCGATCTGCTGGGCAAGATGCACACCGTGTTGCGCGGCTGCTATGATGCGGAGATTGACATTCTGCACATCATTGCGGGGTTATACGACACAGACCCGCCCTTGGGCATCATGCAATTCTACGGCGTGGTGGGCACCGGGGTGAGCCAAGACGAGGCGTTGCAACAAGCGTTGTTGGGGTCGGCCGGGCTGATCCACACGATGGCCAATTTTCCGCAGATTGCGTTCAGGCCCCTGGACATATACCGCACGCAATGGCTGCGTGATGCCATGTTCGCCATGCCCCACGTGCTGACCGTGATTGGCCAGCCCGACCCACGCAACGCTGCTCGTGGGGGCGGACGGGCGACCATGCCGGGCACAGGCGACATCACCGGCGCGGCCGATGGGGAGATCACGAGCCAGCAGAACGAGATGTTGATGCGGGCCATGGCCGATGCCCGGCAGAGTTTCATGATGATGACCATGGCCTCGCGGGTCGAGCGCAGCGCGTTAGCCACATTGCTGGAAGGGGTAGCGCGGCGCGCGTCCCTGGTCGCTTCGCAGCAGAGAGGCACGCGGGGCATTTCGTTCAACCTGGGCATCCCGGTAATCCTGAGTGGACTAACCGGACATGCGGCCGCGGTGACACACGGCACGGCCGTGGCCCATGGCACCAGCGACGCCATCGGAAGCGCCACGGGACATGCGCACACGACCAGCCACAATACGTTCACCGCAGACAGCCAGAGCAGAGGAAGTGCATTCACACAGGGGTCGGCGGTATCTCACGGCCACTTTGCCAGCGCCTCAAGCGGCGTAGCCGTATCCGATGGCACATCCGTAGGCACGGCGCACACGGCGGGCAGTTCATGGGGCACCAGTCACGTGATAGGCGTAGCCGACACCACGGGCACGGCGCACACTGTGGGAGGGGCACACACGGTGGGCACGGCGGACAGCACCAGTGTGGCCCATACTGCGGGCCATTCCACATCGGTAAGTCACACAAACGGGACATCGGTCGTGCAAAGTAGTGGCACATCCGTATCGAGCGGCGTGGCGCAAACGGCCAGCAGCGGGACGAGCAGTGGAACCAGCATAGCGAACTCGGCCAGCCAGGGGGTCACAACGAGCAGCGGGCAATCCAGCGCCATCAGCTCCGGGCAATCTGCCAGCATCAGTCAGGGGAGCTCGCTGAATGTGAGCACGCAGCACATGGAGGCGCAACAAAACAGTGCAGGGGTTAGCGCGAACGTAGGGGGTTCGGCAGGCGTGAACGGGGGGATCGGTGTAGCCGGGGTAGACGCGCGGGTCAATAGCAGCGTAGGGGCCAATGCCAGTTGGGGACACACCGCCTCCGATACTGGGGGGATGGGTCACGGCACGACAAGTGGGGTGACGACCGGCAGCTCCCAAGGCGCGACCGCAGGGACATCCACCAGCCACGGGGCGACGATGAACACCGGTACCACAACGGCGTCCAGCGTAGGGAGCAGCACAGGGCAGGCCAACACCACTTCCTCGGGGACAGGGGCGAGTACAGGAACGAGCGTAGCCAGTACCCGTTCGACGACCGTGAGTAACGGTTCGTTTGCCTCGACCACCCACGGCCGGGCCCACACCAACTCACAAGCAAACACCTCGTCGTGGGCCAATTCGACGAGCCAGGCGCACAGCGATTCGTCAGCCAGCGGGCATTCGCGGGGTGGCAGCGCGGCGGATACCAGCAGCCAGGGATCGTCGCACGGGGTCACGTTGGTAAGCAGCCACAGTGCGGGCAGCTCCTCGTCGGTCACGCAGTCCACGGCCACGACCCGTTCGCAATCGATCTCGCACAGTGAGGGAAGCGGCAGTGGCACAGCAGACTCGACCAGTGCCAGTCGTTCGCGTATGCACGGCGTAGCGGAAACGACCGGGATCAGTCGCGGGCAGAGCCTGGGCACCGCGACGAGCACGGGGATAATGGCCGGGATCTCGCCTGGCGTGAGTGTAAACAAGTCGTTCGCTTTCGAGGACGATGTGATGGGGCAATTGACCGAGATATTTCGCCAGCAAGAAGAGCTGGCCCGGCAAATGTCCCTGGAGGGGGGCTACATCACGGACGTGTACATGCTCTGCAAGACGCCGGAAGGGTTGAAGGTGGCGGAGACGGCCGTTCCGCAGGCATTTCACGGCATGACGGAAGTCGTCACTCCCGTACAGACGCGCAAACTGGGCCCGGAAGAGCAGCAACACATCCGCCAACATATCGCCGCCTGGACACCCTGCGCGACATTTGTCAGCAACCTGGACGGCAACGACGAGATATACCTGACCGGCTCGGGCGGGAAAGGAGTGCCGCAGCGTTTGACGCGCAACCGTTGGGAATGGGACAAAGGGCCGGCTTGGTCGCCGGACGGCCGGCAGATTGCGTTCTGGCCGAACCGCACGGGGAACAAACAAATTTGGGTTATGGACGCAGATGGCCAGAATCCGCGCAGCGCAGCGCTAAGGAAGGGAGCGTGATTAGCCGGCAGACTTTTGCCCGATGTTGATTTCCGACTGCGCCTTTTGCGCAATTTTCTGCAGGGTCAACGCAATCCCCGCTGCCGGGCTGGCTAGTGTGGTGATGATCACCTCGCCAATTTCATTTGACATCCCGTACAGCGCCTTTAGCCGCTTTTCCAAAAAGCTTTGCTTATCCGGGCTGTCGTCCCCCTTTTGGATGGCCGCCGCCGCCGCTGCCGTCTGCTGCACGGCCGGCTTCAGCATTGCTCGGTCCGCTTCCTCCAATGCCTCCAGCCGCGCATTCACCCGCTCAAATAACGCGCCTAATGCTGCTAATCCCGGTTCCGGATGGCCGCTGGGTTGAGCAAAATAATTCATCACCTTCGCGTGGTCGCCGATGGCGCTGTGGTTCGCATTGCTCACGTAATACTTGGAGACTTCTTTTATCTTGCTACTCATCCCTGACTCCTTTTCATAAACATCGTGATAATTGCTCAGCCATCGCTCTCAGCCCCCGTCCGCGGTGGCGGCTTGCAGAGAGGGTGACCGCTCAGGGCAATGATGCTCGGCAGCGACGCCTTCGGGGGCGAGGGCTGAGAGCCCAACAAATGTCTGGCCTGCACCAGCCTGAGCCGTAATACATCGTGTATCTTTTCAATGATTCGGCGTGAGCAAAACGTCCAGCGCCTGCCAGCCTTCCGCCCGTTCCGGGAGTTGCTCTTGCAGCCGTGCCAGCCGCTTGCGCCCCCGTTCCCGCTGGATGCCTTGGGCTCGTTTGGCAAACCCTTTCATCGCCGCCACAGCCGCCGTCTCATCACCAACCAGCACCTGCGCAAGCGCCAAATAGAAGTGGTGGTCGGCTGCGTCCGGCTGTCGAGTGCATAATAACTGGGCGTGGGGCAACATCGCCGCGCCGTCGCCCTGGCCCAGGAAGAGGTCGCACCACAACTGCGGCAGCCGGACTGCGTCCGGTTCCAGTCCGGCTGCTGCTTCGATATCAGTCTTTGCCCTGTCAAACTCTCCCAATTCAATGTACTCGCCTGCCCGGTTGCGGTAGAGCATGGCATTCTCAGGGGCGGTTGAAAGAGCCCGGCTGTAAGCGGTCACTGCTTCTTTCGGATCGCCCGCCTGGGCGTAGTAATTTCCCAACGTATTCAGCGCCCAGCCCAGCGACTGGTTCAACACGACCGTAATGTCGGGTATTTCCAGGGCGTCGCCTGCTGCTAAAAGCCGTTCGTGGAGGGTAATAAACCACTCCTGTTCCTCCGGCTCAATCGCTTCGGCATGAGAGCGATTGTATATATCCAGCAGTGGCCCGAGCAAGACCAGGAGACGCTCTGTGAATTCTGTTTCTCCTGCTGCCTGCGCCTGAACAACTGCCCCGGCCAACCGTTCCAAAGCCGGACGCTCGCCGAGCAAGGGGTGTTCCTCCATCACCCGTGCCAGCTCTTCGGCGCTGCCGACTGTTCGTAGAGCGGCCAGGAGGGCCTGCGCTGAAGAATCCTGTTCAACGTCTATCGCCGCCTGTAATTCTGCGTAAGCCGCTTCTACGCCGATTTCCCGGCAGCGTTCCAGCAAAGCCAGATGCTGCGGAATGGCCCGATTCTGCGAATTGTTCTCTTGTAGCAGCGCCAACACCTGCTCTGCTTCATTGCTTAGCAACTCGACAGCGTACTCTGCCAGAAACGCCTGCGACTGCCCCCAATCTGGTGTTTGAATCCAGGCGATCAGGCGGTCGGCCAGCGCCTGGGTGGCAGCCGGGCCAACGTATGGGGCAGTTGCCTCCCCACCGACCAGCCTGGCCAGTTCCTCCACCTGCACCCGAAAAGCCGGATCACTTTCCAGCCGGGCCGCGAATGCTTTCTGTGAGTCTAGACCCTCCTGACGGGCCAAAGCCGAAAGGAGCAAATCGAGCGGCAGAGGGGGCGGCGACTGGCCGGCGGCGGCAAGCCAGGCAGAGCGAAACTCAGAACCTCCCATGACGGCAGCCACCTGCGCCAGGGTCGAACGGGCGATCTGCAACAAATGCGTCGCCTGAGCAGATAAAACAGGCCACGCGGCTGCCATTTCCTGAACTACCTCTTGGAGGCGGGCGGCGCGGTCTTCGCCCGGCAGGCTGGCCAGGTCCCTCAGCAAAACGGCGCGATTGTTCTGCGTCGTAGCGTAGGCGAGGGGGACATCCCGCCGGAGGGCCAGGGCTTCGTCATAGGCGGCCAGGGCCTCTTGGAGGCGGGCGGCGCGGTCTTCGCCCGGCAGGCTGGCCAGGTCCCTCAG
>CAZFFM010000006.1:0-13709 GCA_964517425.1 uncultured Ardenticatenales bacterium | reverse complement strand
GGGCTTCGTCATAGGCGGCCAGGGCCTCTTGGAGGCGGGCGGCGCGGTCTTCGCCAAAGATCAGCGTGGCGGCGTTTTGCAGGGCGTTGCCCAGGGTTCCCCAGGCCTGCCCAAGTTCCTCTTTGCCCCCCACCTTCTGTGCCAGGGCAAACACTTTTCTAGCCCAGACCAGATATTCGCTGCCCAGGTTTTGGCTTTGTAGCAAGTTAGCGCAGTTACTCACCAGTGCTTGGGCCAGGCCCAGAGCACGCCCTTCTTCGCCAGCGGCCCAGGCAAAGGCGTGGCGCAGTTGGGGCAAATCGCCGGTCATCGTGTAGTAGGTCTGTGCGTCATCCGCCTGGCGCATAGCCTGCAGGTAGTGGGTGGCGTGCCGTTCGGCAAGAGCCAGTCGTTCCGGTGGCGGCTGCAGGCTCAAGGCAAAAGCGCGCAAAATCGTGTGCTGTTGCCAGCAATCCGGTGCATCTTTCAGGCGGCGCAGCAAGCTGCGGTCGCGCAGCGCTTTCAAGAATTCTTTCGTTTCTCCGGCACCGTTTTCGGTCACGGCGGCGGTGGCAGCGGTGGTAAAAGCAGCTTCCGGGGCAAAACTGCCCAGGGCGCGGAAGCAGTCTTGCAGCTGTTTACCGGCCAGTGCCTCATAGCTCACCGGCAAAATCGCTTCCAGCCGCTTTTCCGGGGCGATGGTGGTCAGCGCCGTCGGGTCTACGCTTAACCCCTGCGCCAGTTTGTGGGCAATGCGCTCGATAGCCTCCGCCCATTCCTGCTGCGGATCATCCGGGTGCAAATCGCCCAGGGCAATTTGCAGTGCCATCGGGTGCGCCCCTACCGCCTGGATCAGCCGTTCCGCCATTGCCTTCGACATCTGCGGCAAGATGTTCTTGATCAGTTTCAGGGCGTCCTCTTGGCTCAGAACGTCCAGCGACAACTGCTCTCCCACGGCACGGGCCACCGGTTCAACGCGGGTCGTCACCAGCAGTTGTGCTTCCTGCGGAAGCGCCTGCCGGATGGCGGGCAAAACCTGCCGTTCCCACACATCGTCCACCACCACCAGCAGCCGTCCATGCCCGCCCAACATGCGCTGCACTACCTCCGGCGTGAAGATGGCCCCCTGAATCATTTTCTGCACTTCAGCCAGTGTCCATGCCTCGATGCCCGGCAACTCAACCTGAAGCCGTTCCTCTTCATCGCTATAAGCCAGCGCGGCCAGACGGCTCAGTGGCGGCCCCACGCTTTCCGGCGTGGTCACGTGCGGCCCCAGCGTCAGCCAGAAGACGCCGCCAGGATAGGCTGTTTCATTGGTGCACTGTTGGGCGTACAGGGCGGCCAGGGTGCTTTTGCCCACGCCGGGCATGCCGCTGATGGCGTCTCCCCGCCGCCGTCCGGTGACGGCCATGTCCTGGGCGCGTTCTTGCAGCCGCCGGTGTAGTTCCTCCAATTCACTCCGGCGGCCAACGGCCACATCCGTCAAGTCGCGGCGCACCATCCGGGGCCGCCGCCAGCGTAGCGTCACCGCACCAAAATTGAGTAGGTTGATGTTGATGGCGTCCTTCCCCACCGCGCTGAAGGCAGCCAGTTTAATCTGGTAGCTGGCTCCTTCGGCGGCGGTTTCGGTGGTTAGGACAGCGGTTTCCGGGCGGGCAGGTTCCGGCGTACCACCGCCAAAACGCGCGGCCTGCCATTGGTCATATCGGGTTCGGCAGCGCGCCAGCCAGGCACTCTCGTTCGCCGCCGTCGCCGCGCCCAGAAGCTGATGGATCAAATTGCCTGCGTCCAAGGTTAGCAGCAGGTCGGTCTGGGCCGCTAATAACGCCTCTGCCTGGGCGTCATCCTCAATCTGCAAGAATTGCCACACTGCCAGCCCAATTGGCCCTTGTTTTTGCAGCGCATCTTGCAATTGTTGCTGGCGGATTCCGGCGTACATGGCGGCAATGCCTGCCTCTCGCGCCCGCGCCAGCCGCTGTTGGTGGTCGGCCAGGTCGGGGTAAGCCTGTACCAGGTCGGCCATCACCGCTTCCGCTTCGTCGGTTAGCAGTTCCGCTTCGTGTTCGGTCAGGTAAGTTTCCGCCTCGTCCAGCGTTTCCTGTTGTATCCAGGCAAGCAGACGGTCGGCCCACGCCTGCGCCTGCTCCGGGGGTAAGCCCGCCGGGGGCGTGTGTGCTGCTTGCGCCTGTGGACGGGCGGCTTCCTCCAATCGGCGGAACGCTTCCGGGTCTTCTTGCTGGAGTCGTTCCAATTCCTGCTGCACCTGTTCGGCCATCTGCCGCAGGGCGGCTTCCGGGTCGTCGCTCAGCGCGGCAGCCAGCATGGGGCGGGGGACAACGGGCAGCTCTGCCACCCAGTCATCCTGCCAGTTGTCTCCCAGGGCATCGCGCAGCATACCCAGGAGTCCTGTCGCCTGTTCCCGGTCTTGAGCCTCTGTCGTTCCCTGGGCGGGGGAGAAGAGCAGGAGCGGCTCCTGGCCGGGTCGGTAAATGAGCAGGGGGGCGTCCACCTGGCCGTCGTGACCGCAGTGGGGACACGGAAGATCGTGCAGGGTTCCAGCACGGAGGCGGTCGAGTAGGTCGGGACGCTCACCGGCATCCACAATAAGCCAGACCTCCGTGTCAAATTCTTGCACGCAGTCGGGGCAGGGCAATGGGGCTTGTCGGGCCAGTGAGTGGAGCAAGACGAATCCCTCCAATTCAGGGGCAACGCCGGCCACCGCGCTGTCTGTTGAAGTCGGCGACCTCTATCTGAATAGATTATAGCATACTTGAGTTCTCCCCGCAACTTTGCGCAGGGTGTGGGCATGCGCAGCAAAGGCCTGGGGAGTACGAGGGGTATCCCCTCGCCTCTCCCCCTCCCCCTCCCCCACATTTCCGGGCTTGCGGCGACCCGCTGCGCAAGCCCGGGTGTGCGTCAGATTATTGCGTTTTGGGGGAGCAAGCATACCGGCCCGCCAAGAGTTCCGCTGTCGCTACACTCTCCGCTCCGGTGGACCCGGGCAAAGCCGCCGGAGGAAGCGCACAAGATCACGCGCCTCATGGGCGAGCTGCACGCCAGCTATGACCTGTGGGTGAGTCTAGCCCCCTTGGGCACCCCGTCACCGGAGGAAGCGATCTACAATCCCACACCGCAACCCACGCCAACCAAGGCCAGGGCGACCACACGCACGCCGCGTCCCACGTTCACGCCGCGCCCCACGTTCACGCCGCGTCCCACGTTCACGCCGCGTCCCACGTTCACGCCGCAGCCCATCTCCCCGGCACGGATGACACAGGCGGCCACGGCCACGCCGGCGTACCCCTTTGACGTGGCCATCCCCAAAGAACGCATCCAAAAGAGGGGGCCGGAGGGCGGCACAAGCACGATTCGCGGCACCATGATCAATGCCGATGGCACACCCTGGACCGGTCACAAGATATTCTTGCGGCACTGTTGTCCGGAAGGGCGCTTGGCCTACCCCCCCAAAGGCACAGACTTGCCCCTGGATGGACACTTCGCGTTTACGGTCTCCCCCGGGTCGTACTGGCCTGAGGTAGAAGGGTTCGCTACGCAGGACCAGGAGATTTATGTGCCCCCTGTAGGAGCGACATACACGATCGTGGTCGTGCATACACCATGAACGAGCTTGAGCCAGTGTTGGAACAATTGCAGACCTGGGCCAAGATAACGCCACTGGTCCAGGAAGCGCTGCTCGACCGGCATGTGGTGATTCCGGTGTGGGGTACGCAGGATGAAGCCGCGAAACGACCTTTCATTGGCGAGATCACACGTATCCTGGTGGAACAGAACCTGGCCGCCGGCTGGGACGCACCCCAGGTGGCCGTCCAAATCGCCAGCCAGATTCTGGGCATCGGTATGCTGGAGCCGTTGTTGCACGTGGAGGGAATGGAAGAGATCATCGTGCGACGTGGCCAGGTGCTGATCGAGTACCGGGGCCAGATCACAGACCTGGGGCAACTGGCCGACGACGCTTACTTTCACACCCACGCCCGGCGGATTGCGGAGGAACGACGGCGGGCCATGCGCGCCATCAGTTCCTTCGCCCTGGCCGACCTGCCGGATGGCAGCCGCTTCACGGCCCTGATCCCGCCCCTCTCGGTGAACGGCACGGCCATCAACGTGCGCGTCTTCAGCCGCAACCGCTGGACTGTCCGCGATCTGGCTGCCCGAGGGGCCTTCAAGCGGCTGCACAGCAAGCACGGCACAACCAGCGCAGCAAAGACTGCCCACACTTCGCGGCACACTACAGACTTACTGGAATTGGCGGCCAGGACACAGCAGGCCACCGGCAACACCGCGGACTTTGCGTCAACCTTCCTGGCGGAGGCGACCGGTGGCACACGGCACAGTATTCTCTTTTCCGGCAGGCCGGGCGTAGGGAAAAGCACCTTGATGTCTGCCCTGACGCACAGCTTGCCACCCCTAACCCAGATGTGTATTGCGGAGACCTTCCAGGAGGTGAAACCGGCGCTTGACCATGTAGCCTGGGCGGTAGCGCGCGACAAAGGACGGCAAGACCATCAGGGAACAACATTAGAGGAAGTCATCAACACCCTCTACACGCGCATGCGGCCTGACCTGGTCATGGTCGGTGAGCTGGTCGGGCAGGAAGCGGTAGAGTTTCTGGAAGCGATGAGCCTGGGCGTACCGGCGATGAGTACGATCCATGGCGATTCGGCCAAGGACGCCCTGCACCGTCTAGAGCGACGCGCCCAACGAGAAGGGGTCACTCTGCAGGCCGTGCGGGAGGCGGTCAGTGCCGGCGTGCATCTGGTGGTGCAAATGAGCCGCGAAGGCAGTGCCCGTTTCGTGTCCGAGATTATGATTGTGGACGGGTTGGACCGCAACAATCAATATCGTCTGATTCCCGTGGCCACCGCTCGCAGCGAGGCTGCACCATGAACCTGCTTCCCAGCCTGGTGCTGCACGCCCTGATGACGGCCTCCATGGGCATGGTGGGCTTTGCCGCTTTCTTGCTGGCCACCATCTTCATTGAAGGGATGACGACCCGTTTTCGCGTCCATCCCCCAGGGATATTGGAGCGATGGTTTCGTACGGTACGCCCAAATGAAGCAGATGGCCCGGCCCAGTACCGGCCGCTACAGCCGCGCCAAACACGAAGGGGTCGCCTGGTGCGTCGCTTGCAGGCCGCCTGGGGACCGGCCCTCGTCGCTATGGCCGGCCTCACCCTGCTCTCTTCTGGTCCCCTGGCCGCTGCTTACCTGCTGGGCATGAGCGTACTCCTATATCAAATGGAATGGCGTACCCAGGTGACGCAACGCAACGACGAAGCGATCCGGGCCATAGATGATTTGTTGCGCTGGTTCCAGCGAGGGTTTCGCGTGGACGGGGTGATCTTCCCCGTGCTGAGTGACCTGGTGCGCCAAAAGAAACTGCGCGCCGAGATCGCTCCGCTCATGGCAGAAGTAGTGAACCAGTACCACAAAGGTCTGTCTGAAGACCAGGCCCTGAACTTGTTGCAAGGATACAATGTCCATCTCGACTCCTTTGTCATGGTGCTGCACCAGGCGGCCAGTGCTCCTCCCGAATCTGTCACTATGGCCCTGGAAGAGTTGCGCCAACGCCTGCGCCAACATCGCAAGTTCCAGGACAACGCGCAAACCAATCTGGCCCAGGTAAGATTGCAGTTCGGCGTGATGCGGGGCGTGTTCTTCGCGGTGGTCCTGGCAGCGGCATCGACCACGATGCTCCGCGACTTTTACACGGTGACCGTAAATCGCCAGTTTTTGTTCATGGGCATCATAACCCTGGGCATGGCCGGTGTGGCCTACTTCAATCAAGAGATCTACAACCTGCAAACGCAGGTGTTCTAGCGGGACACGATGAACAACCCTACCCAACCATCGCGCGCGGGGCACAAGCAACGGCTAGAATGGCTACACTTTGCCACATTGAGAAAGGTGGACCATTGCGCTACGTAGCTATCGTAAGTAACGGGCTGATCCTATTCTGTCTATTCAATCTGGTGCTGGACGGTGTGGACAGCGTCACTGCATATTTGAACCGCCCCCGCTGGCACCTGCCGGCATACTTGCAACCGGCGGCAAAGCACGTGGTCGATCGAGAACAAGCAGCGCAGGCCGCCATACAAATCAGACTCTACGGCTGGGCTGGACGCAGCACCAAATTCATGCAGCTTGTTGCCGGGGGAAGCGGTATTCTGCTCTGCCTGCTCATCTTCCCCACGATGTCGATCATCGCGCCCTTGGGGGGCGTACTGTACTTTCTGCCCATATTTCTGGCAAATCAACATCGCCAGCGAGCACGATGGAACTATCTCAGTCAGGTGCGACATTTGATTGATCACCTGCGCCTGGCCAGTGACTTGAACCAGTCCCTCACCTGGGGGTTGCGCGACGCCGTTGCCAGCACGCCGCCGGGACGATACCTGGTGTTCGATCGCTTGCGGTACCACCTGCACCGCCAGGGCGCACTGGCCGGGCCGCTGGTTGCTTTGCAACAAGTATCCCGAGAATTCGGCCTACGCGAATTGGAAGACCTGACCGACCGGCTGGACTCAGCGCAAGACGGCGACGAATACGTCTTGCGCAACACCCTCCAAGAAGCCGCCGAAGACATCGGCCAGGAGATTGCACGGCAATTGCAAATGCACATCGAGGAGGCTCCGGTGCGCCTGTTGTTTCCAATCATGGCCGGCCTGTTTCCGCCCATCCTGCTCTTGGTGTTTTACCCGACCATGACCATCCTCATGGCCGGTATTATGTATTAGGACCACCGGGGACGAAAGGAGGGCGCCCAGGACAATTCACAGCCAACAACATGGGTAACATTCGGGGGATTGAAAGCATGTACGAACCAGTAGTTGTAGAAAGGAAAACAGAACATCATCATGAAACTGCAAACATTTCTGCAGGATGAAGAAGGCATTGAAACGATGGAATTGGTGGCCACGGGGGCGTTTGTGACGTTGATCTTGATCGTGCTGATGCGGGCCCTGTTCGATCGGGCCGGAGCGAGCCAGACGTCAACGACGAATGCCTACGACGCTAACGTGCCCCAGTAGCGTTCATCGTCAACCATACAAACTCAATGAGGGGGATGGCCGGGGGTCAGTTTCTCCGGCTCCTCCTCAAGGGAGGTAGCCGTGCTGTTCATAAAAGACGTGGAGGGCTTGGAGACAATTGAATATGTTGCGGTCGGCGCGATGGTTGCGATCATTTTGCTGGGGCTGTTGGCCCAGGCGTTTGGTGTGTTGCAGGTCAAGCTGACGAATCTGATTGGTGACCTGTGATGGCGGTCCGCTACCTCTACTTTACGCTGACTTGTATCTGGCTGCTTGCCTGTGCCCTTGCTGACTGGCACACGGGACGTGTTCCCAACGCCTTGACCCTGCCGGTGTTTGTGGGCGGGGTACTGCTCACCACGTGGCGTGCTATTACGCAAGGAGCCCGCTACGAACCGATTATGCTGGTGTTGTTGTGTGCCCTGTTTTATGCTGGTTGGGTCGCACACTGGTATGGGGGCGGGGACGCCAAGTTGCGCATGACCTTGGCTGCACTCTGGCCCCATCTTGGGCTGCTGATAGCGCTGCTGTTGTCGGCGATATTCGCCGGCGTTGTCGTGCTGATCACCAATTTCCAGGAGAACTATCCTGTACTGGTCAATGCTGCCAGCAGAGCTTTTGTAGGTTTGAGCAGCGGACAAATGGAGCTACTGCGGTCCGACCGGGAGGAGCTGCACCGGCTCGGCCAGCGTGGAACTTGGGAGATTGCCATCGGAGGTATTGGGTATGCTGCCTACGTATTGTTCTTCTGAGAGGGGGGGGCGCAAAGTGCTTGAATGTGGCAACAATAATGATCCAATTGACTTGAACGAAAGGAAAACCAATGGCTACACAAGATTTAGCGAATCAAGTGACAGATTGTTTCATCGAGATGATTGAGAAACTAAATGCTCTGTACCCTGCTAGGTCTCCCTGGCAATGGGAGAGGGCAGAGGTTGATTGCAACGATCAGTTCGGGAGCAAGATTTGTGCAGGTACGGAGTTTCTCCGACGGGAAATCACGGTTACAGATGACGTGATTCTATCGGCGGGCTCTGTAGGCCGTCTCCTGCACTTGCTCTTCCACGCAAACCCGGACCTGGATCAGCTGGCAGACAAGATTCTGGAGGCTGAGGCGTGGTGTTCGGGAAACTAGCGCTATCGGCACTGGTAGCCGGTGTCTGGCTGACGGCCTGTGCGCTGGTCGACCTACGTACCGGTCACGTGCCCAACAAGCTGACCCTGCCGGTCATTGCGGGGGGTACAGTCCTTACCCTGGTACGGGCGGTTCACGAGCATTCCTTCGGCCAGCCGCTCATCATGTTGGGGCTGTGGGTCATATTCACCGTGCCGTGGTCACTGGATGTCTACGGTGGCGGCGATCAGAAACTGCTCATGGCCCTGAGCAGCTTGTGCCCCTCCATGGAAACGGCGGTTTGGGTCTCCATCGGGATGATCGGGTCCTGGCTGGTTTTCGTAAGCTACCGGCACCTTTGTGTGCGCACGAAGAGGATCGGTCGCTGGCGCGCCACTTGGACGCTGGTGCCAGGAGGAATCATTGCTATTGTGCAACGACTCAGATTGCTACACTGACGAAAGGGGAGCCACTACGGTAGAGGCCATCTTCCTGATTGCTTTCTTTGCCCTGCTCTTTTTTGGAAGCACAGAGATTGGAAGAGCTGTGATGATCAAGCACAGCCTGGACATCGGCGTTTCCAGAGCTGCACGCTATCTATCGCTGTACCCCTTGGATACGCCTACGGCGGAGCAGATGATCCGCGATGAGGTAGACGGCAATCTCCTGGGCGGCGGATATGGGGCGGCTGTGCAGATTCAAATGGATGTGCCGGCCACGACGTATGGCACCATGCTGCACATTCAGGCAGACCTTCCCTACCGGCCGGTCGTGCCTTTGTTGCCTCTGGGAAATCGAACCTTGCATGTAGAGCATACCCAGATGGTCGAGAGTTACCCGTGAAAACGGACCCACAAAATTCACATAATTCGGGAGGTCTACTACCCTACACAACGAATTCAATACAATTCATGCAATTGATTCGGTGATTCGAGATGATGCCTACCCTTGCCTTGAAACATACAACAATCGGACCAGAAGAGCGCGGCAGTGGGTCTGCCCTGGTGATTGCTTTGCTGGCCTTCTTGATTCTGATTGCCGCAGGTCTGACCGACTATTACCATGCCCAGCAAATACGAAACTGGGCCTATAACTTGGCTGCTGAAGCCGCGCGAAGTGGTAGTGAGCGCGTAGACCTGGACTACTACCTGGCCAGCGGTTTGACGCGGCTACTTGTACCTGCGGCGCAGACGGCGGCCACCACCTACGTCCACGCGGCGACGTTTCCCGCCGGGGTCACGTTGTCCACACTCGATGTGCGCGTGTTGCCAGCGCCAACCGGAGGAAGCATCGCCAGTTTTCCTCCCGTGCCGCGAGCCAACATGACCGGTGGCGTAGATTGGACGGAGGTCCGCCCCGCCGTGGGGGTGTACATCGAACTATCGGTGCCGTCCCATTTCTTGGGACTCGTCAACGGGGGACAGCCGGTACCCCTGCACGTGTTTGCCAGTGCTGTAGCCGAGTCTCCGCCGTAGCACAACCATTCTCCCTCCATTCCCATGTTTGGGACGGGGAGAGGAGTACCGCCGCAGATCTTGCGGCAGAAGAAGGAGGAAAGAAAGTTGAGAGCATTCAGAACAGAACAGCTTATTCGCAGGCCCATCATCTCCGTGACCTTCGCGGCCACCTGTCTGCTGCTTTTGCTGGGCAGTCAAATGGTGTTGGCAGGGCCGGACAGAAACGGTATAGCCTCGCCAGAATCACCGAATGCCGCCACGCTGACCACAACGCAATATCTACCGGTCGTCTTGGGTGGAACTGGCCTGGTCACGCCCCCCCTCACGACAACTGTCGCCGATGCAGCGTTCAGCATTGCATCATACGGGGCGACGATCACAGACACCCTTGAAGGCCAGCGTGTGCAGTGCCTGGCCCAGACCTGGTTGGGGCTGGGCCACAATCACCTGAACGATAGCTACGCTACAATGCGACTCTACCTGGCTTTTCCTCCGGTTCCTGCTGGCGTAACCAGTTTGACGCTTCGTCTACACAACGCCGGCACGCTGGGGACGCCTTTCAACGCAGAAGTGCGTCAGGGCCAGTGGCATACAGCACCACCACAAGAACAGGTGGACTGTTCATCATACTGGCGACGACCACAGGAGTTGGGGCCGGTCTGGGGCACTTTCGTTGTTTCAAGCAATCTGACCAGTACGATAGATGTGCCGCTGACCGTCGCTCCGGTAGCGGGTATGCCGGTTCGCTTGACACTGCGCCTGACTGCGGAGGGCAGCGAACTAGATTCCACAGGGAACGGTTACCAGATCAACAGCGCAGAGCTGCTCTACACACAAGGGCAACAAGGAGGTGTGCCGTGAAATATTACCGACAGATCATCATAGGGATACTGCTGCTGATTCTTACAGTTTTCTGGCAGCCAATTGCCAGCGCGCAAGGCGCTGGGTATACCGAGACTTTTAGTGGGTTGCCGCAGTGTGGCAATCTGGGGAATATCCTGCCCAAGCCATCAGGAAACACTTGTCCAGACGCTTGGGCGGTAGTCAGTGGCAGCTACGTAGCAGCGGGGCTGGACAGCCTCCAATTTGAGGTCAAGGTCGATCTTAGCGCCACAACAGACATAGCGGTGGGGGCTGACTACATGCACAATGTTGGCTGGTATAAAGGTGACGCGACTTGGCGCATGTACCTGCTGGACGCAAATGGTGCCATTCTACGGAGTGCTCGAGCTACTGTATACAATACACGCAACGGGCGATGGGTGCATAACAGCGCCACCTGGGCTGCTGTGCCGCCGGGCAGCTACCTGGTCTACTGGAATATTTACCCTTGGTTCTCACCTACCGATGGCGGTGTGTACCTGGACAACGTATCGGTCAGCACGGGGCAAGTGAGCAGGCCCACGTCGTGGGTAAATCCCTTCACCCCGACGGTGACCCCCACGCCACCACCAGCCACGGCTACGCCGACGGCCACGCCAACTTGGGCCTGGCCGACCCAGCAACCAACCAGCACACCGGCTGGCGGCACAGCAACCAGTACCCCGGCACCCACACGCACTCCGTGGCCCACGTTCACACCTTGGCCCACGCCGACGACCTGGCCCACGCCGACTCCGTGGTCTACGGCCACACCCTGGGACACGCCCACGCCGAGGCCCACACATTCTACAGCAACGCCCTGGCCAACATTCACGCCCTGGGCTACGCCAACGCTGCACGCAAGCACGAGTACGCCCATGCCGACCGCTACAGCCTCTGGCCCCACGCCAACAGCACACCCTTGGGTAACGAGCACGCCGGCACCCACGCATACCCCGTGGCCCACACCAACGCCGTGGCCCACGCCGACACGCTGGCCGACAGCCACGCCGATACCAACGTTCACGCCTTGGCCGACGGCGACCGCATCACCCACAGCCATCGTGGGTCAAGCCGTGCGCCTGTCGCTTTCTCTACCCAACCACACACTACGGATGGGAGACACCGTGCAAGTTGAAGCCGCCTTGCATACCCCACACGGCCGCCCCCTGCCCTGGCGCAAAATCCGCATCAGCTACAACGACGAGTGGGCCTGGGGCATGGCGGGCATGACCGACAGCTCGGGCCGTGTGCGCTGGGACCTGCCCCTGCGCAACAACCGCCTCAGCTCCTGCTGCCTGCCTGGCACCACGTATGCCGTCCATGCCTTGTTCATGGGGGATGGGCAGTACGCCAGGCAGGAGGTCATCGGCTACTTTGCCATCAGCGAGGGAGGTGACGGCCAACATGAGGCCCGGTTTCGTCAGCAATATGGGGAATAGCATGTCTTCTGCACCGCAAATTGCGCTATCACTGACCCTGTCCGCAGCCGGTGGTCTGGTCACCGCCGGCGAGCGTCTCACCGTTACTGTGGTGGCCACGCAAGGCGACCGGCCGCTCGCCAATGCTGCCCTGGAGGTCTGGGGATTCGGCCGGCGACGGGCCTGCCACACAGATGATGGTGGCCGCTGCCAGGCGGTCATGCCGACCGGCGGTCGCCGGACTGGCAGTTACATTGTGCAAGGGGTGTTACCCGGCAGCCAAGGTGGCCCGGTCGTGGCCAATGCTGGTGTCTATCTCCTGGGCGGGACAGCGCCTCCACCTACGGCGGTGCCCCTCATCTACTGGGGCTGGGATTATAATAACCGGGACCCGGCCACAGAGGACGTCGGGCCGTTCGGAGCCACGGCCACCTACCCGTGGAGTGCTGCTGTACGCTTTGACGACACCTTGCTGCCCCGCTTCCGCCGGTCGCTGGGCTACACACTGACTCTGCCCGGTGGCCGCACAATGCCCAAACCGATGATCCCTGGCCTCAGCCTGTATACCGGTGCGCAGCAGTCCCCGGCATACAACTACGCCGACTACACCCCACAGGCGGTGCTGGAGCAGGCGGGCGACAGTTATCAGGTCGACGGAGGTGCAGACTGCCCCCGGCCGGCGGTGCAGCCCCGTTTCGACGACCCTGTCTGGCAGACCGCCTACGCCAGCGCGGTGCAGGACTTCGCCGCCTGGCTGCGGGCACACCCGGAACTGGACAAGGTTGTCACCGCCCTGCGCTTCAATGGTGGCTTCGACGACGAAGCCTTCAAGACAAAGGACCTGGGTGAGGCGTGCCGCTACTACGCCGCTTCGCCTGTGTCGAACAACGACTTCGAGGCCTGGCTGGCGCGCGGCACAGACGCCTGGCGGCAGGCGTTTCCGCATCGGCCCCTCTATGCCGACGGCTTTCCCCGTCCCTTCCAGCGCGAATACGATGTGCCGGTCGGCTTCAAATGGAACGGCGCTCATCCCAATAGCTTCCTCTTCACCTATCACAGCGATGCCCCCACGATGGGCATTGGCCTGATCTCCCGCTGGTGGCCTGATCAGCCCCGGGCCTTCGAGAGCTGGTCCGGAGTCTGGTTCACCAGTGGTGGGCACAGCGAGGGTCCCCAGGCCTGGGCCGGTACGTTGTGGATGATCCTGCCCATGCTGGCCCAGCACGCCGACTGGCTTGACTTCCATCCCGACCACTGGGAATCGTTTCGGCACGTACCCTGGCTCGGCGAATTCGTGACCGAACATCTTGGGCAACAGGCAGAGACGACCCCCAGCGTGTGGATCGCCCTGCGCGAGGCAGCAGCCGGCGGGGAGAAGGAAGCCTTTGGCGGCTGGAAGTCGGACGCCTACGGCGACTGGAGCTTCTTCCTGTACCGGCCGGAGTTGCCGGCCGCCGGGGGCCAGAGCGTGCCACTGCTGCGCTCCAAATTGCCTCCGGCGGCACGCGAGGAGAGTATCTGGACCAATCCCTTCCCGACGGTCGAGGATCGGCCGGTGGACAACCGCGTGGGGCGCAGCACGGGAGACGGCAACTGTTGCCTGTACTTTGACATTGACGACGGCTACCGCTACGCCGGCATCGATCCGCAGGCAGCCGGGTTCATCTGGCGGGTACGCGTGGTGTACCTGGACCAAGGCACCGACACCTGGGCGCTGGAATACTACGACCGCCGGGGGCACCTTCAGCGGCACGTGGTGCGCAAAGAGAATACAGGCACCTGGCGGGAGACGGTCTTCGAGCTGCCCGACTTCTACGCCGCCAATCAGT
>CAZFFM010000005.1:0-27126 GCA_964517425.1 uncultured Ardenticatenales bacterium | reverse complement strand
TCTTCCGCAGCCTTCTGACCGGCCTCTCCCTCTCGGAAACAGAGACCCGCGCACTCATCGAAGCCGTAGACCGCCGCAACGTGCCCCTGCTCAACCGCCAATTAGCACGCACCTCCATCCCCGAACCAGACCGCCAGCTCCTCGCCTCTCTTCCCGATCTTTGCGGTGGCCCCGACATACTGGACCGCGCACGCAATCTGCTGCCGGCAAACCACGCAGCACACGCCGTCATTGACTACCTGGGTTTGGTATACCAACTGCTGGAAGCATACGGCTTGGGCGAAGTTGTGATGATTGATTTCGGTGAAGTGCGCGGCATGGATTACTACACCGGCATTACCTTCGAAGCCTTTGCCGCCGGCTCCGGATACGCCATCGCCAGCGGTGGACGATACGACGACTTGTTGGCCCGTTTCGGGGCGGACTTGCCGGCCGTCGGCTTCGCCCTACTCCTCGAACGAGCCATGCGCGTGCTGGAACGTGCCGGCCAAAAACCGGTCGAGCCGCGCCCCGACGCGGTCATGGTCGCCTGCGCCCACCCCCAATGCCTGGCCGACCTGCTACGGAGACGCGCCTTCGGGCAACGGGTAGAGCTGGATGTCGGGGAAAAGCCGCTGGCAGACGTAGTCGCCCAGGCCCGCGAACGAGGCATCCCCACGGTCTTGTCCTGTAAACGAGCAATCTCAACGCAAACGGAGTGACTTTGTGAACGATTCCCAACCTCTGACCCTGGCCCTTTCCAAAGGAAAACTACTGGAGCCTTCCCTGCAACTTTTCGAAAAGGTAGGCTACGATTTAACGACATTGCGCAGCAAGAGCAGGCGATTGATGATGGACGAACCGCAAGGCGAGCTCCGCTTTCTCTCCGCCAAAGGGCCCGACGTGCCCGTCTACGTGGAACATGGGGTGGCCGATCTGGGCATTGCCGGACGCGACGTACTGGAGGAGACCGGAGCCGACGTGTTGGTCCCGCTCTTCCTCGGTTTCGGGCGTTGCCGAATGGTGCTAGCGGCCCCGCAAGACCGCCAACACCAGGACCTGCGTCTGGCCCACGACTTGCGCGTGGCCACCAAATACCCCGCAATCACCCAGCGGTGGTTCCGCAGGCAAGGTCTCTCCGCGCAAATCGTGGGCCTGGGCGGCTCCATCGAACTTGCACCGGAAGCCGGCCTGGCCGACATCATCGTGGACATCGTCGAAACGGGCCGCACCCTGCACGAAAACAACCTGGTGGAAGCGGAGACCATTTTGAACATCGAAGCCTGCCTGATCGTCAACCGGGCCAGCCACAAACTGCGTCTAAACGAAATCAACCGGCTCATCAACAAAATTGCCGCCGTTATCGCCCCGGAGAGGAAATCATGAAAGCGACAGCCGAAGCCGGCGCTAACATTGCCTTGTTGAAATATTGGGGCGTACGTGATGGAAAATTAAACCTGCCCCTGAATAGCAGCATTTCCATCACCCTGGACCGCGCGCGAACGACTACGACCGTAGCGTTTGACCCTACGCTGGACGACGACCAACTGGAACTGGACGGGCAGCCGGCCCCGCAAGCCGCCCGCACACGGGTACACCGGCATCTGGAACATCTGCGCCGGCTGGCCGGAACGGGGTGGCGGGCGCACGTTGTCTCCCAAAACAACTTTCCCACCGGCGCGGGAATCGCCTCCTCCGCTTCTGGCTTCGCTGCCCTGACGGTCGCTGCGGCCGCGGCCCTGGGGTTGGAACTATCCGGCAGGGAGCTGAGTCGACTGGCCCGCCTCGGTTCGGGGTCCGCTTGCCGGTCCCTGTTCGGCGGTTACGTCGAATGGGTCGCCGGCACGGATGACGCTTCGTCCTATGCCCACCCGCTCGCCCCCCCGGAACACTGGCCGCTGCACGACCTCATCGCCGTAGTCGCCGGGGGGCACAAAGCGATTTCCTCGGCCCAGGGTCACAGCCTGGCCCCAAGCAGTCCGCTCTGCGCCGCGCGCGTTGCCGCGGCAGAGCGTGCCATGCCCATCGTGCGCGCCGCGCTCCAGGCCCGCGACCTTCGCGCGCTGGGGCCCCTGGTCGAGCAAGACGCCATCGCCATGCACGCGGTGATGATGACTTCCCAACCCGCCCTCTTCTATTGGCTCCCAGAGACCTTGCGAGTCATGCTGGCTGTGCGCAAATGGCGGGCGGAAGGGCTGGCCGCCTACTTCACGATTGATGCCGGCCCCAACGTTCACGTGCTGTGTGAAGAAGCAGAGAGCCCAGAAATTGAGCGACGCTTGCAATCGGTGTCGGGCGTAAGACGCGTCCTGCACAACCGCCCCGGCCCTGGCCCGCACGTCATCGCTTCGGAGAACTGCGCCACTTGATATCCATCGTCCTCACCACCTGGCTGTTCTTTGCCGGCAACCACGTTCGCTCACTGGCCGTGCCCCTGTTGGCAGCAAACCTCGGCGTGGGCCGCTCCCAAGTGGGCTGGTTCAGCACAGCTTTCGCCTTGTCTGCGGCAGCGGCGTCCTTGCCCTTGGGGCGTGTATCCGACCTGTGGGGGAGACGGCGCGTCATCCTGCTGATGATTCTGGGCGGGGGGATGGCCTCCCTGCTGATGGCCGGCGTCTCGACAGTCTCCTGGTTGTTCGTGTTCATGGCCCTCTCCGGTCTGGCCACCGGCGGGTTCTTGCCCACAGCGATGGCCCTCACCGGAGACACGGTGCCCGAACATCGCCGCGGCCAGGGATACGCCTGGCTGACCCTCTCGGCGCACGCCGGCCTGACGGTGGGGCCAATCGTAGGAGGAATCCTCATTCAACGCGCCGGCTTCAGCCCGACGTTTCTGGTCTCGGCGGCGGCCTTCGCCGTGGCCTGGATTGTGGCCTGGCGGTTCATCACCAACGCCGGCAAGGACGAATCAGCAGGAAGCCTTGCAGGGGAAACGACTGTCAAAAGCGACCAACCGTCCCCTCCGCGATTCTCCGCGCTGCTCCGCAACCGGCGTGTGATCGCGGCATGGCTGGCGACCCTGGGCCTGGCCTGCGGGACGGGAACGATCACTGGCATCTTCCCTTTCTACGCCATTGAAACATCGTACATGCCGCAGACCATTGGGCTGATCATGGGACTCTACTCCGCATCGAACGCGCTCATTCGCATACCGGTGGGTCCCCTGGCCAACGACCGCAATCTGCGGAACAAACTCATACCGGCTTCGTTGTTAGGGTTCGCCGTGGCCCTGGCCCTGGTGCCCCGGCAACCGAATGCCGTGATGCTCACCGTGGTCCTGGCCAGCGGGGCCGTGGCTGTGGGCACGGCATACGTCTGCCTGCTCACCGAAATCTCCGACGCCACGAGCGCAGCGTTACGCGGCGTAGCCATGGGCGGCTACAGCACAGTACTCTACCTGGGGTTTGCGGTGGGGCCGCCGGTCGCCGGCATCGTCTCCCAGTACTACGGTTACCTCTGGGGCTTTGGTGCCGTCAGCCTGCTGGTCGTGGGTGGCGCGCTTTCTACGCTGCTCGTCCAGGAGCGCGTGTAATATTGGTATCTGCGCCCCTTTTCCCCTCGCGATAGGAGAAACACGAAACAGGCCCGAGGAACTTTGTGCAATTTGCCCATAGACAAAACACCTGTACTGTGTTAGTCTAGTACCGTGTAACACACCGGACAACGTTGTGCCGTTACCTTTGCGAGCGAAGAAGCCTGTACCCTTTTTTGTGATGGGAACAGGCTTTTGTTTTTACCAGAGGAAGGGGTCAAGAGGGCAATGGGTTGCGCTCTCACACTAAATCTTTTATGAGGAGGAACAATATGTCGAAAACAGTAGCAGATGTACTCAAGATGAGGAGCGAAGTCAAGATCGTAGACGTACGGTTTACCGATCTGTTTGGGACGTGGCACCACTTCAGCCTCCCCGCAAGGGAACTTACGGAGGACCTGTTTGAAGAAGGCATTGGATTTGACGGTTCATCCATTCGCGGCTTCCAGCAAATCCACGAATCGGACATGATTTTGATACCCGACCCCAGTACTGCCTTCATGGATCCTGCCTTGGAGGTGCCGACCCTGTCCATCATGTGTGATATCTACAATCCGCTAACCCGGGAACCCTACTCGAGAGACCCGCGCTATGTCGCGAAAAAGGCCGAGAACTACCTGAAACAGACTGGCCTCGCCGACACGAGTTACTGGGGACCGGAAGCCGAATTCTTCTTGTTCGATGACGTGCGCTATAGCACCGGCCCAAACTCATCCTTCTACATGGTGGATAGTGTCGAGGGTTGGTGGAACAGCGGCAAGGACATGGAGCCAAACTTTGGAGCGCAGATTTTGCCGAAGCGAGGCTACTTCCCGGTGCCGCCGGCCGACACGTTGCAAGATGTGCGCAGCAGGATTGTGCTGGCCCTGGAAGCCGCCGGCGTAGAAGTAGAGGTGCATCACCATGAAGTAGCCACGGCCGGCCAGGCAGAGATTGATCTGCGTTATGCTCCCCTGTTGAAAATGGCCGACAGCATGATGATCTACAAGTACGTCGTCAAGACAATTGCCCGGCAGAACGACACAACCGCAACTTTTATGCCCAAGCCGCTCTTTGGAGACAACGGCAATGGCATGCACGTCCACCAAAGCCTGTGGTTAGGCGATCAGAACATCTTCTTTGATGAAGCTGGCTATGCCCTCACCTCAGAAATCACCAGATACTACATTGGCGGACTGCTGAAGCACGCGCCGGCCTTGCTGGCCTTCGCCGCTCCGACCACAAACTCGTACCGCCGTCTGGTACCGGGCTTCGAAGCGCCAGTGATCCTGGCCTACTCCCAAAGCAACCGCTCGGCCTGCATCCGCATTCCCATGTACTCCGCAAGCCCTGCTGCCAAACGGCTTGAATTCCGCACGCCGGACCCATCCTGTAACCCCTACCTAACGTTCGCCGCCTTGCTGATGGCCGGCTTGGATGGCATTGAGAATCGCATTGACCCCGGCGAACCGATGGACAAGGACCTGTACGACCTTCCGCCAGAAGAATTTGAACAACTCAACCAGGTGCCCGGCTCTCTCGAAGAAGTTCTCACTGCTCTGGAAGAAGATAACGAATTCTTAACCAAGGGCGGGGTCTTTACGCCTGACCTGATAGAAACCTACATTGCCTACAAGCGTGAGAACGAGGTGGATGCCGTACGCCTACGTCCGCATCCGCACGAGTTTGTCCTCTATTTCGACGCCTAGACCCCGACGGGAAGGCGCATTGCACATTTCAAAAAAGGCCGAGGAGAGCGATTTCCTCGGCCTTTTTCGCCACTCGTCATGGCGCGCGAGCACTTGCTCGTCGAACAGGCTGTCGGAGAGGTCTCGGTCGGGAGACCTCGCCCAGCATGTCTGGTATCTGACATCTGGAATCTGATATCTGACGCTATTTTCACAGAAGGAGTCCACATGAGCACCAAGGAAGACTTATACGCCAACGTGCAAGACGTCATCGAACGGGAGAACGTGAAATTCATCAACTTGCAGTTCACAGACATTATCGGCATGGTAAAAAACGTAACCATACCGGTGGAGCAGTTCGATGATGCGGTAGATCATGGCATCTGGTTCGACGGCTCCTCCATCGAAGGGTTCGTGCGCATCGCCGAAAGCGACATGTATCTTACGCCCGACCTGGCCACCTTTTCAGTCATCCCCTGGGAACGGGGCGACGAGACCACCACGGCGCGCGTGATCTGCGACCTGTACACACCGCGAGGCGAATCGTTCCACGGTGCGCCGCGACATATCCTCGACTTGGTCATGAAAGAAGCTGAAGAGATGGGCTTCACCTACAATACGGGGCCAGAGCCAGAGTTTTTTCTCTTCCAACGAGATCGCGAGGGCAACCCGGCCCCGTTACCGCACGACCAGGCCGGCTACTTCGACGTCAGCACAGACATGGCCCGCAACATCCGCCGGCAAATGGTAAACGCGCTGCAAGCTTTCGACATCACCGTAGAGGCGGCACACCACGAGGTCGCCATCGGCCAACACGAGATCGACTTTCAATATGCCGATGCGCTGACGACAGCAGATCGTCTGGTAACCCTCCGCGTGGTGCTAAAAGCCATTGCCCAGTTGAACGGCCTGTATGCGACCTTCATGCCCAAACCACTCTCCGGCATCAACGGGTCCGGCATGCACGTACACCAGAGTCTGGTCTACAAAGATAGCGGCGAAAATGCCTTCGTAGACTTGGACAACGAATACGGACTCTCGGAAATTGCCTTGCACTTCATCGCCGGCCAGCTGGCCCACGCCGGCGGCATTTGTGCCATCGTTGCTCCGCTGGTCAATTCCTACAAGCGACTGGTGCCCGGCTTCGAAGCCCCGGTCTACATCAGTTGGGCGCGTGTCAATCGCTCGGCGCTCATCCGCGTGCCCCGTGTCAGTCCGGGACGGGTACACGCCACCCGCCTGGAACTCCGCTTTCCCGACCCAAGCTGCAATCCCTACCTGGCCTTCGCCGCCATGCTGGCAGCCGGGCTGGACGGCATCCGGCGGGGCCTCACCCCTCCAGACCCAACGGAGGAAAACCTATACCAACTCAGCGAAGCCCAGATGCGAGAGCGCGGAATGCAGACCCTGCCGGCGTCCCTGGGTGACGCGCTCAAAGCGTTGCAAGAAGACGAAGTGGTCCAAAGGGCCTTGGGGCCGCACATCTACCAACGATTCCTCAAAGCCAAGCAGGAAGAGTGGAATGCCTATCGCCGCCACGTCAGCCAGTGGGAGTTAGATCGCTACTTGGGCGTGTACTAAAGCCCTATTCATTGCGGAAAGTCGCCGCCTACATCTGCTCCGGCGCGCTCATCCCCATCAAATGCAGGGTACGCGCCAGGACAATCCTGGCCGCAGCCACCAGCTTGAGCCGGGCCTGGTTTAGGGGTTGATCGGCCGGCTCCGTAGAAACGACGCGACACTGTTTGTAGAACGAGTGGAACGAGCGGGCCAACTCCTGGGCATAATAGGGCAGATAGTGCGGAGCGAGTTTCTCGGCAGATTGCTCCACAACCTCCGGCAAGCGCAGCATCTGGCGCAAGAGAGCCTGCTCTGCCGGATGGGTCAGCAGCGAAACGTCGGCGGGTAGGGCAAGACCTTCCCCGGCCGCGCCGGACTGCTCGGTGGCATAGCGCAGAATGCTGGATATCCGTGCGTGGGCGTATTGCACGTAGTAGACCGGATTCTCGTCCGATTGCTCCTTCGCCAAATCGAGGTCCAGGTCCATTTGGCTATCTGCGGAGCGGGCCAGCAAGAAGAAGCGGAGCGCATCCGCGCCGATCTCTTCGACCACCTCTCGCAAGGTGATGATGTCGCCGGTCCGTTTGGAAAGCCGCACGATCTCCCCACCCCGGCGGAGTGTGACCAACTGGTAGAGTACCAGCGTGAGTCGTTCCGGGTCTAATCCCAGGGCTTTCATCATGGTCTTCATACGCGGAACGTGTCCCTGGTGGTCCGCGCCCCAAACGTCAATCACCCAATCGAAGCCACGCCGGATGAACTTGTCGTAGTGATAGGCGATGTCCGAGGCAAAATAGCCGGGTGTGCCCTCCGAACGAATGACCACTTCGTCCTTTTTGCCGCCCAGCGCCGTGGCTGCGAACCATACCGCGCCCTCTTTTTCCAGCAGAAGGTCGTCAATTCGCAATTTGGACATCACCTGCCCAAAGAGGTCCCCCGTGTAGATGCTCTGCTCGGAGAACCAGTTGTCGAACTGAATCCCGACCAGCTCGAGGTCTTCCCGAATGCTGTCTACCATCTTTTCCAAGCCAATGGCGGTGATCGCAGCAATCGCTTCATCCCGTGGCATTTCCAGGAAGCGCGTACCTTTGGCGGCAGCAAGCTCCTGACCGAGGTCAATCATGTAGCTGCCGCGGTAGCCATCTTCCGGCACCGGTTCGTCCCGGCCAAGAGCTTGCGCATAGCGCGCGTAGAGCGTCTCGCCAAAGAGCCGCATCTGGGTGCCGGCATCGTTGACGTAGTACTCGCGTTGCACGTCGTAGCCGGCGGCGCGCAGCACGTTGGCCAGCCCGTCGCCCAACACGGCGTTGCGGCCGGAGCCCATGGTCAGCGGGCCAGTGGGGTTGGCGCTGACGAATTCCACCTGCACCCGGCGGCCCTGGCCGATGTTCACCGCTCCAAACTGCTCACCAGCCGCCAGGACCGTTTCCACCTGACGGGCCACCCAGCCGTCATCCAGTGTAAAATTGAGGAACCCCGGATGGGCGACCTCGGCACGGGCGATGAAATCGTTGGGCGGCAGATGATCGACAACTGCCTCGGCGATCTTTACCGGCGCCATACGGGCCACACGGGCCAGCGGCAACGCGCCCGGCCAGGCGTAATCGCCCCACTCGGCCTGGCGTGGCAATTCGACGACAACCGGCGGCAAGTCGAAGGGAGGCAATGCGCCCTTCTTCTGTGCCCGACGGACAGCTTGTTGGATCAGTTCAGCAATGCGATGTCGCAGTGTCATCGTGTTTTCTCCAAATCTCTCCAGTTCGGTCCGACCTCTACGTCCACTTTCAGGGGAACGGCCAGGTTGTAGGCTTCACTCATTACCTCGCGCACCAGCGCTTTAGCGGTATCCAGTTCATCGGCCGGTACTTCCAGCACAAGTTCGTCGTGGACTTGCAGGATCATGGCCGTGCGCAGGTTATGGCGGCGCAATGCTTCGTCCATGCGCAACATGGCCAGCTTCATGATGTCGGCGGCAGAGCCTTGCACCGGCATGTTGATCGCGGCCCGCTCGGAAGCACGGCGAATCATCCCGCCGGCGCGGCTGCCGGCACGCAATTCGGGAAAGAAGCGCCGCCGCCCGAGGATCGTTTCCACGTAGCCCCGGTCCCGCGCCTGTTGCTTGACCGAATCGAGGTAGGTTTTGACCCCCGGGTAACGCGCAAAATAGCTTTCGATGAACTGGCGCGCTTCGGTCTGGTTCAGTGCCGTACGCTGTGCCAGACCGTATTCGCCCATGCCGTAGACGATGCCAAAATTGATGGACTTGGCCAAGCGCCGCTGCTCCGATGTAACTTTCTTCAGGGGGATGTCGAGGATGTCGGCAGCGGTGCGCGCATGGATGTCCTCATCGCGAAGGAACGCGCCTTGCAGGTTTTCGTCGCCGGAGAGGTGCGCCAGGACACGCAGCTCCACCTGCGAATAGTCGGCAGCCACAAGTTGGTGGCCCGGCGGAGCCACGAAGGCCCGGCGGATTTGTCGCCCCAGCGGCGTGCGAATGGGAATGTTCTGTAGGTTCGGATCCGCGGACGAGAGCCTGCCGGTTTCCGTGCCCGTCTGCTTGTACGAGGTGTGAACCCGTCCGGTCTGGGGGTTGACTAATTTCGGCAGTGCCTCCACATAGGTCGAGCGCAGCTTGTTCAACTGGCGATGTTCCAGCAGCAAGATCACGATTTCGTGCTTGTCCTTCAGAGCCTCCAAAGTCTTCGCATCGGTAGAAGGGCCGGTCTTCGTCCGATGTATGACCGGCAGCCCCAGTTCATCGAACAGAACCGTGCGCAGTTGCTTCGTAGAGTTGATGTTGAACGAGTGACCGGCCAGGGCGCAGATATGGTCCTGCAACTCATCCAGGCGACCGGCCAGGTCACCGCCCATTTCCCGGAGAAAGGGGGCGTCCAGCATCACGCCATGCATCTCCATGCGCATGAGTACCGGCAAAAGCGGCATCTCTACGTCGGTAAAAAGAGGCCACAACCCTTTGTCCTGTATTTCGGGCGTCAGGGCAGCGGCCAGACGCAGGGTCATGTCCACATCGGCGCACGCATACGGTCCGACTCGTTCGACCGGAACCTGGTCGATGGTGATTTGCTTCTTGCCCTTGCCGATGAGGTCAGTGATGGGGGTCATCTCGATGCCGAGACGCTCCCAGGCCAGCGTTTTAAGCCCCAGCCCCTGGCTGCCCGGGTTCAGCAGCCAGGCAGCGATCATGGTGTCTGCTGTGAGGGGGCGCACCTCAAACTGGTGACGGGTAAGGACTGTCAGGTCATACTTGCCGTTGTGGGCAAACTTGGCGATTTCTGGGTTGGCAAGCACGCCGGCCAACATGTTGCGAACCTGCCCCGTGTCCAAATTCGGTGTCGCTTGCGTCGCGCTGTCGTCCAGCAAGGAACGTTGCGATGCGCCGGTGTGAGTCAGCGGCAGATAGTACCCTTCGCCGGTGGCCGGACAGAGCGCCAGCCCCACCAGCCTGGCCTGCATATCATCGGTGCTCGTCGTTTCTACATCTACGGCGATTTGTTCAGCCCGTTCCAGTCGCTTCTGCAGAGCGAAAAGCTCCTCGACTGTGGTGATAACCCGGTAGTCGGTGGTCGTCACTTCTGGGGACACGGCTTTGGCCGGTTCGCTTTCCTTGTCGCTGGCCGGCAGCCGATCCACAAGGCTCCGGAAGCCCAGCTCACGGAATAAATCAATCGTGTGGGCGCGATCAAAGTCGTGGGTTTTGCAGGCGTCCAGGTCAAGCGCCAGGGCCAGGTCCCGCCGGATGGTGACCAGCGACTGGCTCAGGAAGGCCAACTGGCGGCCCGCTTCCAGCTTGTTGCGTACGAAAGCGCTCTTGATTTCATCCAGGTGGTCGTAAACACGCTGGAGTGAGCCGAACTGTTGCAAAAGGCTGCTGGCGGTTTTGGCACCTACACCGCGCACACCGGGAATGTTGTCACTGGTGTCACCAACGAGTGCCTTGAAGTCTATCAGTTGGTCCGGGCGTATGCCGTAGCGTTCTTTGACACGGGTCTCGTCGTAGACCGTCGCATCGGAGTAGTGGCGGCCCGTGATCAGCACTTTCACCGCGGGGGTGATGAGTTGGAAGATGTCGCTGTCACCGGTGACGATGAGCGTTTCCACGCCCCGCTCCGCCGCCTGGCGGGCCAGGGTGCCGAGTACGTCGTCTGCCTCGTATCCCTTTTTCGTGAAGATGGGGATGTTGAAGGCGGCGACAAGTTCCCGAATGCGGGCCATCTGGTTGTGCAACTCTTCGGGTGTTTTGGCGCGATGGGCTTTGTAATCGGGGAACTGCTCATGGCGGAACGTGCGTCCTACGTCGAAGGCCACGGCGATGTAATCAGGCTGGACCTCCTGGAGTACCTTCAAAAGCATGGTGGTGAACCCGTAGACAGCGTTCGTCAGCTCGCCTTGGGGAGAGGCCAAGGTTGTCGGCAGGGCGTAGTAGGCCCGATAGGCCAGGGCATGGCCATCGAGGAGCACAAGCGTTTTGTTGTCCGTCGCCATCGAGAAGACCTTTCTCCGCTGGTAATTACCCAATCGACGAATGAATTCGCCGCCTGCGAAGTGCGTTTCAACGCACTTTTCTTAATGACAGCAATCCGTTTCAACGGGTTTTGCAATAACAGGCGGGCAATTCATTGCTCGCCTACATGATACCACCAAACAGGCAGTCGGGCAAGTCTTGTTGTGCCGGAGAACGGGTGAGTCGCGCGATTATGGCCTTGGAGAAGAGGGGTAGGGGTTGTCCGTGATGCCCGTGGTGCAGGGCAGGGAGTGGCGGTCGCGGGCCACGCGAGCGGGGTTGCCGTAGGCCACCGCGCCGGCCGGCACGTCACGGGTGACCACGCTCCCCGCGCCAATGAGCGCTCCCTCGCCGATGGTGACGAAGGGGAGCAAGGTCGCGTTCACGCCGATCTGCGCGCCGCGTTTGATGTGCGGGCCGCGCATACAGTCGCCGGAGAAGGCGCAGCCGGGGTGAATGTCGTTGCCCACGATGACGCCAGGGGCCAAGAAGGCGTCGTCCTCGATGATGGTGTACTGCGAAACGTAAACGTTGTTGTGGATTTTCACGTGGCTGCCAATCCAGCAGCCATAGTCAATGGTCGAGTTGTTCCAGATTTGGAGATGCGCGCCGATGACATTCTGTTCGCGGATGGTCACGTTGTGGCCGGTCTGCAACCCTAGGCCAATGCGCGACCCCACGTAGATGACGGTGCCGCTGCGGATATGGGCCTGGTCTCCAATGACCAGGGGACTTGCCGCACGCAGGCGGCCCGAGGGGTAACCGATCTGTACCTGGTCGTCAATTTGGACGCTCTGGCCCAAAATAACCGAGACCAAGGCTTCCTCCGGTGGCCTCACCGGAGCGGCTCCTGCATACTGCCGTTGGAAAGGGACCGTTGGGCTACCTCCAGGATGCGGACGACCTCCACCCCGCTGCGACCATCACTGCGCGGCGTCTCGCCGGTGGCGATGCAGTGCAGGAAGTGTTCGCACTCCAGCTTGAGCGGCTCGGCGAGAGAGATGTGCGGCGTGGTAATGTCGCCATAGCGATAGGAAAGATGGAATTCTTCCAAGGTATCGCTATAAGGGGGGACGTCTACGCCCTTGTCGTAGATTTTTATCTTCTCCGTTGGCTCGACGTCATCATAGACAATCATCTTCTTGCTGCCGACAACCGTAAGGCGTCTGATTTTGCAGGGGTCCAGCCAACTGACACGGATGTGGGCCAGCACCTTGTCCGGAAAATGCAGCGTCAGATAGGCCACATCGTGGATGTTTTCCTGGACGTAGGCCTGTCCGGAGGCACTCACAGAAACAGGGCTCATGCCCAGGACGAATAGCAAGATGGAGAGGTCGTGCGGCGCCAGATCCCACATGACGTTTATGTCCTTCTGGAAGATGCCCAAGTTCACTCTCGTGCCGGAGATGTAATAGAGTTTACCCAGTTTTCCGCTGGCGAGGTAATCGCGGAGGTACTCCACAGCCGGGTTATACTCGAAGGTGTGTCCCACCATCAGTGTACGATTGTAGCGATCGGCCAGTTCGACCAGCTCTTCTCCTTCGGCGCTGGTGAAGCTGATCGGTTTCTCGATCAACACGTGTTTGCCTGCCAAGAGGGCCTCTTTGGCTAAGGAGTAGTGTGTTGAAACCGGCGTCGCTATGACTACTGCGTCCACGTCAGTACCCCAAAGGTCGCGATAATCCTTTGTGGTCTTCGTCTCCGGGTAACGCTCCCTAACATGGTCCAGTCGCTTATCACGAAGGTCAGAGACCATGGTGACCGAAGAATTCGCGATCTCAGAGAAAACGCGGATGTGTTTGGGTCCCCAATATCCGCAACCAATTACGCCAATTCGAATCAAAGCGGGTCTTGTCACAAGTTCCTCTTTCGCTATTTTACTAATCGCCGGAAGAGAGAAGAGCCTGGATTGTTATATCCAGGCTCTTGATTTACGACGAAAGTTCTATTCCACAGGCAAATGGCTATCATCCAGCTCCACGACCTGACAAGACTGTTGGTATCGTCTGCAACAGTATCCTCAGATCGAGCCACAGGGACTGGTGCTCGGCATACTGAATGTCCAGGTTGACCATTTCATTGAAAGGAACCGTGCTGCGCGCTTCCACCTGCCAAAGGCCGGTGATACCCGGCACGATCTCCAGCCGGCGATAGTGCCATGGCTTGTATTGCTCCACTTCGTACGGCAATGCGGGGCGAGGGCCGACCAGGCTCATGTCCCCTTTCAACACATTGATAAGTTGGGGGAGTTCATCCAAGCTGGTCTTGCGAATAAACCGTCCGAACCGGGTAACGCGCTGGTCTTTTTCGAGCTTGTATACGGCCTGGTTCTGTTGGCATTCTGCTACGAAGCGTTGGTTTCCGTTGATAAAGGCTTGCACGTATTGACGATGCACCTCTGAATCTGCGTTTTGGCGCATGGACCGAAACTTGTAGAAGGTGAATAGTGTTGGCTCGCCCTCGTCACTCCCCCCGGAGCGGCCCACGCGCTTCTGCGAGAAGATCACCGGGCCCGGCGAGTCCAGCGTAATGCACAGAGCAATCACGAGAAACAGTGGTGACAGCACCACCAGCAGGGCGAGCGCAATGGCAAAATCAAGTATACGCTTGACGGCATGATAGAGATGTTTGTCCCGTGCCAAGTATATGGCGGACAGTGAAGCGCTTTGTTGGGCGGGTATCAACTTTGTTGTCATAGTCGTCTATCTCTTTGCTCTGTTTTGAAAGATGGCATTCTCTATTCCAAGCATTCTTATTATACTCTGGTGACATGAAAATCGAATGAAAGGGGGCAAGACATTCTATGACAGTTTCTTCATAACAGTCATCACGAGCGGCTGCGCGCCACCAAGGGATGAAAATGGCGGGGCGCAATGGTCAATGATCAACGGTCAATTTTCAATGGGCGAGCGGCACGCAACACGCAATACGCAACTCGAAACTCGTCGTCCATTTTCATAACAGTCATCACGAGCGATTGCGCACCACCAACGATGAAAATCGTGGGCAGTCGACGGAAGCCCCCCCTGCCCCCCAACTTTGGGGGGAGTTCCCCTCAGGATTGGGTAGAGGACCCGCCCCTGGAATAGGGATTCCAGGGCTACATGATCTGACATCTGACATCTGACATCTGGCTACTGACTACTGACGACTGTTTTCATAACAGAACGGCCAAGTGCTTGCGTATACGTGCAATCGCAAACACTTGGCCGCTCCCCGCTTAGATCACGATGATTTCATCACCACAGGAAGGAAGATGGTGTGTGGGGTGGCGGTTGGCGACGGCGTAGCGGTGGCCGTGGCGGTGGCCGTGGCGGTGGCAGTCACCGTCGCAGTGGGCGTAGCCGTGGGCGTGTTGGTTGGTGTCGGTGTGTTGGTCGGTGTGGAAGTGGGCGTCGGTGTCGGCGTGAACGACCAGGAAGGGATGTAGCACGCCGTGAGCCGCGCAGTGCGGCTCGTGTCCCCGTCGTAAGCGAAGATAGTCCGGTAGAACGCCGTACTCCCCTGGCCGATCAGCAACAGGGCCAGATCGTTGCCCGCGGCCCAGGCCGGTTGGGCGACGACATCTTGCAGTACTTGCGTAATGTCGGGGCTGTCATAGGTATTGCCAGCGTGCCACAGTGTGTTGAGATTCCAGGTCACACTGCCGGCCGTGCGAGGCCGGTCGGGAACGTTGCTGTTGGGATAGCAAAAATCTCCGGCTTCACCCTCTTTGTCCCCGTAGATTTGGACAGAGGTTTCATCCCATTGTTCGCCAGTGGAATAGACCTGCAATCCGGCCGAGGTGATTTGGCTGCCTTGCGGAATGGGCAAATTTAGGAAGCGCACGCCGCTATCGACGCCCGTGCCACCCAACTGCACGGTGCCCGCACTGTGCTGGTTGGATCCGCTGTAGGTCGTGTCATCGCAACTGCGGATGACGGCTTCGTTCAAGCAGAACTGCGTGCCGGCCTCCAACCCGGTCACACGGATCGCATTCACGGCCGGCGAGCCGTTGACGGGGATAAAGTCGATGTCCAGCTCGTCGTCCATGACTTGCACGTCGAAGTTCTGGACGTTGGCTGTGTAAGCCCCGCCTGCTGTGGCATAAATGTCGAAGTTCTGCAACACGGGGTGCCCTTCGAGCTGTACGTTGAAGACGCGCTGCCCGACCGAGGTCGCCTGTAACTCGGCAAAGTGCAGCTCGACACGGTAGCGACCCTGATACGCACCATTCGATAGCCAGACACGATAGCGAAACGCTCCCTGACGTTGGGTCTGGTAGAGGGTATCCTCGGCGGTGTTTCCAATGGGAACGTACGAGGCAGCGGTCGTGCCCCCTTCGTATCCCCAACTGTGCGCTGCAAAGGCTCTGTCCCCATACCACCAGTCGCCAGACGTATCTTGCCAGGTGCCGGGTGCGGCGCTGTTGATGCGCAGCTCGCGACCAATCTTCGATTCGGCGGAAAAGTAGTCTGTACCATCAATCGTAGCGCGCGCCTTGATGTAGATCGTGTCGTTCGTGCGGGGGCTGCCGATGGTGGCATAGTAGGTCTGCATTCCGCCTGATTGCGGCACGGTCATGTTGGCATACAGATTGTCCCCGTCATGGGAGGTGGTGTCCCAGAGGAGGCGGACGTTTTTGGCTGCCGTGCCGCCGGCTGCAACCCAGCTCACCGGGATGGCTGCCCCCGGAGCAGCCATCGGCGGGAACGTGTCCAACGCAACGCTGGGCGCTGCCGGCCCATCCGGGCGATTGGGGGTCAACAGACCTGACCCGCTTTCTCCCGCCCCGGCAACGTTGTACGCTGAGGCAACTGTAGTCCCCAAACTGATCATGGCCACAGCAATGAGCAAAATCAATAACTGGCTCATTTCCCTGAGATTGAAACGATTCCAACCGCTATACAGCTTGTCTCTGATCATAGCAACTTTCCTTTCGTTCGTATACGCTTACGACTATTACCCGTTAGATGAACGTCTTGCAACAGGCAGGCCGGCCCTAAATGTTACGGGGGATCATGGAGGCCGGAACCCGGCCCAATAGAGCGCTGTCCCTGAATGAGCAGCGGCAACAGAATCTGGTAACTGGCCGTGGCCGACGCGGTAGGCGAGATGGTAACCGTCGGCGTTTCGGCGGGCGTAGTGGTGGCCGTCGCTGTCGCCGTGGCCGTTGCGGTGACCGTTACGCTGGCACTCGGGGTGGCCGACGCTGTCGGGAGGGGCGGCGGCGTGGGAGAGGATGTCACCGTGGCGCTGGGCGTCGTGGACGGCGTCGCCGTGGCGCTGAGCGTCGTGGACGGCGTCGCCGTGGCGGTTGCGGATGGCGTAGCCGTGGTCGTGATTTCGGCGGCGGACGAGGGCGTTGGCGTAACGGTCTCCGTGAGTGTGACGGAAGGGGTCGCGGTTGTTGTGGTCACGGACGACGTGGCGCTGGGCGTTGGCGAAGCTGTGGGTGCGTTATTGCTGGCAGATATTCCGCGCACGCTAATCGCATTTAACACCGGTTGGCCCACTCTTGACACGAACTCCACCGTCACTTCGCCATCCGCAACCGTAACGCGAAACGTGCGGTCATAGGCAATGTCCTTGCCCCCGGCATCGGCGTAAAGGTCAAGTGCGGTAAGGACCGGCTGGCCTTCGATCTGCACATCGAAAACCCGTTGGCCGGGGCCGGAAACGTCCAGTTCGGCAAACCGAAGCTGCACATCGTAGGTGCCCACATAAGCCGTCGAAACCCAAAATTTGTACGCCGTCATCCCTTGTCTCTGCGTTTGGTAGAGGGCAACGTCTTGCGTACCGGAGATCGGGTCTGTGACCTGATGAATGCTCCCGCCCACATACCCCCAATAATGCGATGAAAAAGGATGGTCAGTTTCCCAGCAAATGCCGCTATACGGGCTGCAATAGTTCACGCCATCCCCCCAGTCGTTTCCATTGCCGGCATTGCCGTAAAGGACAGCCGGTAAAATCTTGGGGTCGTGCCCCAATGGTGGGTCGTAGTAATCGGTCCCGTCAATGGTGGCATGAACGCGGAAGCAGAGGTAGTCGTGTCCGGCCGGCATAGTCAGCGAATCGGTATAGCTGCCCATTCCCCCCGTGTGATCCCCTGTGGAGTTTGGCAGCGGGTCTGGGCAATTCAGGCCACTCTTTATGCCCCAGTGCATGTCGCTATGCGAGACCGCTGTTCCACCGGAGATCTGCCAGGTGATTGGAGCAGCGCCACCCGGCGGCACGGGCGCCGGCCAGACGGTGATTTGAACACTCGGCGACTGGACAGACAAACCTGGTATGTCAATTCCAGAAGCCCATGTATGGCCGGCGATCACGACAGCCGTGCAGACGACAATGCTCAGTCCAAGAAACAAGCGCGTTTTCATAGGAGTACTCATGAGCGCATGCGTGCTACCAAGGTTGAATTTGGCGCTCACTCAAGAAGTTCAACTTCTTTGAGAAGTTGAACTTCTAAACTGCTGCGCCTCATAGCGAACGGCCAGGAGTTGCCCCTTATTATAGCATAGATTCACAGAGGTGTCCGTGGGACATGAGTCCTAATGCTCCTGTCACGTATCTTCTCAATAAAACGGGGTGGGTCGACCCAGAAGTTCGACTTTTGGTAAAAGTCGAACTTCTTCGCCCCGGAATATTGAGAAGATACCCTGTCCCCTCAGAATCTAGAGAATCCCTGCATGATCATCGGCAAGAAGAACCGTGGCAACGGCGTGCTGGTCAGCGTACTTGTCGGTGAAGCCGTCGCCGTACTAGAGTTTGTTGCCGTAGCGGTGGGGGTAAAGGTTGCGGTCGGTGTGTTCGTGACCGTCGGTGTGTTCGTGGGAACCCGCGTCGGCGTGAAGGTCTTCGGCGGGGACGTTGTACAGCGATACAGACGCACAGCGTCCAAGCGAGCGTCTCGCTCACGGAAAGCAAACTGGAGATAGTGCGTTCCTACGGTAAAGTAGAGCGGCTCGGGATAGGGATAAAAGAACTTGCGCACCTGCTGCCACTGCCACGTGCTCCCCTCATAGAAGAGCCAGTCAAAGAAGACCGCATCGTCCAACGAGAAGCGAAACGAGTTGTTGTTCTCCGTGGGTCCCCAGACGCGCGCCTGCACGTAATAGAAGCCCGCGGTGGTGATCGTGGCCGTAATGCGATCGGATCCCCCTTCTGGGCCTTGCAGCGGCGTATGCACGTAGTACCCCCCCAGGGCCGCCGTATCGCTGACCACAACCATGGGAGCGACCACGTAACCATCCTCCGCTTCAAGTTGAGCCTCCAGAACCTCATTGCAAATAGTTGGCGGAGTCGCTGTAGGCGATGGTGTGGTACTCGGTGTCGGCGTTGCCGTGCTGGATGGTACGGCCGGCATGGCCGGCGACCCGTGACTTCCGCCGGCAGTCGCGCTGTTGTTTTGTGCTGCCATGGCGAAGGCAACTACCGGCCAGACGACGGCCACGATCAACACGGTGACAGCAAACCACAACCGCCTGCGTTTCTGCATTTCCCCGTTAAACCTCTTCATATTAACCTCCTTCTGGGCTAATCCCCAGCCCGAAAGATACGCACTGCACTGATTTTCGCGTAGCCATGTTCTGGCGCATGATGAATGAATTCCACGTCCAGCCGGCCATCTGTCACGTTGATGGCCGGGAAGAACTTGACTACTGCCACATACTGACCGGCCGTCTGGACGATGTCGTAGTCCGGAAGGACCGTCTGCCCCTCGATCTGCACGTCAAAGACGCGGTCATCTCGATGACTATACAGGTAGAATATCTCGGCGAAGCGTAACTCCACATTGTAATGTCCGGCAGGCACATCGAAACGGTAGGCCGACATGCCCCAATGCTCGGTCTGATAGAGCGCAGGGTCATCTGTGCCGTTTATCGCATGCGTCGTAGTACCGACCTGCAGGTTTTCCGGCACAGCCGTTCCCGGATCATATCCCCATGTGCCCGCGGGGGGGAGATTCTGGATTGCTGCCGGAGACCAAAAACTGTTGAAAGAGCCGGAGGCCTGCTGCGATTGAGTGCTAACCCCATATTTGGCATCTGCCTGCCAGACGAACCCCAGCGAATCGGTGTAGACCGGACCGCCGGCATTGACTCCAATGTCGTACGGATTTGGCGTCGGGGTTGCGGTTGGCGTCGGAGTTGCGGTTGGCGTCGGGGACGGATCGTGCCGTATGATCGGCAAGAAGACATCCACGCTGGGCGTGGCAGACGGCATTGCCGTGGCCGACGGCGTGATGGTCGGGGTAGCCGTGGCCTGCACCGGCTCCAGCGGGCAACTGACATCCAACGCGTATGGGCCTTCAGAGGGGGGGGCTCCATTGTCCTTAAAACCATCCACCACAATGTAGTAGGTGCCGGGTGGCGCGTTATGATAGGTGGCAAAGGTATCCTGAGTCTCGCCCACGCACTGATTGGGGTTGGGTCCGGCCAGAATGAACACGTCCAGGTCAATCACCGGCGGGTAGATCAAGGTCGCGGTAATGTCCTGAGTGAGCGTAGTGGTAAGCACGTACACCTGTTCCGGGCCGCTTTCATCCCAAAGACGGCACGCATATTGGTCAACGCCCCTGTTGTGTCCACGCGTATCTCCCTCGTTGCGGCTGCCACAGGCCAGAGGAATGGCTCCGGCAAGGTCCAGCCCCGGCGTCGGCGAGACGGTGGCTGTGGGGGACGGCGTTGCGGTGGGCACCGTTCCCACGGGCGACGGGGTGAAGGTAGGCGTAGCCGTTGGAGAGGCTGTCGCCGTCGCTGTTGCCAGGGCAGTGGCGGTGGCCGTTCCCGTCGCTGTTGGCGTTTCCGATGACCCCGCGGTGGCCGTTGCCGTAGCGGTGGGCGTAGACGATGGCGTGGGCGTCGAGGACGCCGTCGCCGTCGGCCCGCCGATGATCACGAGACCCGCGTTCGTCCCGCTGAGTACCGATTGCCCACCGAAGGCAGCCTCACTTTGACGCGGCGGGGTTGTGGAAAAGGTAATCTGTGTTCCGGCCAGGTTTCCGGCCAACGCTTTCAAGCGCACCGTGGCCAACGTGAATGTGCCAGCCGGCGGCGTTCCGAAGGTCGCTGCGGAAAAGTCTATTTTTCCCTGGGCATTGTCAACCTGATTGAGGAAAACGGTGTCCAGGCTGGTTCCCGATGTGACGGTTGTGGTCGGCACACCGCCGGCGTCTACCACCTGCAGGTAGGCCGGATCGAAGTTCAGGAAAGCATCCACCGCCTGTACCGCCTGCGCGCCGGCCTGCACCTGAATATCCACTGTGAAGATGTCCCCGGCGCTCACATTGCTGGTCGCCGGTGCGATGGCCAGGATCACCACGGCCCCTGGTGTGGGGCTAACCGATGGCGTCGGCGTCGGCGTGGGGGTCTCGGTTGGTGTGGCCGTGGCCGTCGGGGTCGGGGTGAATGTCACCGGTATCCAGTCACCGAAATTTTGCGCCAGTGTCGTGTTGGCCGAGATCGGCACGACCCAGCTATTCGGGGTCGTGGAGGTGTAGCCAGGCGGGTCTACTTCGGTGATGCTGTAGCTGCCCGGCGCAAGGTTGGAGAAGCTGTACGCGCCATCGCTGCCCGTTGTGTGCGAAGCGACGAGCACATTGTGACTGTCACGCAGAATCAGTTGGGCATTGGCCAGACCGGGTTCGCCCACGTCCTTTGTGGCGTTGCCGTTCAGATCATTCCAAACGGTCCCTTGCAGGGTTCCTGTTGTGGGTGTCGCCGTGGGCAAGGGCGTATTCGTCGGGGTGGGGGTCGCCGTGGCGGTGGCCGTCGGGGTGGCCGTATTCGTGGCCGTCGGGGTGGCCGTTTCTGTGGCTGTCGGGGTGGCCGTCGGCAGACGCTTGTCGTAGAAATCGTTTTGGACGTACGTGCCGGGAGCCGGGGAGGCAAACCGGATCGTCTGCCCTACAACCGTCCCCCCGCTGTGCGAGGAGGCCGACCAAAATGAGTACCCGTCGGGTACGATCTCGATGATGTTGTAGTAGGCAAACGATGTGTTGCTCGTTCCCAGGCTGTACGTTCCGTCGGCCCCAGATGTAGCATTTTGCAGCCAGGAGCCGAGGGTAGCGGTATTCTGCGCCCCGTAGAGTTGCAGGGTGACATTCGCCAGAGGCGTTGCATTGCCTACCACCCCCTCATACACGGTGCCGGAAAAGTTGAGCGTCGAATCCGGCGATGCCGGTTGCCCACCCTCTTCGATAGGCAGCCTGGCGCTCACCGGCCGAGCCAACATCATGCCCCAAACGATGAGCAGTGTGGAGAGCAAGAGCAAAGGGATATGTTGCAATCGATTCATAACGAGGTCCTCATGATTGTGCTTGCCTGGTGTCACATCGTAACCACAGTAACAAAGGTGTGCCAATCAGCCGCCGGCCGGTCAGCCGGAAACTATAGGTCTTCAGATAATAATTTTGACACAGGAGGCTGTGCCGTCTGCCCGTGCCGGATTAAAATCGGCACTGGACTGCCCCGCCAGGCCGCTAAAAGCGGCTGAATTTCCACCGGGCAGTCGCTTCAGCGACTTTGTCGTGCCGCCAGTGACGGCTTCAGCCCGTCACGGCAACCGGCTGTCCAAAACATTACCTGAACATCTATATCGTGCTGCGCGACGTCTGCAGGTCTGCCCGGCTATGCGGCAAAAGCCTCCCGCGGTGGCACAGGGGGGCAACCCCCCGGCCCCGGCCTTATTCCGTCCCGAGGTTCCCCTTACAGGCCGGTGGTATGTGCGTCGGCAAAATTCCACTCGACATCTGACCCGGCGACAAGATGTATGCTCTGTTCCTGAGAAAGTGTCGTGTACCCCGATGGTGGCACGTGACCCAGGCAATAATCATCGGGGGCCAGGTCGCTGAAGTCAAACAGGCCATCGGCTCCAGTAGTCTGCGTAAGAAGAGGATCCCCAGGCGGCGGGCTGAGGTCTAGCGGGCAGGTAACTTGCCACAGTTTTACCGTCGCGCCGGACAAACCGGTCTCCTCGACCTGGCAGCCACCGTCGCTGTTGCCATCCTGGCAAACCTTCCCGTGGATTCGACCGGGAACCGGCGTGGGCGTAATTGTCGGTGTGGCTGACGGTGTTGGCGTCGGCGAAGCGGGCGGAAGGTTGTAACTCACCGTCAATTTGGGACGGTAGCTCTCCGGCCCGCCCAACTCGGAAGCGTAGAAGCGATATTCGGTCGTGTTCCCCGCGCCAATCAGCAACAAGCCCTCATTCTGAGAGGGCGCAGAAACCCACTGCTGCGCCATGTTGGTCAGGTCGAAGGTGTATGTCTTGTTGGGCGCATCCACGATCACGGCGTCATCGGCTGTATCCACGCGGTCCGTGCCGATCCCGTCGGCGCCGGCCGTGGTCCAGAGGGCCGTGTTCGTAGCGCTGATCCATGTCGTCTCCAGGATGTTCCAGGGGCGCAGCAGGCGATAGGCACTGACCGTGAGCGGCCAGTCGTATTGCTGGTAGGGCGAGGCGCGCAGTTCCAGAATTGCCGAGGTGACGGTGGCTGTGATCGGGATCGCCGAAATGTCGAAGCTCAAGATTGGGCGACGCGGCCCATTGCGCAAGATCATTTCTCCCGAGAAGTGTGCGTCCGTAGGGTTCCATTCATCCAGATAGCCGTCCTCCACGCCGGTGTAGTTCGTGTCGGGACTGACCCCGTATTGGAACGATATCGTAGCCGACTGGGGCAGGGGCGTGGGTGTCGGCGTCGGCGTGGTCCCCGAAAGAGAGGTACGGTAGACCAGCTCCAGAATCGGGCGCACGCTGCTATCGGAAAACTCGCTGGTGGCCAGACTGTGGATGGTCGCATTGCCGGTCCGGTCGACCAGGATGATCCCGTGGTTGCTGCCGGGCGTAGCCACCCATTGCGTAACCAGGGCGGTCAGGTCCCAACTGTACCAGCGTGTGGCGCTGGTCAGGTGCGCAGTATCTTCGTACGCGGCCACCCGGTCATTGTCCGGCGAAGCAGCCCCGGGGAGCGTCCAGGCCACAGTATTCGTGGCGCTGTACCAGTTTGTCTCCGCGACAGTCCAATCTTTCAAGAGGGTATATGCACCAACATCTATCGCGCCGCTCCCAGATACTGTGTTGTCCCACAGCTTGAGTGTAGCGGTCAGGATTTCCGCGTCCGGCGGCAGGCCGGAGAGATCGAAGCGAATGAGGGGTTGGCGGCCATCACCGGGAGCGCCGTGGACTTCCATGGTGGCCGTGCCCTCATAGTTCGTCCACCAATTGCTGCCATCTATCCAGGTGTCGTCCGTGACTGCCGGCCCTTGCAGCGTATTCGTCACCACCACCGGAAGGCTCGTCGCGGTAGGAGTCGGCGTGGGGGTCTCGGTCGGCGTGCTCGTGGCCGAGGCTGTCGCCGTGCTCGTTGGTGTAAGCGTGGGCGTCGGTGTGTCGGTCACAGATTCTGTGCCGGTTGCTGTCGGCGTTGGCGTGTGCTCATATTCCTTGTAGAGCATGGGCAGGTAAAGCCAATAAGTTCTGGTCGTTGGTGTGGCCGTCGGCCCCTGGATGATCACTTGCCCGTCCGTGGTTCCTCCAAGGACGTTCGTCCCCAGGTAAGCGGCTGTTGTCTGCCGAGGTTCCGTGGTAGAGAAGGTCACGGCGGTGCCGGCCGATGCGGAGAGCGCCTTGAAGCGGATCGTGGCCAGTGTAAACGTGCCGCTGGGCGGAGAGGGGCTGAACGTGGCCGCCGAGAAGTCAATCGTTCCTGCACTGTTGTCTACAGCATTCAGGAAGGATATGGGCAAAGCTGTCCCTATCTCGATGCCGGATGCGGGGCTGCCCCCGGCGTCTACCACCTGCAAGCGTGCCGGGTCAAAGTTCAGGAAGGCATCCACGGCACTGACTTGCTGCGCGCCAGCCTGCACTTCGATGTCCAATGTGAAGATGTCGCCAACGTTTACGGTCTTGGCAGCGGGATTGAGCACGATCTGCACAGTTCCCGCCTGGCCCCGTGGGGAGACGAAGGAGGAGTCTGCGGGATAGGTCACCGTCTGCTGGGCAGCGGTCGTGCTCACGACCACATCACCATACTGGCCATAGTTGCCCGCCATCAACGAAACGTCCAGGGCGTTGACGATGGTGTCTTCATTGAAGTTGGCACGGGCGTCATATCCACCGTCGCCCGGGCCTTTGTTGTACGTTCCGGCGAGTACTGACACATCGACGGCGTTGATGTTGTTGCTATCGTCCGCGTCCCCTTCCTTCAGCGTGCCGGCGTTGAGCGCGTTGCTGCCGGCGTTCAACGTTACGTTGGAAAGGAGGTTGCGCAAGGTGTGACCATTTTTCACCCGCACATCGTAGGTGCCCGGCAAGATTCCGCCGACGCTGAACTGGCCCGATTGATCGGTCGTTGGTGTGAAGGAATAGAGCGGCGTGGTGCCGCCCGGCGCGTAGAGCGTCACACTGAGGGGCACGGCCCAGGAGGGATCGGGCGGTGCGGGCCGGCCCTGCAAACTCACCGAGCCGGTAATCGAGGCCGTACCCGGACTGCCTCCGCCACCCTCGCGGGCCACTTCCACATAGTGGATGTACTCGTTGCCATCGTTCAGGCAATCAATGCGGAAATCGGTACCGGCCAGCTCTCCGTTCAACAGCCGCGCATCGTTGAGCACAAAGGTCTTCGTCAGCCAGGCTCCTGTGCCCGTCTTGGTGACGATCCCCGCACTCTTATTCTGGTCGCCGACGGCGTCGTAGATGAGTTCCCATGTGTCCGTTCCCGTGTCTTTGTAGACAACGGAAATGGTGACCGGGTTGGTGAAGGTAAAACGGTCGTCTATGTTGAACCACATGTAGCGATTGCCGCTGGCCTGGTCCGTACGCCGGACGTAGCGACCTTCCTTTGTCCCATCCACGCTGAATTCGGCCACGGTCTGGCCCTGGGCAACATTATCATTTTGATAGAGCCAGAAATCGTAGTTGCTGGGGTCGCCATTTTCGTACGCGCCCAGGTGTTCGGAACTGCGCAGCGCCACCCAAACGGCCGGGGTGTCGGTGATCGTTTTTCCGGCGTAGCGGTTGGCAAAGTCGAAGGTATTGTAGTTCGTCGCCAGGTCGAAGGTCAGGCTGTCGGTGAACATATCGCGGGAGAAGCTAAAGAAGTCCGCGTGTTTCTCCAGCCCGGCCAGCGCTGCCCAGTAGATCTGGGTACTATCGGTCACGTACGCGCTACCCCCCAGCGGACCGTACGTTTCGAAGGCGATGGGGATCGTGTCGCTGTAGGTGAAAAGGGGCGCGTAATGAACCAGGGCATTGTTGTGATCGGCCTGCAGGCCATTGTGCTTAAGCCCTACGCCCTTGCTGGCCGCGTACTGAGTCCAGCTATCCCGTTCCCAACTGGCGTGGAAGATGGGCACGTATTGCAACAAGAGCGGCTTGCTGCTGCCGAAGGCCGCGCTGTAGGTATCGATCACCCATTTGACGTAGTCCAACCAGGCAATGCTCTGGTCGAAGGATGTCCCTCCAAAAGCGGCTGCCACGCAATTCTTGTCGGTCCCGTAGGCAGGCTGCGTCTCTTCCCACAAGCCCACGCCAATCTGCACCCAGGCGATACGGGGATCGTTCTTGTACTTTGCGGCCAGCGCGTTGATGAAGTTCTGATACTTAGCCTGATAGGTCGAATCCCGGTAATCAGGGATCAGTTCCCGCCCGTCGCCGCAACTGATTGTGGCCATGCCGGCGGTACGCACCCATTTTGGCGTAGACGGGCTGCCGTCGCTGGCATATCGCCCGTAGGTTTGGATGCCAAGGCCGGCAGCCTTGCCCTTCGCTGCCTCCGCATTCAGCCAAACCTCGATGTCGGTGTTTGTATTGGTCCAGACGTAGCTGCCTTCATCCGGTTCCAACTGGCTCCAATCAAAGGAACGGTGCCCCCCTACCAGGTGATAGGTGTTGGGATCGAAATTGTAGATGTCGTAGAAAGCATAGATGCCTGGATGGTCATTCCCCAGATGGGGAAGACGGTTGGGGGCAGCCGGAGACTGCTGGCCCGGGAATTCAGCTATGGTTGGCGGGAGTGCGGCTTGAGCGACGAGGGAACCGAGAAGGAGCAGTGAGCATACCGCAACAACAAGTCCCACCCACACGAAACGCATACGCATCAAATTAACACCACCTTTCGTGGAATGCACCACCCGGCTGGGTGGTTTGCTGCCGGCCACACACTGCCAGGCCGGAACGAGCGCAAACATTATATCATAGAGGGATGCTTTTGCCAAATGATTATGCCCAATTGCCTCTTTGCCTAAAGCGGTGTATAATTCCGTTGTGGAAGTGGCGTCGAGCGTCGAGCGTGGAGCGACGGAATACGCAACACGCAACACGTTCTGACGACTGGCTACTGACGACTGACGTCTATTTTCCAAGCAGCAGGGGAACCCTGAAATGAGATGGCCTCGATCATGGTATGAGATGCTGCCGGCACAACGGCGGGCAGTGTATGGCCTGTTTATTGCCATCATATTGATCACCCTGCCCTGTTACGGGCTGGGCTTGGTGGCCTTGGCCATTGCTCCGGACAGCCGGCCTGCGGTGTTCACCCCCTTGCCCGGAAACGCCACTGCGATACCGAACCCGACGCGTACCGTTCGTCCGCCACTTACGCCAACGCCGCCACACACAAAGACACCGTTGCCGGCCGCTACGCCCACGCCGCCCCCCACGCGAACAGCGCGGCCCAGCGCTACGCCGATCCCGCCGCCGTCGCGCTCGCCGCTGCCAACGGCGACGGCTGTACGCACAGCAACGCCATACCCAACCCGAACGCCCGTGCCTTTGGCGACAGCAACGGCGACCATCGGCGTGCCAACCGCCACGACCGCGCCACCGGCAACGAAAACGCCTGTAGCGCCGACCAGCACCACCGCGCCGCTGCCCACCGACACACC
>CAZFFM010000004.1:0-29316 GCA_964517425.1 uncultured Ardenticatenales bacterium | reverse complement strand
CCTGGACACTGGCGTGTTTTGTTTTTGCCACGGATGGTCACGGATTTTCACGGAAGAATCAGAAGGAATAGATAAAAATCTGTGGAAATCGGTGCAATCTGTGGCTGAAAATGCTGTGTTATTTTGTGCCTTCGTGTCTTTGTGGTTCATTTGAGAGAGTTGCTGCGCAAAAATATGACGCACACCCGGCTTTATGGTTGGCAGGGAACTCGGAGGCATGGTATACTATGCCGGCGAGCCCCAGTTGAAGGTAAGTGCTGTGAAATGGTTTGTCCGGAGGTAACAGTGGGTCAAGAAATCGAAAGAAAATTCCTGGTAGAGGGTGAGGGTTGGCGTATCGGAGAAGGCGTAGCGTACCGGCAAGGATATTTGAACCGTGCCATCGAGCGCACGGTTCGCGTCCGAAGAGTTGGGGACAAGGGGTATTTGACCATCAAAGGGGCGACGCACGGCATCTCCCGGCTCGAGTACGAATATGAGATTCCGGCAGAAGAAGCTGAAGAGTTGCTCGACGCACTCTGCGAGAAACCGTTGATCGAAAAAACGCGTTACAGAATCGCCTGGGGCGAACTCACCTGGGAAGTTGATGAGTTCGCCGGCGAAAACGAAGGCCTCGTTCTGGCGGAGATCGAGTTGCCCAGCGAGGCCTACGCATTCAAACGGCCAGCATGGCTCGGCGAGGAGGTTTCGGGCGACCCCCGTTATTTCAATTCCAATCTGGTCAAGAATCCGTTCCGCACGTGGAATTGGAGACAGTAAGGCACAGACCGGGGTAACGTCTTCACAGAAGTTCAAGCCGAAGAAGTTCGACTTCTGCCAGCAGCTTGTCGGAGAAAGACTTCGGAAGTTTCCAGTAGGGTCTTCGATGGTGCTGTGACCCGGTTATGCAAACGATTCGGCGGCAAAATCACAGCCAAAAACTTCCGAAGTCTGCCAAAAATGACTTCCCTACTTCACCACGAACTCGCCGCCCGCACTGCGCCCGAAGACCTCCGGGAAGTACATCTCGGAAGCGACGGTGGGCCGTGCTTGAAACCGGCCAACTGAGGTGGCCCGCATGAGGTAGGTGTATTCGTAGGTTCCACGCTGCAAGTAGGCGCTGAACAGGGCTACTTTTTCATCGCGGACGACGGCGCGAGTCCAGTATTTCCACCACTGCACCTTGCTCTGCTGCTTCTTCACCTCCGGTCCCTGCGCGGCAGAGCTGGTGGTCAGCAGGCTGGTATCCACCGCTTCGAAGCCGGCAGGTAAGGGGTCTTCGACGATCAGGTAGTGCAGGTCGCTCGGGGCCATCACGGTCAGCTTCACCTGCACCACGTCGCCGACCTTCGCCTCGCCGACCGGCACGCCGGTTGGCTCCAGCGTGGCCGGGTCCACGGCGATGTATTGCCGCGCCACGGCGATGCCCCGTTCCAGCGCGGGAACCTTTTCCGCCGGCAGGAAGTAGCGCAGCCAGGCGGCGTAGTAGAGCCGTCCCTTGCCGGTTTGGTTCGCTTCCGGCGCGCGGCGGGCGATCACCAGCCGGTTGGCCTGGTCTAGCAGCAGGTCTTTGACCGCCACCTCGACCGTGACCGGCCGGTCCACGTTGTCACGTGTGGCCGTCTCTTGGGCCAGTGTCTTGCCATTCAGGTCTACTTGATAACTGAAGTCCGCGTCCAGCTCGCCGGTGGCGACCATTACGCCGGTGAGGGCCAGCACGCTCCAGGTCGTCTCCTGCGTCGTCTCCCAGTGCCCCTCCTTGCGGGCCACCATCAGCCAGCGCACGGCGGAGGGGAGCAGCATGTTGTCCGGCTCGATGCGGGCCAGGGCCATGAGCACCATCGCCGTCGAGCGGGTGTTCGTGTTCATCGTCCAGTAGTCCTGCCGGTCCTCTTCCCAGTGTGCGCCGGTGGCGCTGAGGATGGCACGGCCGGTGATGTCGGACAGCAACGTTTGTGGCCGGCTGGAATCGTCGGGGAAGAGTCTCTGCAAGGTCATGGCCAGCAATGCGCGACCATAGAGGCCGAGCGACTCGCGCTGTTCGTACAGCGCGACGGTGCGACCGGTATCGCCGTCGCCGGCTTCGGCCAGCACGTAGAGGACGAAGGCGCGGGTGTTCGCGTTCGTGGGGTTCTGCACATCCGTGGAGCGGCCCAGGTCCGTGCGCAAGTAGTGTACGGCCCGTTCGGTGACCGCCTCGTCCACAGCAAACTCACCCTTCTTCGCCTCCACCAGGCCGAGCAGGGCATACGCTGTGAGCCATGCGTTGCTGTCGTCCCCCTGCCACCAACCCCAGCCGCCGTCGGTATGCTGGAAGCGGTAGAGCTTCTGGATTTCGACGGCCACGTTTTCGCGCAGGTCTGCCTCCAGGTCTGGCCGCTCCACCCCTAACTTCGTCACCGCCCGGTAAGTGACCACATTCGGCAAGAATTTGCTGACCGTTTGCTCCACACATTCGTAGGGGAACGTCTTCAGGTAGTGCAACCCCTTCTTCATACCGGCGGCCAGCGAAGGATTCAGCTCGATGCGCAACTCGCCGTCGGTCGGGTCCACGCCCTGGGGCAGAAGGACCGATTCGACCGCCGGCCCGGCCCCCGCCTTGACAATGCCGGCCGTGGCCACGACTTCCGGTGTGGTCAGGTGGTAGACCGGCAGGGTCAGGCGAACGGCGTCTTGTAGGCCCGATCCGTCGGTGGCTATGGCCTGGAAGAGGAGTGTGACCTCCTCGCCGGCCGGCACGCGGGTCGGCCAGGTCACCTTGGTCAGGCTGCCGGCCGGCACGGTGCGTGTGACTGTGGTCTCGCCGGTGATGTCCAGGCCGGTGCCCTCCGCCTGCAAGCGGATGGTGACTGGGTGCGCTTCGGTCGTGTTGTTGTGTATTGCGGCTTCCAACTGCACCTGGTCGCCGACGACGAAGAATCGCGGTGTGATTGGCCGCACCAGCAGGTCCTTGGTGGCGACGATCTCGTGCTTCTGCTGGCCGACCAGCGTCTTGGCGGTGACCCCCTTGGCGGTCAATTGCCAGGTGGTCAGATTGTCCGGCAGTTCTACGGAGAAATGAGTCTCTCCCTGTGCGCCGGTGGTCAGAGTCGGGTTCCAGTACGCCGTGTCCACGAAGTTTTGGCGCACGACCACGGCCCCGCCCGGCCCACCGCCGCCGCCCCCTTTCGATGTGGGGGCCAGGCGCTGGCTGACGCGGTCCACGGAAACGATCAGGCTACTGGCGGTGCGCACGCTTGTGCCCCGCTCGCCGTAAAACGTGTCCATAAGCGTGCGGGCTTGCTCGGAGGCCAGGGCGGTGATCGCTTTGTCCACCAGGGCGACGGAGAGTTCGGCGCGCTGGGGCTTACCGGCGAAGTCGGTCGCCTTCAGGGTGTAGGTGACCGTGTCCCCCGGCTTGTATTCGGCCGGCGTGCGGTCAGCCGCCACCGCGATGTTCAGCTCCTGCTGTTCGGTGGAGACCGGCAGGTTGGCCATGCCCACGCGGGTCTCCGGCAGCGGGGTGTGCTCGTCCATGCCCTTGACCAGCACCAGCGAGAAATAAACGTTGGGGGCGTACTCGGCGGTGATCGGCAGGCGGAGCACTTCGCTGTTCGTTTCCAGGGTGATCACGCGGTATTCTTTGATCGTGCCCCGTTCGATGGTGAGCAGGGCTGTGGCACCGGCCCAGGGTGCGGGCACCAGAATCTCGGCCACGTCGCCCGGCTTGTACGACTTGCGGTCGGTGACCAGCTCGATGCGGTCGTTGTTCTCCTGCCGCCAACTGACGAACTGGCGGCCGCTGACCCACACGTACGTGTCGGCGCGGACTTCGTTGCCCCGCTCGTCCTTGCCGGTGGCCAGCACGCGGTAGGTGCCCCCTTTCGATGGCGTGAAGGTCGCTTCGGCTTTGCCGTCGCTGTCCGTTGTGACCTGGCTCTCGGAGACGAGCGTATCGGAAACCGTGGTCGTCCAATAGAAGCTGCCGTCATCCCCTTTTTGCTTCACGCTGAACCAGCGGCGACTGTAGGCACGTACCGTCAGTTTCTGTCCACCCAGTTTCTGGCCTTCGGTGTCCAGCGTGCGCAGCTCGACGGTTTGCGGCTCGTTGGCCTTGCCGACGTAGTGCGTGGGGCGCAGGCCGATGTAGAACGTGCCCTTGTGGATGATGACCGTCGTGCGGCGTGTGACGGTCTGGTTGTTCACGTCGGTGATTTCGGCTTCGAGGGTAAACTGCTGGCTGACCCCCTGCTCGGTGATGTCCGCCGGCACCTGGAACGTGAAGCGGCCCTGGCTGTCGGTCTTGCCCTCGCCCTCGCTGACCAGTTCCGGCCCGCCGCCCTGGTAGCGGTCGCGCATGGCGTCGCTATCGGTGAAGGACCAGTAACCGGGCAGGTCGGGCGAGAAACTGTAGTCTTCGTGCAGCACACGCCAGCGCAGCGGCGCATCGGCCACCGCCCCGCCGAAGTAGTAGCTGCTCTCCACGTTCACGTTGATCGTATCGCCGTTGATGTAGGAATCTTTGTCCGACTGCACGGTGACCTGGTATTCTGGTTTGCGGTATTCGGCGACTTGGAAGTTCACGCCATAGGTTCGCCCGCTGACCTTTGTACTCAAGTAGTAATTCCCAGTAGTTGCTTCGGAGGCCAGGGCCAGGTTGCCATGAATGGCACCGAATTCGTCCAGCGACAACGTCTCCGTGTAAATATTCTTGCCCAGGCTGTCGCGGGCGGTCATGTCCAGCTTGGGCACCTCGGTGAGCAGCTCGTAGCGCGCGTCGTGGTCTCGGCGGACGATTCCCTTGAAATGTACGGTCTGGCCCGGCCGGTAGATGGGCCGGTCGGTGTACAAATTAGCGCGGTGCGGTTCGGCGTGGTATTGCGTGCTCAGCCCGAAGTCCCATGCGCTGATGCCGTCATCCCAGGTGCTCATGGCTGCGGCAAAGGAGGGACCATCGGATGCGAAGGCGTAGAGCGGTGCCCAGACATCTTCTTGCTTGTCGAAGTCGGCCCGAAAGACACCGTCGCTGTTCGTTTGGCCCTGGGCCAGCATGGTCTCTTTCTCATCAAACAGGGTGATCGGCAGATCGGGCACGACCTCGCCCGTCTTCAGGTCTGTGGCCCAGACGAGCGCTTCGGCCTCCGTTCGCTTGAAGGTCAGGTTGATGCGCGAAACGACCATTAACTGGCGCGAGGCTCTCCCTTTCTCCGGCGCATCAATTCCCAGATAATAGATTCCGGGAGCGAGCGTTTCGGCCGGGTTCGGGGGTACGCGCGTTTTGGTCAGTCCGTCCACATTGAGTGCGGTGGTGACCGGCTTGGTCCACGTGCGGACAAGGCCGGAGGTTGGCGGGAAGTAGTCCTCCCATGCCCGATAGCTGTTCTCACCGGTCAGGCGGATCAAGTCGGCGCGGTCCAGCCGGTAGAGAAAGAAGTTCAGCGCGGACACGTTGCGGTGGGCGACGATGGCCAGGGTGTCGGTGTAGGCGTTGTAGGTGCCGACGCGGCCGGTGTTGCGCAGACTGGCCATGGGCGACCGGGGGGCCGTGCGGAAGCGGACGACCGTATCCTGGCCCAGCGGTGTGCCGTAGCGGTCCACCGCGTCGCCGCTGATGGTGACGGTGTAGTTCTCGGAAGGCTTGAACGTCGCCCACATCGTCAGCTTGGTATCTGACTGGTGCCAGTAGGTGTAGACGTTGGTGACGGTGGGGACGAAGGTGACGAAGTCTTCGAAGGCGGCACGCTTCATGGGGTCGGCGAAGGTGATGCGCAGTCCCCGGTTGCCATCTGCTTCCTGGTCGCCATCGGCCGGGTCGGTGGACAGGATGGCCGGGTCGGGGGCGACGGTGAAGGGCCAGGTGTACGATTTGGCCGTTTCGCCACCGGCAGCACCCGGGGCCCCTTCCAAGATTGCGGCCTGGTACGTCGCTCCCCGGCGCAGGGGCTGGGCTGGCCGGAACACGAATTGGGTGCCGGAGATTTCCGCGGTCCCTTGCACGTCGCCCACCGGCCCGCTGAGTTGGAAGAAGTCGGGCAGACGCACCGGGTCCATTGGTTGGTTGAACGTCACGGTGATGGCCGTAGAGGGGGAGACATACTTGGTCTTGGCGGCAGGCGTGGTGCGCGCAACGGCCGGGTATTTGGTCGTGAAGCTCCAGGCATAGGCTTCGGTCAGGGTTCCGCCGACGGTGTCGGTCAGGCCGGCGGCAACGGTGATGGTGTAGCGCGTCGAAGGGCGCAACGGTTCCGTGGGGCGGAAGGTGAAGAGGGAGGTATTGAGCCATTCCCCCTTGCCTGCCGGCGACGGTTCAATGGTCAGCGGCTGGGGCAGACCGGCCTGCCCGGCCACGCCGACCAGCGGTACAACCGGGTGATTGAACTGCACGGTGACGCGTGTGTCTTCCGGGTCGGTCGAGATTTGGTGAATACCGGCGGCCGGCTGGATGTTGGCCACGCGCAGGTGGTCCACGGTGAGGAAGGTTGCCCGGAAGGGGGCGTGGATTCCAACGTGCCCCCCGGCTGCTTGCGCTTCGGTGCCGATCTCCAGCGCATAGCGGGTAGCTTCGTCGAGCGGCTCGTCCGGGCGGAAGATCAGGCGGCGGCCTTCCTCCCATTCCGTGCTGCCCTTCACCGCCGGGCACGGCTCGGCGCATTCTGCCGGGCGGAGCTGAACGCTCTTGGCTGTGGCCTCCTCGTCCATCGGCTGGTTGAAGAGGACGGCGATAGGCTCGCTGCGTGCCACCTCGGTCGCGCCGGTGAAGGGCATGGTAGAGAGGATGCGCGGGCCTTCGGTGGTAAATTGCCAGCCATAGGTCCGGTCCATCTCGTAGCCGGGGGCGACGGCTGCGGCAATGGTGACGTGGTAGTCCATACCGGCGCGCAGACCTTCGCTGGGGAAGAATCGGAACCGGTCGGCAGCGATCCAACGGCCTACGCCGTCAACCGGCGGGTCCAGGGAAAGTGGCTGGGGGAGGCCGGCCTGTTCATCGAGACTGGTCACCTGGACCAGCTTCGTGTTGAACTGCACGGTGAGCGCGCTGTTCAGGGAGACATCGCTCGTGCCGGCTTTGGGGCTGGCTGCGACGACGGCCACTTTTTCCCCGGTCTGGAAGGTCAGTTGGAACGGTTCGGCGAGCGCCAGCCCCTTGTCGTTCTGTGCCGTGGCGGCTACGGTCACGCGATAGGTCGCGGTCCAGTCCAGGGAGGCGTCCGGTGTGAAGGTCAGCGCGTCATGTCCGTCGCGCTGGGTCCACCCGAACTGGCCTTCCACGGCCGGCTCGATGGAAAAGGCCTGCTCCACGCTGGCGCGGTTCATGCGCTGGTCGAACTGGATGGTGATGCCGGCCTGGCGGACGGCTGTCCCCCCCTCCGGTGGTATCGTTCCGGCCACCTTGGGGGGCACGTGCGTTTCGGGTGTGGGGGTTTTCGGCTGGCAGGCCAGTGTGCTCCCTGCTGCGGCGAAGATAAGCACGAGCAGCGCGATCCACATACGTCGCGATCGGGGTGAGTGAGCATGCATCTGAAACCTCCTCATTGACATGGACATGGGAAGACCCAATGTGTTGTCACAGAAAGCAGAAAGCATCGTTTGTAAAAGGTGTTTGCAGTTGGCTGGCGACGACAATTAGTGTAACAGCATTGGCAAAATTCGTCAAGTCTGAAGGATAATTCCGGGTGGCCGTCAAAATTTTGCGTTTGCAATCATTCGCGCCCTGCCCTTACCACCAAGACACAAAGACACGAAGTATACAGCATTTTCAGCCACAGATTGCACCGATTTCCACAGATTTTTATCTATTCCTTCTGATTCTTCCGTGAAAATCCGTGACCATCCGTGGCAATAACACAGCATTTTCAGCCACAGATTGCACCGATTTCCACAGATTTTTATCTATGCTTTTCCGGTTCTTCCGTGAAAATCCGTGGCAAAAACAAGGCATTTTCAGCCACAGATTGCACCGATTTCCACAGATTTTTATCTATTCTTTTCTGATTCTTCCGTGAAAATCCGTGGCAAAAGTAAAAAACGCCAGCGCCCAGGTTGGAACATTGGATAGGCCTGACGAGTAGGCTTTCTCGCTTGCCCCACTTCGCATACTTCGTGTCTTTGTGTCTTGGTGGTAAGGGCAGGGTGTGAATGATTGCAGACGCAAAACTTTGACGGCCGCCCTTCCGGCACACCCCTTGACAAAGTGTACATCTTTAGAGTATAATGATTATGAGGATAATGCGGCGGTTGGTAGCCGCCCATAGTGGTTGCCGGTACCCTGTCCGCAAGATGGGGCCGGTATCGTCAGGCAATCCCTTAGTTCGTTGGCACAGAAATGCCAAAGGATATGCGATAGCAGTCTGTTTACCAATCGGAAAGGAGTCCATGCATGGTCAAGGAAATTGTCACAGTTGTTGAACGGTGCGTATCCTGCAAGGCCTGCGAGATCGCCTGTGCCGTCGAACACTCAGTCGCCAAGAGCCTGATCGGCGCGCTTTTCGAGACACCGCGCAGCGAGCAGCGCGTACGGGTCATGCCGGCGAACGGGTTCAGCTATGCGGTACGCTGTATGCACTGCGAGGACGCTCCCTGCATCACCGCCTGCCCGACCGGTGCCATGCAGCGCCACTCCCTCACCGACAGCGTCTTCGTGGACGAGAGCCGCTGCATCGGCTGCTGGATGTGCGCCGTGAGTTGCCCCTTTGGCGCGGTGACGGCCAACCGGAGCTACCAGACGGCACTCAAGTGCGACCGCTGCCCTGACAGGGTAACGGCAGGACGAGAACCCGCTTGCGTGGAGGCATGTCCAACGCAGGCCCTATTGTTTACGTCGGTAGAAGAAATGGCCGGTCAAAAACGAGATTCCACCGCCGCGCGTGCCGTTGCCGCAGCCACGGCCGGCCAGAAACAAGTGAACGTCCCCCTGTGGCGTACCCTGAAAGGAGCGATGTAAATGGCCGAGAAATTTATTCCCCTGTCGGAACAAGCCCTGCTGGAAAGTGCCCACGCCGCCGGTCTCACCACCGGCCGGGACCGGCTGGCCGCCATGTCTCCGCAATGCGGATTTGGCGAATTGGGAACCTGCTGCCGGATGTGTTACATGGGCCCTTGCCGCATTGACCCCTTCGGCAACGGGCCACAGACCGGCATCTGCGGCGCATCACCCGATACGATCGTAGCCCGCAACCTGCTGCGGGAATGCGTCGGAGGGGCAGCCTCGCATGTCGGCCATGCTCGCCACATTCTGCTGACCATGCAGGCCGCCCTGGACGGCAAGGCCCCCTACGAAATCCGCGACCCGGCCAAGTTGTTCGCCGTAGCCGGCCAGTTCGGCATCGCCACCGACGGGAGAGCGACCGATGACGTGGCCCGCGACCTGGTAGCTGCCTCGCTGGAAGATTTCGGTCGTCAGGACGGCCAACCGCTGAACTGGCTGCGTGCCCGCGCCCCACGCAAAGAATTCGATATGTGGATGGAGAACGGGCTGATGATCTCCAACCCCCACAACGAAATCGAAACGGCCATGCACCGCACCTCCATGGGCAATGACGCCGATCCGGTCAGCCTGCTCCTGGCCCTATTGCGCATGGGACTGGTGGACGGCTACGCCGGCCTGACCATGGCCACCGACCTGCAGGACATCCTCTTCGGTACGCCGCAGGTAACGACCCTGGAAGCGAACGTCGGCGTGCTGGAAGCGAACAGCGTCAATCTGGCCGTCCACGGCCACAACCCGCTCCTCTCGGAGAAGGTGCTGCAATGGGCCGGGCGACTGGAAGGGGAAGCCCAAGCTGCCGGCGCCGAGCGTATCAACGTGGTGGGCGTCTGCTGCACAGGCAACGAGCTGACCATGCGTCACGGTGTGCCGATGGCCGCGCACAACCTGCAATCGGAGCTGATCCTGGCGACCGGAGCCGTAGATGGCATGGTTGTGGACATTCAGTGCATCTGGCCCTCCACGGCCATGTTTGCCAGTTGCTATGACACTGCTTTCATCACCACAGACGAGATGGTGCATATCCCCGGCGCGACACACATCGAGTTCGAACCGGCCCACGCCGACGAAAACGCCCAGGCCATCGTACGGGCCGCCATCGCCGCCTTCCAGAAGCGGCAGGGCAAACCGGTGAACATCCCCAACGTGAAGTCTGTCGGGTTTGCCGGTCTGTCCGTAGAATCTATCGTCGGCATCCTGTCGAAGGTGAACGCCGAAGACCCCCTCAAGCCGGTGATTGACAACATCGTGGCCGGCAACATCTACGGTGCGGTCGGCATTGCCGGATGTCCCAGCCTGAAATTCCGCGACACGGCCATGACCGAGCGCATGACCAAAGCGTTGCTGAAGGAGAATGTGTTGGTCGTAACCACCGGCTGCACGGCGCACATCTGTGCCCAGGAGGGCTTGCTCAACTCACAGGCCACAGAACGGTACGCCGGTGACAAGCTCAAGGGCGTGCTGACCGCCGTCGGTGAGGCGGCCGGGCTGGGAGCGCCCCTGCCACCGGTCTGGCACATGGGTTCGTGTGTGGACAACACCCGCATCGTGGACCTGCTGGCGGCGCTGGCCGGCAAACTGGACGTGAAGATCAGCCAGTTGCCGGTGGCCGGCTCGGCTCCCGAGCTGGTGCAGGAGAAAGCTGTTTCCATCGGCACGTGGCTGCTGGCGCTGGGGCTATTCGTGCATGTTGCGCCGGCTCCGCGCATCCTGGGTGGCCCGCTCGTGACGCAGGTGCTGACCAATGACCTGGAAGGGATCACCGGCGGCAAAGCATACGTCGAGTACGATCCGGAGAAGGCCGCTGCCGGCATGATCGCCCACATCGCCGAAAAACGAGCGGCTTTGGGAATATGAGGGTGAGCGATCAGACTGGACTGTCTTCTCCGGATGTCGGTGAACGACGGCAGAACGAGGTGTGTTATGAACGTTGTTAGATTACCAGAAGTCACGTATCGTCTGCTGCTACAACGGGCAACAGAAAAACTGCGCACGCCTGATGACTTAGCCGATGAGGTGCTGCGCCGAGAGCTCACGCCGAAACATCCCCACATCGAAGTGGTGCACATGACCGGCGGACCAACAGCAGTGCTCAAAGGTACGCGAATTCCGGTAAGCATCCTGATAGGGTACATAAACATGGGCGAAACGCCGCACAGCATTGCCGAGAAAGTCCTGCCGCACCTGACACTGGCGCAAGTCCACGATGCGCTGAGTTACTATGATGACCATCAGACTGAAATGGACCGCGAACGGGCCGAAAATACCGAAGAAGCGGCCCGTACCCGGCTACGGGAACGATTGGGCGAAGAAAACTACCGGCTTATCACCGGACAGCAAGCATGACTCACGCGAATCGCGTGGCTCCCACCCTCCTACTTGACGAGCACGTATGGGAAGGCTTGGCAGCCTTACTCCGAGGCCACGGTTTCGACGTCGTTCATGTGAATGAAGTCCAACGCAGTGGTCTTAGCGATGAGGAGCAACTGGGGTATGCTGCTGAGAACAGTCGCGCAATCTTGACCTTCAACGCACGTCATTTTGAGCCGTTAGCTGCTAAATGGTTCTTTGCGGAGAGGGAACACGCTGGGATCATCATTTCGAATGAACTTCCAATAGGTGAGTTGCAACGGCGTGCAGAGAATCTTCTGAACTCTCGATCAGCCGATGAACTCAAGAACACCGTCCATTGGCTGCACGAGTACCGGTGACTCCTGGCCAGTGTCGTAACGTTGATAGTGGACACAAGGACGCTATCCGTCAGCCGGAGCCGGCGGCCGTTTAGCGTTGCGTTGTCTGCCAGTCAGATAGCGAGCAGGCGATCGCCATGGCGGTTGGGGTGGGTCGTCCCGAGTTCTTGGCGCCGGCTCCGCGCATCCTGGGTGGCCCCTTGGTGATGCAGTCGCCCGCGCAGGATTTGGAATGGATCACCGGTGGCAAGGCTTACGTGGAATACGATCCGGAGAAGGCCGCTGCCGGCATGATTGCCCACATCGCCGAAAAACGAGCGGCTTTTGGGAATTTGAGGGTGATGGAAAATGCCCCAAATACAGCTTGCCGGAATCATTGAACGCGACGGGGATTGGTACGTCGCCCTCTGCCCAGAACTAGACATCGCCAGTCAAGGCAATTCCGTGGAGGAAGCACGTAAGCACGTAAGAATCTGATTGAAGCTATAGAGTTATTCTTTGAGGTAGCTTCACCCGCTGAGATACGAGAACGCACCAGACCAGAAGTGTTTGTCACGCAGGCTGAAGAATTGTGAGCAAACCTTCCGATCAGAGGGCCGGCATTCCGGACAGTGAGATCGGGGCACTGCTTCGAGGAGGTAGATGAACAATGAAACTGGTAATCATTGGCAACGGGCCGGCGGCCGTGGCAGCAGCCGAGACGTTCCGCGAAGAGGACCGGGCCAGCGAAGTGGTGATGATCGCCCACGAAGAGGGCCCTTGTTACTCCCCCTGCCCCCTGGCCGAATATGTCGAAGGGACGGTCACGCGGGAGAGTCTGTTCGTGCGCGATGAGTCATTCTATCGCTCATTGAACATTGCCACACGTTGGGGAGAGGCGGTGCAGCGCGTCCTCCCCGGTGAGCACCGTGTGCTGCTGGCCAACGGCTCGACCATCCATTACGACCGTCTGCTCATCGCCGCCGGCGCTTCCGTTGTGTGCCCCCCGATCCCCGGCCTGGGCAAAGAGGGCGTCTTTGCCCTCAAGACTCTGGACGAAGCCGAGACTCTCCTCGCACATTTGCCCCATGCCCGCCGGGCTGTGGTGATCGGGGCCGGATTCATCGGCCTGGAAGCGGCACAAGCCCTCACCCGGCGAGGCCTGGAGGTCACCGTGGTGGAAATCCTGGACCGGGTGTTGCCCCAGATGTTGGACACCGAGATGGCCGGCCTGGTCCAGACGCGGTTGGAAAGTGAGAAGGTGACCGTGCGTACAGGCAGTCACGTGAACGCTGTGCTTGGCAATGGCCAAGTGACCGGTGTCGTGATAGACAATGAGGAGATGACGTGTGACCTGGTGGTGAACGCGGCCGGTGTGCGTCCTCGCCTGGGGCTGGTATCGGGCACGGATATTGCTGCCGACAAGGGCATCCTTGTGGACACGCACACACGCACCAGCAATCCCGACGTCTACGCGGCGGGGGACATCATCCAGGCCACCGATTTCTTCGGCCAACAGCGTGTGATCGCCACCTGGCCGAACGCCGTGTACAGCGGTCGCATCGCCGGCTACAACCTGGCCGGCCAACACCGCCACCTGCCCGGCCTGGAAGACGCCAACGTAGTGCGCATCTTTGGTCTGCCGGTCGTCTCCATCGGCCGGCGGGACGGGGACACAACCCTGCAACGGGCCGACGGCCACGTGGTGCGCAAGCTCACCCTGACCGAGGGGCGTGTAGTCGGATTGCAGATGGTGGGTACGGCGGACAGCGCCGGACTGTACCTGGGATTGCTCAAACAAAAGCGGGACGTACGTGCTTTTGGACAAGACTTGCTGGACCCTGCGTTCAACTATGGGCGACTGCTGACCAACGTCTGACTTCTTCCGGGGTATCCGTTCAGCCCCTCCTGGAATAGGACGCAGATGACGCAGATATACGCAGATTTTCGCTGTCTCCTTGATATTATCGGCGTTTATCAGCGGGTAGTCTGCGCAATCAGCGTTCTTTTTTCTGGGTACCTGAACGCTTACCTTCCGGGCACTCGCTAGGCAACCAGATGGCCGTGCGGCTGACCAAACTGGTGGACGCGGGCATCGCAGCCGGCCATGTGCCCGCGCATCTGCGTCCCACACGGGTGGCGCTTCTCGACCCCTACTGGTCTCTCGAACCGCGCAGTTGCCTGGGAAATCGCACCACCGGCGACGTCGTTCGCCAGCACATCGCCGAGCTGATTCCCAGCGGCATGTTGTTGAGTGGTGCCGCTCATCCGCCTGGACCGCACCGCCGCAGGGTAACGCCAACCAGGCCCTCCAGCCGATGACCGCTTACGCCGAGATGGACCCCCGGTGTATGCGACCCAAGACGTAGGCAAGCACCTGGCCGCGCAGCACCTCTACTCTTGTCCTACGCCTTCGACGGGCCGGCAACCTGCACAGGCGAAGCCTGCCTGGAGATGAGCAGGGTGCTGTCCAAGATGAGCGACAATCAACTGGCGGCCGTGATGCACTCCGACAGGTTTCCCCGGGCGGCTTCGAGAAGGTGTTGTGGCGGTCACCACCAGTTTTTTGCGGAGGAGCACAAATCCTGATATAATCTAATTGTAGGAAACAGATTGCGGAGACAGTACACGGCCTTGGCCGCAGCCAACATAAACTGGACAAAATCCAACGGGTGGAAAGAGGAGATAAAATATGCTGCAACGAACCCCTGCAAAGCATCGAAGTAAATTGACATTCATCACGCGAACGGGGTGGCTCCTGTTATTGATTTTTTTGGTGGGCTGTTCTTCTTTTGGTGCTACGAAACAAGATCCCTCCAAGAAATCTGGGGGGGGAACGACGCTAACCGAACTATTATTGGGTACTTCCTCGTCTAAAGAAACTACACCGGTAGGCGGGCCCGATACCACACCGGTTCCGTTGCCCGAGGGGTGTGGGCCGCAAGAATCGCAAGCCATGCGGCCGGCTTTTGCGGCCGACATTTTCCTGATGGAGAACGCTCCTTGCTACGATATTGAGGTGACTGTTGACCCTTCTTTTCGGTCACTTTCTGGCAAAGAAACGGTGTATTTTACGAATCGGGGAGACACGCCATTAAAGTCTATCTTTTTCCGCACGTATCCCCAAGCCAATCACGTTTACGGCGGGGAAATGACCATAAGCAAAGCTATCGTGAACAAGATTGAGGTCCTCCCAGAAGTTGCCATAGAGGAGGAAGATGGAAGCGCTGTCCGGCTGCCCTTGTTCGAACCTCTCGAACCCGGACGACATTTGGTCATGGAGTTGCAGTTCGAGGCCAAGATTCCGCGCGATTTCGAGGGGGATGTGAAAACCAGCAGTTCTTACGGTATTTTCAATTACAGCGATGGCATACTGACCCTGGCCAACTGGTATCCTATTTTGGCCGTCTCCGATAAGGATGGCTGGCATCTGCCCCCGGTCTCCGAAGAAGGAGACGCTGTTTTCAGTGAGACCGCACTTTATCACGTCCTTCTGCATACGGATATTGGGGTGACTCCTGTGGGCACCGGACAAGAGATATATAAGCACGTAACTCCCTGGGGTGACGTGTTTCATGAGATGGTCAGCGGGCCGACACGTGACTTCATACTTGTTTTGAGCAAAGACCTCAAAGTCGCCAGACAAGACGAAGAGGGCATCCTGATCAACACGTATTATCTTCCCCAAGATGCTGCCGCATCCTCGAACGTCCTCAACTTTACGACGACTGCTCTACGCACCTACCAGGAACTCTTTGGGGCCTACCCTTATCGCGAACTGGATGTTGTGGGCGTGCCGCTCAATCGCGCTGCCGGCGTGGAGTATCCCGGAATGTTTCTTATCGGGCGCAGCCTCTATCAGAACAAGGATGACCCTTTCCTGGAATTTGCAGTGGCCCACGAAACCGCCCATCAATGGTGGTATGCGGTCGTTGGAAACGATGTCATAAATGACCCCTGGTTGGACGAAGCCTTGGCCAACTACTCGGCCGCCCTCTACATGGAAAAGGCCCATGGATCCGCAGGACTCCAAAAAACGCTGGATAACTGGGAACAAATTCTGAACCGCTGGAAGTCTGACCACCCGGACGAACCAGTAGCTCAACCACTGTCTGAATTCAAGGGTAGGGAAGATGCGTACAGTGTCATTGTTTACGTGAAAGGGGGCCTCTTTTTTCATGCCCTGCGTGAGAAAATTGGGGATCGGGCTTTCTTCGAATCACTGAAGCAGTATTACCAGGCACACCGCTACGGAATCGTTCAACCTGTGGATTTGTTGCAAGCCTTCGAGACGTCTTCCGGTCAGGACCTGAGCGACCTTTATCACGAATGGGGGGTGCAATAACGTTCGGCTTGAGCGCAAGGGACAGCATGATGGATCACGGGTTCCAGGGGGCAAGGAGGTTATGATGAACCATAGGCCTCACCGCCTGATTGTCCCCACGCCGTATCCTGTGGGACCGGTGAACCTCTACTTGATTCCGGGAGATGAACCCGTACTGATTGACACCGGTCCCGGAACTGACGAAGCATGGGTCGCCCTTAGCGAGGGGTTGGCCGCCCACAACGTGCGCATATCTGAGCTTCGGCACCTGATCATCACCCATGCACACCTCGACCACTACGGCCAGGCTGGACGCATCGTTGCCGAATCGGGTGCCCGGGTGTATACGCACCCCTACAATGCTCCATTGCTGACGGACTTTGATCGCGAATGGAAACGAATCATCCGTTTCTATGGCGACGTGATGCGCAAAGCGGGCATACCGGCGGGACTTCTCGGTGATATGGGAAAGAATATGCAGCGCAGCCAACAGTTGAGTACCCAGCCCATCCCCATTGCCCGCTTCGTAAACGATGGTGACCGGCTCGATCTCTGCGGTGGTCCGTGGGAGGTGTTGCACACGCCCGGCCATGCGCTCGGAGCGATCTGTCTATACCAGTCGAAAAATCAGGAACTGATTACCGCCGATCATCTCTTGCCGAAGGTAAACTCCAACCCGGTGGTCGAACCTCCGCCGGAAGGGGAGACGGAGCGCCCCCGCGCACTGGTAGACTATTTGCATTCTTTGCAGCGCATTGCCAACTTGGAGGTGCAGACCGCCTTTCCGGGACACGGGGAACCGATCTCCAACCACCGCGCGCTCATCGAACGACGGATACGTTACCGGCAGCGACGTACAGAACAGATCCAAGCTTTGCTAACGGACCGTGGGCAAACCGTCTATGAACTTGCGCAGCAGGTCTTTGGGCCGGAGATCGTGCAAGCGCAAAGCTTTCTGACCGTCTCTGAAATCATTGGACAACTTGACATTTTGGAGCTTAACGGGCTGGCCAGCATGAGCGAAGAGAACGGTTTGTGGATGTATCGCGCCGGCCCCGGTTCGAGGGAGAATTATGCGTAGCTGCGTACCACCCCAGTTAGAACAGACCTTGCGTGCGAATCGTGATGCACAAGTTGATTTGATCATCCATACCCTAGGGCCGGCCGAACTGAGGCAAGAACAGGCCGAAACGGCCGGGATGAATGTGCGCTACGTTTTTCGTTTGACGAATTCCCTGGCGGTAACCGGCCCCGCTCATATTGCACTGGACATTGCCAAAGAGGATTGGGTAGACCGCATCGAGCAAGACCAAGAAATGCACATCGCAAAGGAAACCATGGACGATGCAAGAACATAAGCTGGCCCAAAACCTTCGGGAGAACATTCAACAGATCGCGGCTGACGAAGAGCAGGCGATCAACATCATCGTACGAATGCGCACCCCCCTGCACACAGCGCTGGATACACCCGTCCCCCCAACGGTGCTCCAATTCGATGAAGCCATCGTGACGCGTGCGCTGGAATCGACCCCGCTTCAGCCGCGCCACACGTTTCAATTGGTTCCGGCTATTGCAACGACAGCCAAGGTCTCCGACATCGTCACAATCAGCCGCAATCCCCTTGTGGAGCACATCTGGGCGGACGAAATGGTCTATGTGTGCCTGGACTCTTCCGTTCCTGTGATCCGTGCGCCAAAAGTGTGGGAAAGTCACGTTGATGGACGGGGCATCAAGATTGGCATCGTAGACACAGGCATTGATCCGGCACACGCCGATTTTGCGGGCCGGATCGGCGGCACGACCGACTTCACCGGAGAAGGTTTCCAAGATAACCATGGACACGGCACACACGTGGCCAGTATCGCCGCCGGCAGCGGCGACTCCAGCGCAGGGCGCTACCGGGGCGTGGCCCCTGCCGCCGAGATTTACGCGGCGAAGGTATTGCGTGGCAATGGCTCCGGCTTGATGAGCGATGTCATGGCCGGCATCGAGTGGGCCGTGAATCAGGGAGTGCAGGTTATCAACTTATCGTTGGGAAGTCGCGGGCCATGCGACGGCTCTGACGCGATTTCGGCGACGTGCAACGTTGCCGTCGAAAGGGGCCATATTGTCTGTGTGGCTGCCGGCAATGAGGGCCCTGCGAAGGCGACAGTCGGGTCTCCCGGTTGTGCGCTGCGCCCCATCACCGTGGGCGCTTCCACCGACGATGACCACGTGGCCGGCTTCTCGTCGCGTGGGCCGACCGGCGATGGTCGCGTCAAGCCCGACCTGCTCTTGCCCGGCACCAGCATCATTGCCGCTCGAGCCGCCGGCACGCAGATGGGTACGCCTATTGACGACAAGTACACATTGGCTTCCGGAACCAGTATGGCCACGCCCCATGCCACCGGTACCGTTGCGCTCTTGTTGCAGACCGAGCCATCCTTGACACCGGATGATGTGAAGCGAATACTAACCCAAAGCGCAAGCAATCTGAACTTGCCGGCGAACACCCAGGGGGCTGGGCGCGCCGATGCGTACGGTGCGTTCTTGCTGGCCCAAGGAGAACCGCCAGAGCCGCCGCCACCGCCACCACCACCATCGCCTCCCACGCCACCGCCGGGGAGACCTGGTTGCTCGCCGGCGCAGTGGTCGTTTTGGAAGCAGCACAAATAAGCCGATTCTGGAGAAAACGTAGTGGAACAAACTATGCGGAGCCTAACCGCTCAAAACCAACTTCTGATGGCCGTGAATCAGGCTGTGGAACAGGATGAACTGCTGGATAGCGTCCTGCGGGCGATGCTCACATTTATGCAGATGCCCTTGGGTATCATAGAGATCATGAACAGGGAAACGGGCGAAACAGTGACGAGACGGGGCACCTACATCGGCCCCCCACCAGATTTGGTCGGCTGGGAAGAAATCAGCATCCTGCCCGGGTATGCGTCCGACGGTCGGAGGGAGTGCGTTTTCGTAGAAGACATCGCTTTTGCTGATCTGCCCAAGGGCCCATTGCTCACCCGTCTCGGATTCCATAGTCTGGCTGTGGTGCCCCTGCAGGCGAAAGGCTCTATGCTTGCATGGGTCATGTTGTTGGCCAATGAGCCCCGTAAATTCTCCGCAGAAGAGCGGACCATACTACAAGGCATGGGACACCAGGCCGGGATCGCCATACACCGGATACAGCTCTACCAGCGAGAAAGACAGGAGCGCGACCTGGCTGAAACGCTGCACCGCACCTCCGAACTGGTCAGCTCCAGCATTGAACTGGACGAAGTGCTGCATCTGATTCTGGAACAGCTCTCTTCCGTAGTCCTCTACGACCGGGCCTACATCACGATGACAGCGGATGGCGTCTCTCAGGTCGTCGCATCCAGCGGATTTGACGAGGCTTCCCAGTCCGCCACCTTCTTTCAGTCGGAAGGAAAGGTAGCCAGCGAAAAAGTCATGGAGGCGGGCCAACCGGTGATCGTCCACGACGTACTCGAGGACTTGCCGGTGGACACAATCGCCTTGACCGAAAAAGGGGCACAGGTACGGTCCTGGCTGGGCGCTCCGCTGTGGCACCAAGGTGAAATCAAAGGCGTGATCCTGCTGGAAAGCTACAGGGCACACAATTTCAACCCGGCCGATGCCCAAGTCCTCACCACATTTGCCGGCCAGGCCAGTATCGCTATCGTGAATGCACAACTGTTTGAACTGGTCGCTCGGGGCAAGCAGGCATGGGAGGAAACTTTTGATGCTATCGAAGACGGTATTTCCGTACACGACCAGAATTGCCGGATGCTTCGTGTCAACCGGTCCCTGGCGGCGATGCTGGAGAGTACGCCACAAGAATTGGTGGGCCAGAATTGCTATCGCTGGCAACAGTGTCATGGCCGCGAGGGCGCTTATTGCCCACACGATACCTTGATGAAAACGGGCGAAGCGCAATCTCTGGAAGTCGAGGAGGGTAGCCGCCATTTTCACTTGGCCGTCTATCCGCTGCGAGGGGCACAGAGCGAGCTTGTCGGCAGCGTCCACAGCATCAAGGATGTCACGGGGCAGCGCCAACTACAAATGCAGCTTGTCCAGGCCGAAAAACTTTCCGCCATCGGAGAATTGGTGGCGGGCGTTGCACACGAACTGAACAACCCGCTGACCACCATTCTTGGTTACGCCCAACTGCTGATGCAAGAAGACGTGGACGCGACCATTCAAGACGACCTGTCGCGCATCGCTCGTGAAACCCTGCGTTCGCGGCGCATTGTCGAAAACCTGCTCACCTTTGCCCGTAAGCACGAACCGGAGAAAAGCGCGATAGACATCAACAAGCTGATCGAACACACTCTGGAGATGCGGGCGTACCAGTTGCGCGTAGACAACATCGAGGTTGCCCTACAACTGTACCGCCCCCTGCCCAGAACAATGGCCGATCAGTATCAACTTCAACAACTTTTTATCAATCTGATCAACAACGCCCACCAGGCAATGATAGAAGCGCATGGACGTGGAAAACTGCTGATCCGGACTTCGCTGAAAGAAGATGGACAGACCATCCGTTATTCAACAGGCCGCGAAGCCAAGACCAACAGGGCGATTCGTATTGAGATTGAAGACAGCGGGCCGGGAATCGGCAAAGATGTGATGGCAAAGATGTTCGACCCCTTCTTTACCACCAAAAAGTTGGGCCAGGGAACGGGCCTGGGCCTTTCGATTTGCTATGGAATCATCCAGGAACATGGCGGACGAATCTGGGCCGAGAGTTCGCCAGAGCGCGGCGCTACCTTCGTCATTGAACTGCCGGTGCAAGAGAGCCACTCACCGCAAGCGGGGAAGGCCGAAACCCAGGCCGATCAAGCAGCATACGGCCGGCGCAGGATACTGGTTGTAGATGACGAAGAGGGGGTTGTCGCTCTCCTGAAGCGTTTGTTATCCAGAGCTGGTCACGATGTGGAAGGCACGACCAGCGGCCAAAGTGCTCTCGAACTGATCGCCTCCCAATCGTTCGATCTTATCATCAGCGATGTGAAGATGCCCGGGTTTAGTGGACAACAACTCTATCGAAAAGTCCGCCAACACTTTCCGGAAATGGCGCGACATACCATCTTCCTTAGCGGAGACACCGTCAGCCTGGAGACGCGCGCATTCTTGGAAGCCACCGAAAGCAGATTTCTGCGTAAACCATTCAGTATTTCGGAACTAAAGCAAGTGGTAAGCGAAGTTTTGAAGGAAGACTAGATTAGGGGAGAAGCGCAATGAAATTTAAGAATCTGGGACGGACGGGACTGCGAATTTCTGACATCTGTCTGGGTACGATGACCTTTGGATGGTCTGCGGACCAAGAGACCTCTTTCTCTATCATGGACACGGCGGTAGAATCGGGATGCAACTTCTTTGACACCGCCAACGTCTACGCACGCTGGGCCACCCACGCCGGCGCTTCCGAGGAGATCATCGGTGACTGGTTTCAACAGACGGGCAAGCGACACGAGGTGGTGCTGGCCACAAAAGTGCGGGGCCAGATGGGCGATGGGCCGAACGACGAGGGGCTTTCTCGCGCGCACATTATGCGCGCCGTGGAAGACAGCTTGCGTCGCCTGCGTACTGATTACATTGACCTATACCAGACCCATTGGTTTGACGACGCCACGCCCATCGAGGAAACCTTGCATGCGCTGGATGATCTGGTCCGGCAAGGCAAGGTGCGCTACATCGGCTGCTCCAACTACCCGGCCTGGAAACTGTGCAAAGCCTTGTGGGCCAGCGACAAAGAGGGGGTTGCCCGGTACGATTCGTTGCAACCCCACTATAATTTGCTACACCGCGCCGAATTTGAGCGGGAACTTATGCCCCTCTGTCTCGATCAGGGCGTGGGGGTGATACCGTACAGTCCCCTGGCCGGCGGCTTTCTGACCGGAAAGTATCGCCGGGGAGAGTCACCACCACCCGGTACACGTGGCGTACAGAGCCCGCGCATCCAGGCCTATATGACGGAGAAGAACTTTGCCATCCTGGACACGCTGGGCGAAATGGCCGCCGATCGCGGCAAAACCATTGCCCAAATCGCGTTCGCCTGGGTCCGCGAGAACCCGGCCGTGACCAGCGTCATCATCGGAGCCAATACGGTGGACCAATTGCGCGACAATCTGGGTGTCGTTGACGTTCGCTTGACCGCACAGGAAAAGAAAACTCTCGATTCGATGAGCGGCTGGGACGAATCATGACCCAACTGCTGCTCGTGCGCCACGCCGTGAACGATTACGTCAAAACACGCCGTCTGGCCGGTTGGACGCCCGGCGTACACCTGAACGACGAAGGCCGCCGCCAGGCAGAAGCGCTTCGAGACCGTCTGGCCGACGTTCCTCTAACCGCCATCATCTCCAGCCCACTGGAGCGCGCTTTGGAAACGGCAGAAACTGTCGCCGAAGCGCACGACCTGGAAATTGAAACCTGGCCAGACCTGGGCGAGGTACGCTACGGCGACTGGACCGGGCAAGAGCTGGAGACGTTGGCAAAGACGGATCTGTGGAAACAGGTACAGATCCGCCCAAGCCGAACCCGGTTTCCGGGGGGCGAATCGGTCTTTGAAGTGCAGGCGCGGGTCGTCGGTGCGTTGGAAAAGATTTGCAGCACTTATCCAAAAGGAGTCGTAGTTGCTGTGGCACATGCGGATGTGATCAAACTGGCGACAGCCCACTACCTGGGACTTCCGCTGGATCTTTACCAGCGGCTCATCGTAGCGCCGGCCTCGCTGACCATCCTTCGAGACGGGTCGTTTGACACCCGTTTGATCACCCTAAACGACACAGCCCATTTGTCGTCGCGGCCAGAGATGCCGGCGACTGAACATAACGCGAAAGAGAAAGACGAGAACCATGCCTGAACCAATCACAGTCGAATTAAATCCTACAACTTTTCTGACGGTCGGCACGATAGGGCCTCCCGGCCGGCGAAAGTTCTTCTTGCAGGGCAGTCGCCGCGCCGAAGTCGTCTCTCTGCTCTTGGAAAAGGAGCAGGCACGCGCCCTGTCCGTGGCCCTGAACGAATTGCTGGAACGTCTGCCGGAGACAGGCGCGGCTGCTGCCGGCGATGCTCCCGGTGGTATGGACCTGTTACAGCCGGCGGAACCGTTGTTCCGGATCGGACAAATGGGGCTTGGGTACGATGAAGCCAATGACCGCATTGTCATCCATGCCCAAGAACTGTTGCCTGACCCCGAAGAGGGCGTGCCCGGCTATGTACGGTTCTGGGTCAGTCGCGCGCAAGTCGAGGGTTTGGCCGCGCACACCCTGAAAGTTGTGAACGAAGGCCGCCCAAGCTGTCCGCTTTGTGGGCAGCCCATTGACCCCGATGGACATTTTTGCCCCCCGGGTAACGGGCACGAGAAAGAATGGCCACACGACTAGCCGCCGTCCCCGGGCCGACTCTCTCCGGTACGTCCGCGCTGGCCGGGGTGTACGGACCTGCCCACGCAGATGACGAAGAACTGGACCTTTTGCTGCGAGGCGACGTCATCGCCACCGAGGGACTGTTTGCCTGGGGATCAAATTACACCTTCCTCGTCGTCCTGGAAGCGTCCGGACGCACGTGCCGGGCCGTTTACAAACCGCAAGAAGGGGAGCAACCCCTTTGGGATTTTCCGGAGGGTTCGCTCTGCCTTCGGGAGACGGCCGCCTACATTGTCAGTCAGGCGTTGGGGTGGTCCATCGTGCCGCCTACGGTGTTGCGTGAGGGGGGAGAGCATGGCTTTGGCTCGTTTCAATGGTACCTGGAGACTGACCCGGAAGCACACTTCTTCACCCTGCGCAATTCCCACCCAGAGGCGTTTCGACGAATCGCCCTGTTCGACTTGCTCGTCAACAACGCCGACCGCAAGTCGGGTCACTGCTTGTTGGGACGCAACGGCCACATTTGGGCCATTGATCACGGGGTCTGCTTTCACGAACAGCCAAAATTGCGCACCGTGATCTGGGACTACGTTGGCGAACCGATTCCCGCTGCCTTGCGTCGCGATTTGGAAAGGCTCCACGATCAAATTGTGCGCGGTTCTGCGCTGGCCGGTGCGCTCGCACCGCTGCTCTCTCCGGCAGAGATCGAGGCCCTTGCCCACAGGGCGACCGATCTGCTCGCGTTGGGCGAGTTTCCACCACCTGGCCCCGGCCGGCCCTACCCCTGGCCGCTGGTTTGATTGCCGAGGATGACCGTGCGTGAAAATGTGCCTCGATCCGTGTGGGTTCTTTTCGCCACTGCGGCCGTCGTTTTTCTGTTAGAGAAAGGCTGGCAAATCGCCACGCTCTTCTCGCAAACGATCCTCCTCTTTGCGCTGGCCGCACTTTTGGCCTTCATTTTCAACCCTCTCGTAGTGGGCCTGAGTGCGAACCCCATTCCCGCTCCCCTGCGAAAACTGGCTGCCAGAACGTGGGGGGCGAACGTGGGGCGGGCGCTGGAGAGGTTCCACCTCCCCAGAAGCCTGGCTGTTGTAATTGTGTATTTCGGCCTCATTCTGATCCTTGCGGCAATTGTGTTGTTGTTGCTGCCTATCGTGGTTTCGCAACTCATCCAGTTGGGCATAAGTTTGCCTGAATATACCACGCAAGCTCCTTCGCTGCTCCTATCGTGGCAGAATCGCTTGCAGTCTATCGGCATAAAGGTTGACCTGCTGACCATGATTACCTCGGGAGAAGTGGGGTATCGTGTGCAGAGCATGGCCACGGGCATGGTGCAGAACGCGTTGGGTTTTGCCAGCAGTCTGGCATCCTTCCTGAGCAGTACGCTGATTATTCTGTTTCTCAGTTTCTACATGATGCTCGATGGGGGACATTTGATCACCCACTGCATTGTTCTGATTCCCCACGATTGGCAGGATGAGGCGTGGTTCTTGCTGCACGAAGTGGACAGGACGTTTGGCGGCTTTGTGCGCGGCCAGTTAATTCAGGCGACCCTGTTTGCCGTTGTCACCGGCGTGGTGATGTGGGCTGGCGGCTTGAGTTTCGTGGTCATTGCCAGCCTTGGCTCTGCTCTGTTGATGATCATCCCGCTGATAGGCGTGGCGCTTTCACTGCTGCCACCGGTGATCATTGCCTTGTTTCAATCCCCTGAGAATGCCTGGTGGGTATTCCTGATCTTGCTGATTTATCAGCAGTTCTTGATCAACGTGGTGATGCCACGGGTACTGAGCGAGGTCGTAGGCATGCACCCATTACTGATCTTTGGGGCCTTGCTCGCAGGGATGCGAGTGGCCGGCCTTTGGGGAGCATTTTTCGGCATTCCGGTCGCCGGCGTTCTCTATTCGTTGGTTGCCTTCTTCGTTGCCCGCTTGCGCAAGACAGGGCAACTGGCGGGTGATGTGCCGGCCGAGCAATTGGGCGACTTATCTTCGCAAGTGCCACAGATGCCGGACACGGAAGAGCCGCCCTCTTCGTAAGAGCAACCAACCCAAAAGGGGGATAGACAACGCCTCTCCGCTGGTGTAAGCTGTAGACATCGCCCGCTTTGCGCGCGAACGATGCGAGTTGGAGGCTTGTATGAACGAACCACCAGCAATCAGCCGACGTGATTTGTTGAAAGGCGCGGCCGCTGCCACCGGCGCGGCCATCGCCGAGGGAGACGAGCCGCCAGAACCGGCCATGCGCAGCCCGCAGCGCGTCCGGACTCGCGCCACGGACGCACCGGCTTTGCCGCCGCTAGCAGGCTGTCGGAGAGAACAGTTTTTTCTTTTTAGAACACAGATTTTGACAGAGAGACACAGATTTTCAGGCCAAATCATCGGAAAATCTGTGTTTATCCTGCAAATCTGTGTCCCATTTATTCTTTCTCCGACAAACTGCTGGTAGACTTCATCGCCCAGGGACGCAACGCGGACTACGACTTGCCGGTGCAGCAGATAACCGCGCGTCTGCCACGGATGGTCGCCCTGATCTTGATGTCGCCTGATTTTCAGTGGCGATAGGCGGCGGAACGCACAGGAGGGAAGGTTGATGGCTGTCCAAAAGATTTCGCGGCGGGGTTTTGTGGTGGGCTGTTCTGCGGCAGTCGCAGCGCTGGCCGGCTCTCGTTTGGGCCGTGTCGCCTTCGGCGAATCCGCTGGCGATTTCAATCAAGAGACCCTGGTTGTCCTCTTTCTTCGCGGAGGATGCGACGGGCTGAACGTGGTACTCCCCATCGCCGGCGACGACCGGGCCCTCTACGAGGAAGCGCGACCCGGCCTGCAGGTGCCCATCAGCGGGGAAAAAGCTGCACTGCCCTTGGATGCGAACTTTGGGCTGCATCCTGCCGCCGCTCCCCTGTTCGCGCTGTATACGGCGGGCAAGCTGGCCGTCGTCCATGCCACGGGCCTGGCCGATAGCACGCGCAGCCACTTTGATGCGATGCAATTCATGGAGTCGGGCACGCCGGGCGTCAAAACCACCAGCACGGGGTGGCTGACTCGCCATCTGCAAAGCACGACCAACCTGCCTCCGCAAATCATGATGCCGGCCCTCTCTGCCGGCAACTCGCTGGCAAACTCGCTGTTGGGCAGTCAGGAAGCTATCGCCATGAGTGACCCGGATAGTTTTTCATTCTATGGCAACTGGCAATACAGGGATGCCCAGCGAACCGCGTTGCGGCACATGTACACGGGAAATACCTGGCTGCATGATGCCGGCACGCAGACCCTGAACGCCCTGGACGTGGTGGAGAGTGCAAACCCCGAGAATTACACACCCGCTAACGGCGCGCAATATCCCGGCGGCAGCTTTGGCAACAACCTGCAGGTCATCGCACAGATGATCAAGATCGGGGTTGGCTTGCGCGTGGCCACGGTGGACTTGGGTGGCTGGGATACGCACGAACAGCAGGGCAATCATGGTGGAGGCTATTTTGCCAACCTGTTGGGGACGCTGGCACAGGGCCTGAGCGCGTTCTACACGGATCTCGACGGCTCCGGCGCGGCCAATTTTGCGGGCCGTCTGACGGTCGTGGTGATGAGCGAGTTTGGCCGCCGGTTCAAGGAGAATGGCAGCGGGGGGACCGACCACGGTCACGGAAATGTTGTGCTGGTTCTTGGCGGCAACGTCAACGGGGGGCAGGTGTTTGGCGATTGGCCGGGCCTGCGTCCTGACCAGCTTGATAACAACGTTGATCTGGCCATCACCACGGACTACCGGCAAATCCTGAGCGAGATATTGATTCGACGGCTCGGCAACCCACACTTGGGAACAGTCTTTCCCGAATACCGTCAGTATGCGCCGTTGGGCATTGTGCAGGGGGAAGATCTGTCGCCGATCTATGACTCGCCCGGAAATACCGTTCTGTTCCTGCCTGTCGTGCGGTCTTGGGAATAGGCGAGCAGCTCAAAATAGTCATCCCAAGCTTGCTGCCTGAGAGCATCTCGTACCGGGTTTGGGTCGGTGACCGGCATGTCGCCAAGCGAAGCGATCAGTGTCTCCGGGCCGAGTTGCAGCCAGCGGACGACCCCGTCTCGCTTGATCACGTTCGCCTGCGTTTCGACAATCTCCTCGAAATGGCGCAACAAACGATCGCGATCTGACTTCTTCATGCACCAAAGCTTTTTGCGAGCGGACCAGAACTCTACCACGTTTCGATCTCCTCCGGTGAGGGGCATGTGTGGCATATCTGGATGGCCACATCAGCCCATTTGTTGCACCGATACTCTGCTTCCATGCGGCCAGAAAAAGCGAGGAGGAGATCTTGTCCTGCCTTCACAAGCTCTCCTCCTCTTTCCCTCTTCCTGGGGTGGGGGAGAGATGTTCCCAGGAGAGAGGGGACATAAGGGGGAATATGTCTGTGTTTATTATAGCACAAACGTACGCTGCTTTCAACCGCATAAATGCGTATATCGTATACGCATTTATGCGTAGTTCTCCGTGATCTTGAGCCGGCTCCGCAAGATTATTCGGTGGCACGGGGCGGCACAAGTATCGTGTGCTCGTTCTTTATGTACCGCAACGTTGCTACTCAGGTAGGGCCCGTGCCAGATTAAAATCGGCACTGGGTTGCCCCGCCAAGCCGCTAAAAGCGGCTGAATTCCCACCGGACAGTCGCTTCAGCGACTTTCTCTCGCAGCCAGTGACGGCTTTAGCCCGTCACGGAAAGGCAGCCTGAGTGGTAACACCGCAACAACACAAAGCATACAGAATAGTTTGCTCACCTATGAGGTACCAGATTTTTCGGAGCCTTGCTTAGCGACTCCACGTCCCCCTCGCGAACGACGACCGTATCCTCGATGCGGACGCCGCCCCAGCCTGGCAGGTAAATGCCCGGCTCGACAGTGATCACCGTGCCGGCCGGTAGGATCGTGTCGTTCTGCGTACTGACGCGGGGAGCCTCGTGAACGTTTAGGCCAAGGCCATGGCCCAAACTGTGCCCAAACTGGTCACCGTAGCCGGCACCGGCGATCACGTCACGGGCCAGAGCATCGGCTTGGCGGGCGGGTTGCCCAGCGTGGATGCCGTCGAGGGCGGCCTGTTGGGCGCGCTTTACCAAATCGAAGATTTCAACGAGCTGCGCCGGCGGCTCGCCCAGGCAGATCGTGCGGCTCAAGTCGGCACAATAATGGTCAACGCGCGCGCCGAAGTCAAACAGAATGGGCTCACCCTCCGCGACGGTGCGTGCAGACGGCCGGGCGTGGGGAAGCGCTGCGTTCGGGCCAGAAGCAACGATAGGCTCGAAGGCCAGCCCGTTTGAGCCATGCGAGCGCAAGTAGACTTCCAATTCCCAGGCGATTTTTGCTTCGGACATGCCCGGCTCTACGGTTTCACATAAGAACGTGAATGCCCGGTCTGTAAGTGCTACCGCGCGCTGGATCGCCGCAAGTTCGGCCCCGTCCTTCACCCCGCGCAGGTTTTCGACAAGGCCGTTTGTCGGTTGCAACGCGACATTCGCAGGCATCGCCGTTTTCCATTGCGCAAGTTGGGCCACGGTGACGGTTTCCGCCTCGATGCCAACATTTCGTAGGGCAAGGGCTTGAAGCAATCCAGGCAATTGCTCCTGGAGCTTTCCTTGCAGTCTGACAATCTCCAGGTTTGTTGTTTCCCGTTCCGCCTGTTCCCAGTAGCGAAAGTCCACGAGTAACAGTTGCTCTTGGGGTGTGATGAGTATCGCCCCGGCAGACCCGCTAAAGCCGCTGAGGTAGTAGCGGTTATAATCATCCGTAACCAGAAGCCCGTCCAGGTTTTCCTGGGCTATCAATTCGCGTACGTGGCCTACTCGCGTCAGAACCATCTTTCTCTCCCTAACCTGGCCGAGCCAGAACTAAAAAGATTTCCCACCACAAAGTCCTGCTGTGCAGACTGACCCCAACCGCTGGCAGTAGTTTCTACCTTAGTATACACCGCTCACCCCTGATTGGTCAACCCCAACCCCCATCACGGGGTGTCCGTCAAAGTTTTGCGTCTGCAATCATTCACGCCCTGCCTTTA
>CAZFFM010000003.1:0-29917 GCA_964517425.1 uncultured Ardenticatenales bacterium | reverse complement strand
ACTGACTACTGACGACTGGCTACTGACGACTGACTACTGACGACTGACTACTGGCGACTGACGACTGGCGACTGTTTTCAACGCAGCAGCTCGCGGGCGCGCTCCACGCGGATTTGCCCCTCGCGGACGAGTTGGGCGGCGATGCGTTCGGCCTCCTCGCCGGATGCGCCGGCGGCGAGAGCCACTTGCCGAGCGTGCAGGGCCATGTGGCCCTGTTGAATGCCTTCGGCAGCGAGCGCGCGTAGGGCCGCCAGGTTTTGGGCCAGCCCCACCGCGGCCATGACCTGGGCCAATTCCTGTGCGCGATGGACGCCCATGATTTTCAGGGAAAGTTGCGCGGTGGGATGCGCGCCGGTCGTTCCGCCCACGGTGGCCACGGCCAGCGGCATTTCCAGTTCGGCCCACAGATCGCCCAGTTCGTCCAGACCGTAGCGGGTAAGCGATGTGTAGCGGCCCGTGCGTGCGGCGTAGGCATGGGCCCCCGCTTCGATCGCGCGCCAATCATTGCCGGTGGCCAGCGCCACGGCGTCTATGCCGTTCATGATGCCCTTGTTGTGCGTGGCCGCGCGATAGGGGTCGGCGGCGGCGAAGGCATAGGCCTCGACGATGCCCCGCGCCACATCGGCCCCCGGCCGCCCGGCGGTGGCCAGCGAGTTGGTCAGCACGCGGCAGCGGGCCCGTACCATGCGCCGGTCGGAGAGATTGCTCAGAATGCGCAGGTTCACCCGTCCCCCGGTGAGGGCAGCGATGTGGGGAGCTAGCGCCTCACAGGCGGTATTGACGGCGTTGGCCCCCTGCGCGTCGCGCACGTCCAGCAACAAGTGTACGATGAGCATGGGGCCGGCGGGCGTATCGGGGAGGTGGCGCACCTCGACGGCTCGCGCGCCGCCGCCGAGGGCGACGATGGTCGGATGGAGCGCGTTGGCCTGCGCGAGCAGCTCGTCGCCGGCCGCTTGAATCGCAGCGCTGGCCGCCTCGATGTCGGGGACATCCAGCACTTGTATCTGGCCGATCATCACCGGATCGGTCGCCTCGGCGGTGAATCCGCCGGCCTGCCGGGCCAGCTTGGCGGCGTAGGAACAGGCCGCGACGACGGACGGCTCCTCGATGACCATTGGTACCAGGTAGTCGCGCCCATTAACCAGAAAGTTCGCGGCAACGCCCAGGGGCAGTGTGTGCAGCCCGACGACGTTTTCGATCATGTGGCCGGCTGTGAACAGGGTCAAGCCCTGGTGCAGCGTGGCCAAATCAGCTTCGGTCAAGTGGCAACGCCGGGCGATAGAGCGCACCCTTTCTTCTACCGATAGGCGATAGAAACCGGAAATGGCCGAAGACAAGGCTGTGCGCACGGCCGTCACCCAGAGACCAGGGTCACTGCGAAGCCAACCAGCAGGCTGTCGGAGAGGTCCATTTTTTTCTTATTAGGACACAGATGTTCAGGCCAAATCATCGAAAAATCTGTGCTTATCCTGCAAATCTGTGTCCCATTGTTCTTTCTCCGACAAGCTGCTAGACCCGTTGCCAGAACGGCGTTGAGAGAATCAAGGGCCAGCATCCGGCCCTTGTCTTCCGGCCACTTGGATGGTGCTTTCCAGACAGTTGTTGGCATTTGCTTACTCCTCGTGGTTTCCATGATCGTCGCCCTCGCCGTTCCGGTCTGTGTTTGCCGTCTTCTGTTCCATGGTGGCCAGTGTTTTGGCGACTTCTTCGATGGCCCGGCGCTGCTTGCGATAGAAGTCCGATTCACTGATGGCCAGCCGGTTGGCCACATCGTGGACGCGATGACCTCGCACATACTTCAGATCGAGAATGTTGTAAAGCGTCCATTCCGGAGATGTCAACCGTTGTTGGCCTTCCGGTTTGAGTTCTTTGATCGCGTGTTCCAGCACGGCACGGAGGGCCTTGGAAGGGTTGCCATATTCGCGGAGGGCGCGCTGTACCACGTCCAATTGCAGCAAGGGACTTTCGCTCAGGCTGGGGCCGCCCCAGTAATGGTTGAGTGCGTCGCGCACCATCTTCGGAAAGTCGGGGGCCAGTACCGGGTTATTCTCCAGCGGGGCCAGCGTCTCCGGTCCCGGAAAACGCATTTCGCGTCGCCATTGGCGCATGGAATCGAGCTGGGGAGTGAGTTGGTGAATCAACGCAAAGATGCTCTGTTGCAGGCGACGGTCTTCCAGCGTTGTTTCGGCGCGCCGGATGAGTTGCGAGATAATGGCGTACTCGCGTTCGGTCAGCTCCGGCATGGTTTGTGGTACGGCGACGGTGAGGATGCCAAGCGTGGCGTTTTCCTGCGACGCACGCAGAGGTATCAGCCAGTACCCATTCTCCATCGGGGGAAGCGTATTTCTTTGGAACGCTTCACGCACCTCGTCCCCGACATTGCTGAGCACATCAACGGCGCTGGCCTGCAGCAGCCTGGCGGCAGCGTGCTTCGATCCGCAATGAGCCTCGGTGTGTAGCTGTCCGTTGCGCATGACGATGACCGAGCCATCGGGTGTGCGCAGCAGGTCGCAGATGGCGGTAAGCATATTCTTCATCATTTGCTCGATTTCCGAGCTGGTCAGCAGCCGCTCGTCCACGCTTTGGAGCCAGGTGATTTCGGTGCGGTCGCCTTCGTAGGTAAGGCGGTCTACGAGGGGTTGGGCCAGCTTGAGCAAAACCTGGTAAAGGACAATGCCGGTGACGATGGAGAAGATCAGGAAGGTCTCGCGCGGCAGGCCCAGGATGATTTCAACGCGGGGCACAACCAGGGCTATGCCGATGACAAAGGTTCCCAGCAACGGTCCGCGCAGCAGATAGAGGATCATGCTGTGTTTCACGACGCGGTCCGGGGCCAGCGTGCTCTGGTAAGCAACGCTATAGGCCATGATTGCCGTCATGGTGGCCACACCGATGTTCCCCAGTGCAGAGAGGGTCAGGATGAAATCGGGCGAGAGGTTGGCCGGGGCGCTGGCCAGCAGCAGGTAGGGGAAGACGGCCATGCCCGGCGCGGCAAACGTCGCCGCCAGGTAGGTCATGCGCCGGCGGGACAGGGTGGTCAAACAGCGCTGCCTTGCCCATAATGTGTTTATGAAGCCCCAACCCGATGTCAGGAAAAAATAGAGGGCAAAGACCCAGAAAAAGGGGCCGGCGGTCAATTGGCTGGCAAGCGGCGCGTAGACGACCTCGTTGCGCAGCAACAGGCCGGAGTCGAGGGCCAGCAGGAAGAAGATGGCGCTTGCGGCATAACTGAGGCCCACGGCCAGCCGGCGCCGCTTCGACGGTGCGCCGGTCAGTCGGAGCAATGCGTCGGAGAAATGCAGATACACCGCCGGCACAAAGGCGATGCCCAGCCACTGGAACTTGAGCCAGAATATCGCCGCGTCCACCGAGGTCACTTTGGCCAGCAGCACATCGCCGGCATACACAACGGCCACGCAGCCCATCAGCGCTGCGAACGTTCGGGCCACCGAATTCCACATATTGTGGGCCAGAATGTACAGGAACAACGAGAAAACCAGAATGAGATTGGCCGCAGACAGAATCAGATTCGTCAGTCCCAGCACAGATGTTAGTGTAATTGCTTCCATCGCTCGCCGTCAGACGTTAGACGTTGCTTCACCCCACTTTCTCATCTAGCCGCCGCCGATTCGCAGCGCAAAATAGTAAACGACGACGCCGGCCAGCAGCAAACTGTCGATCCGGTCCAGGACACCGCCGTGGCCCGGAATGATATGGCTGGAGTCTTTGGCCTGGACCTGGCGTTTGATCCACGATTCGATCAGATCACCAAGGATGGCGGCTATAGCAATCAGGAAGCCGCACGCCGTTGCCAAGGGGAGAGGCAGGCCGATCCACTGGTGGGCCAGTAGAACGGTGATGGCCGTACCGGTTAAGAATCCACCGACCGCGCCCTCCCACGTTTTCTTCGGGCTGATTTTGGGGGCCAGCGCACAACGGCCCCACGTTTTGCCGGCCAAGTACGCGCCGCTATCGGTGCCCCACGTGCCGAGCAAGGCAATCGCTGTCCAGGCCAAGCCGTGCGGCAAGGCCCGCAACATAACCATGTGCACCGCCATCCAGCCGATGTAGAACGCACCGGCCAGGGTCAAGGCCCAGTTGACCAGGGTGCCTTCACGGTCTCCCGCAAACAGGGGCCATAGCAATGTGGCAATGAACGTGCCGGTCAACAAGACATTGCGTGGCAATGGGAGAGAGTGGTCAACGGTCAAAAGGGCAATGATAAGGAGACCCAGCACCAGGAAAGGGCGATACCCCTGCGCCTTCATCATAGAATAGAGCTCGTAGCCTGCCAATGTAGCAAAGAGTATCGCCATGACGGTGAAGGGCAGGCTACCTGCGTAAACGACAAAGGCGACCAAAGGGAGCAGGACGGCAGCGCTGAGCAGTCGCGTAGTCATTGAACGGTCTCGTGTGGGGACTGTAACGTTGCTATGGGGGAGACGCCTGGGGCACACGGCCAAATCGTCGTTCCCTGCGGGCGTACTCAACCAGGGCTTTGTGCAATTCTTCCTGCCCGAAGTCTGGCCAAAAGGTGGGCGTCGAGTAGATTTCTGCGTATGCAGCCTGCCAGATCATGAAATTGCTCAGGCGCATGTCTCCCCCTGTCCGTATGATGAGGTCGGGGTCCGGGAGGCCGGCGGTGTAGAGATGGTCGGCAAACAGCTCTTCGGTCAATTCTTCCGGCGACACCTTTTCGCGGAGCAAGCGGCGTGTTGCATCCAAGATTTCAGCCCGTCCCCCATAGTTAAAGGCCACATTCAGGATGAGCGTGTCGTTGTTTTTGGTGGTTTCTACGGCTTTTCTGATGCGCTTACGGAGTCGTTCTGATATGCCTTCGACGTGACCGATATGCCGGATCTGCACACCGTTCTTGTGCAAATCTTTCAGTTCCCGGTCAATCACTTGTTCGAGGATCAACATCAGACCGCGCACTTCGTCAAAGGGCCGGTTCCAATTCTCGGTGGAGAACGCATAAATCGTGAGGACCCTGATGTCGAACTCGACGCAGGCGCGCAAGATGCGGCGAAGGTTGTCTGTGCCGGCACGATGTCCGGCGATGCGCGGCAGGCCACGCGTTTGTGCCCACCGGCCATTGCCGTCCATGATGATGCCTACATGGTATGGGATTTTGCTCAGTTTATTTTCCGCTGTTGCCATCGCCCCTTCTTGGGGGAGAATGTCTCCCCATGCGTGCAGACCGGATCCGTCATGCGCCATCGAAATGCTCTGTACTGGCATTCCTCACGCTATGCGCGTAGCGCTCAAATCTCCATGATTTCGTCTTCTTTTGCCTTCCCAACTTCGTTGATCACTTTTACATACTTGTCGGTCAGGTCTTGCGTCTTGTCTCGCGCGAGGTAGTATTCATCCTCGGAGATGAGGCTTTCTTTTTGGAAGTCCTGCAAGTCTTGGAGCCCATCCCTGCGGATATTTCGCACGGATACGCGGGCCTCTTCGACCCGTTTTCCAACGACTTTGGTCAATTCACGCCTCCGTTCCTCTGTGAGGGGGGGGATGGCAAGGCGAATGATTTTGCCATCGTTGTTGGGGGTGAGGCCCAGGTCGGATTTTAGTATGGCACGTTCGATATCGCTCAGAACACTGGCGTCCCAAGGGCGGATGGTCAGCAATGAAGCCTCGGGCGCGGCAATGGTCGCCATTTGATTGAGCGGAGTGAGCGTTCCATAGTAAGGCACCATGACACGTTCGATGAGTGCAGGCGACGCCCTTCCTGTACGGATAGTCTTGAAGTCCTCTTCCAGAGCCACGACGGATTTCTGCATACGGCCTTCCATATCTTGAAGTACGTCGTTGACCATCTTTCGTCTCCTCTCGTGAGAAGTTGCGGCTGTGCTAGTTCCCCCTAGCAGGCTGTCGAAGAGAACAGTTTTTTCTTTTTAGAACACAGATTTTCACAGAGAGACACAGATTTTCAGGCCAAATCATCGGAAAATCTGTGTTTATCCTGCAAATCTGTGTCCCATTTATTCTTTCTCCGACAAACTGCTAGAAGTTCAACTTCTTGGAGAAGTTGAACTTCTAACTTCTAACTCTAACTAAACTACGCTATGAGTGTGCCCACGTCCGGTTCGCCCAGGACGACCCGTTCGATGCTGTGTGGTTCAGACAGGCTGACCACTGTGATGGGCATGTTGTTGTCCATGCAAAGAGTAATTGCCGTGCTATCCAGCACACGAACTTGCATGTTCAAAGCATCCAGGTAGGAAAGGTTTGTAAATCGCTTGGCATCGGGGTTGTGCATGGGATCCTCGTCGTAGACTGCATCCACCTTGGTCGCTTTGATGAGTAGGTTGGCATTGATTTCCATGGCACGGAGCGCTGCTGCCGTGTCCGTTGTAAAGTACGGGTTCCCCGTTCCTCCGCCCAGGATGACAATGCGACCTTTTTCCAGGTGTCGGATGGCTCGCAGGCGAATGTATGGTTCGGCGAGGGCTTTCATTTCGATGGCAGTCTGCACGCGGCTTTCGAGAGTCATGCGCTGCAGTGAATCTTGCAGGGCAAGAGCGTTCATGACCGTGGCCAACATGCCCATGTGGTCGGCGGTAGCTCGTTCCATGCCTTGTTCGATGCCAATCTTGCCGCGCCAGATGTTACCGGCGCCAATCACTACAGCAATTTGCACATCGTGCCGGTTGACATCGCGGATGATTGAAGCCAGTTTGTCAACCTGTTGTGGGTCAATGCCATAACCGCGGGGGCCGGCCAGCGAGTCCCCTCCTACTTTGAGCAAGATGCGCCGGTACATTGGTTTCGGCATTATGTCTCTCCCATATCTGTGACAATATTGGGTGTTCGGCGACAGTTGTTTGTAGCGCGAATGCGAGGAGCGTATGTGCCTCTGTGGCAAAGAATCCTCACGATCCCCGCATTGCGTTTTTCAATCTCGTAAGCGCTCGGGGGTAATCTCCGAAAGGTTTGCTCGACTCCCCTCAGGACGCTTCTGCGCTCGGCGCGTCAATTGCCGAGTTCGTAGCGCACAAAACGGTGGAGTGTAATGTTTTCCCCCAGCTTAGCAATGGCCCCTTGAATAAGTTGTTCTATGGTCAGTGTGTTTTCTTTGACGAAAGGTTGTTTCAGCAAGCAGACTTCAGCATAGTACTTCTGCAGACGGCCTTCAACGATCTTTTCAAGGATGTGTTCGGGCTTCCCTGAGTCTCGGTATTCGGCCATGTAAATGGCGCTTTCCTGGTCCAACACATCTTGAGGAACATCATCAGTGTTCAGGTATTGCGGGTTCGCAGCGACAACCTGCATGGCAAGATCATGGGCCAGTTGTTTGAATTCTGGCGTTCTGGCCACAAAGTCTGTTTCGCAGTTCAGCTCTACCAATGACGCCACCCGCCCACCGGTGTGTACGTACGGTTCGATGATACCTTCGTTGGTCTGTCGTCCGGCCTTTTTTGCCGCTTTGGCCAGACCTTTTTCGCGGAGATAGACGATGGCTTTTTCAGCATCGCCGCTCGTTGCCTCCAGGGCTTTCTTGCAATCAAGAATACCCGCGCCGGTTCGCTTCCGGAGTTCCTTTATCATTTCAGTGGTGATGGTCAATCTATTCGCCTCCCTCTGCGTCCTCGTGGTCATCCTTCTCTTTATCTTCGTCGTTTTCCTCGGGTGCGGTGTAGGGTCCTTCGTCGTCAGGGCTGAATACTCTGCGTGTGGTATCCACTTCTTCCAGGTCTTCGTCTTCTTTGAGCTGTTCTGCCCACCGGGACTGGCGTATATCCTTGCCTTCAATCACCGCATCCGCCATGATGCCCGTTATTAGGCGAATAGCTCGAATGGCATCGTCATTCGAAGCAATCACGAAATCTATGGGGTCGGGATTACAATTTGTATCTACCATTCCTACGATGGGGAGGCCCAACTTGTTTGCTTCATGGACGGCTATGTCTTCTCTCCCTACGTCGACAACATAGACGACGTCGGGGAGGACCGTCATGTGTTTGATACCGCCAAAGCGAATGTTCAGTTTTGCGATCTCTCGCGTTTTGAGCAACCGTTCCTTCTTGGTAAGCAGTTCCAGCTCCCCACGAGATTGCGCGGCTTCCAAATCATGTAGGTAATCCAACCGCTTGCGAATGGTGTGAAAATTTGTCAGGGTTCCCCCCAGCCATCGCTGATTGACGAACGGCATGTTGCACCGCAAAGACTCTTGTTCGATCAGGTCTTGGGCCTGGCGTTTTGTGCCGACGAAGAGCAAGCTGCCGCCATTCGCAACGGTGTCCCGGACTACTGCATAAGCATCATCAATTTGGGTAATGGTTTGTTGAAGGTCAATGATATGAATCCCGCTGCGCTCCGTGAAGATGTATGAACGCATACGGGGATTCCACCGCCGCGTGCGATGTCCAAAGTGCACGCCGCCTTCGAGTAAGGGTTTGATTCCAATTACAGACACAGGCTACATTCCTCCTTCGTTTATCGCGTCCACCCCCTTGTAAGCGACACTGCCTTACACCGGCTTGAATATCCCGGTCAACGAAGTCGTGAGAGGGTGTGTTTACTTTCTCACGTGTTTCAACAACATATGAGAGTATAACACAAGTGGCCCGTTACGGCAAGTTGTACCCAGCTCTGGAATGGCCGTCATTTTCTTGCGCGGCAATTCTCTCAAATGAACCACGAAGACACGAAGAACAACCAAGTTGAATGTTTCGACGTTGGAACATTGGATAGTCCTGGCGAGCAGGCTTTCTCGCTTGCCCCACTTCGTATGCTTCGTGTCTTTGTGTCTTGGTGGTAAGGGCAAGCGTGAATAATTATGGACGCAAAACTTTGACGCACCCCGCACCAGCCCTGGGGTGGCCGTCAAAGTTTTGCGTTTTGGGCCGGGCGGGAGTGGCTCTGCATAAATGACGGACAGCCCCAGCACAGGGCAGGCTGCAAGACACAAAGAAGGGCTTTTCCCGGTGACCTCGTGTCTTTGTGGTGAGACGTTGTTGCTTAGACCATCAGACCATTTCTTGCACCTGGGCCAAAGAGAGATCGAGGATTTCCAGCGCCTCGTCCACGTGCTCCTTGGTAACAGTCATGGGAGGGGATATGCGCAGCACGTTGCCGTACAGCCCACCCTTGCCGATGAGCAGGCCCCGGCTGCGTGTCTCCTCGAACAACTGGTTCACGGCGTCTGTGGCCGGCTCTTTTGTCACGCGATCGGTGACCATTTCCACACCCTGCATCAGGCCCATGCCGCGGACGTCGCCGACGACGGGGTACTTTTCCCACAATTTCTCCAGGCCGTTGCGCAGGTGCCGGCCCACATTTGCGACATGTTGTGGGTTGGCCTCTTCTTCCAAAACTTCAATTGTGGCGAGGGAGGCTGCAGTGGAGACGGGGTTGCCGCCAAATGTGCTGATCGTCAAGCCCTTGCCCACCATGCCCTCGGCGATTTCGGTGGTCGTAATCGTGTTGGCGAGAGGAAAGCCGTTGGCAATGCCCTTGGCCATGGTCATGATATCCGGTTCAACGCCCCACTGCTCGATTCCAAACCATTTGTCACCGGTGCGCCCAAACCCTGTTTGCACCTCGTCGCAGATGAACAGGCCACCATAGCGATGGACAATGTCGGTGACGATCTTGAAGTATTCGGGAGGGGGTACGATGAACCCGCCCACGCCCTGAATCGGTTCGGCCAGGAGGCCCGCGACCCGGCCAGAAGTCGTCGTCTTGATGACCTCTTCCACATCTCCGGCACAGGCTGTATCGCATTGGGGGTAGGTCATCTTCAAGGGGCAGCGATAGCAGTACGGGTTCAGCGCATGCTTGATCCCCGGAACATGCGTGCCCCCGATTCGCCAGCTTGAATGGCCCGTCAGACTCATGCTGAGGAAGGAGCGTCCACTGTAGCCATATCGCAGGGCAATGACCTCGCTGCTCCCTGTGTACGCGGTCGCCAACAGCACAGCCGTTTCATCTGCCTCCGTGCCGGAGTTTGTGAAGTAGGATGTCTGCAATTTGCCTGGGGTCAGCGCTGCCAATTTCTCGGCCAAATTGACATGATTCTCATGGGGATAGAGAGTAGATGAGTGGATCAACTTGGCTGTCTGCGCCTGTACACGCGCGGTCACTTTGGGATGATTGTGCCCGACGCTTGTGGTAAGGATCCCGCCGAAGAAGTCAAGATACTTGTTGTTTTCAACATCCCAGACATAAGTCCCTTGCCCATGGTCGAGCGGCAGCGGTTCAGAGTAGTAGAGCAAATGGTTGGGCCACAAGTACGCCTTCTGCTTTTCTAATATCTGTCGCTTGCTGGTCATGATTCCTCCCTCAACTGTGTAGTTTCGTCAGGGTGTCTATGCTGGCCTCCTTGAGTAGAGCGTGGGTGCCGGCGCAGGCTCACCAGACAAAACACCGTTTTCCGTGAGATCATTATACCCTACGGTTTTCTCTTTGTCAATGGGTATAGCGTAAAACTTTGCCGGCCACCCATGACCAATGGCCTATTTGCAATTTCAACTAAATTGTGTTATAATTCAACTAACTTATATGCTATTCTACGATACATAAAAAGTAAATTCTGTAGTTAAGTATCAAAAGAGCGAGGCCCGGCGTTATTATCTTGTTCACGAGCGTGGAACTAACCTCATACCGATCTCAGAAAAGCAGAGGAGGTGCAAACGTGCGCATTCATCCATCTCGGGAAACTCATCGCAGGCAGTTTGGTCGTTCTGGCAAACCAATGCACTGGGTGCGGTGCTACAGTTGTCAGGAGAAGTTTTGGTTTGAATTGCCCGACCCCTACCCAATTCAGGAAGCCGGGTATTTTAAGAATTGTTTCCGGCGCCTATTGGCCAGCTCTCACTGCCCTGACCATCGGGAGGCCCTTGCCTTAGACATCATCTGATGTGGTGTGGGACCAGTGAAGATGTAATTCGCACGTCTTCACTGGCCCCACACCCATACCCCTTTGCCCCCCTTACCTGTGGTACGCCCAGGTGAAGGGGGGCTTTTTTTGTTGGGGAAGACTTCGGAAGTATCCCGCAATTTCTTCGATACGTGAAGGCCGCCAGTTGTTAGTGAATGATGTTGTAGGCGGCGATGGCCAGCAATATCTGTGCGACGACCGCGCCCCCCCAAAGAAAGCGCGAGGCCAGTTCGAAGCGCCGGCGCAGCAGCAACCCCAACAATAAGTTCGTGCCCACAATCAGCAAACCGATAGTTGGCAAGGTAAACAGGCCCGATTTTTCAGCCAGGCGATCCGGGTGGCCGGAAGGGTCGAAATGAAGGGGGATGACCGCCGGCAGAGCGGAAAACTGCGCGCGCACGTAGAGGAAGAGGGCTGCATTTCCGGCCAACGCCAGCAACAACATGATCAGGCTCAGCCGGTCGCGTTCCAGCGGCAGCGACGAATGATCTTCATGCGCCAGCAACGACACGTAGCTACTCGCCAGCTTCATAGACTGGCGTACACCAATGGCGATACTTGGGCATCCGCCCCCGAACCACATCGAAGTAGAGTGTCCGCAGCTTGGAGCATACGGGGCCAAGGCTCCCATCGCCTACCGGACGATGGTCAACCTCGGTGATGGCAGCCATCTGCACCCCTGTACCGCAGAAGAACGCCTCGTCGCACACGTACAGCTCCGTCCGGTCAATCGGGCGCTCAACCGTCTCAATGCCCATCTCATTGCGAGCCAGCTCCATCATCGTGCGCCGCGTGATACCTTCCAGGATGTTCTCGGTGATGGGCGGCGTGACCAACACCCCATCGCGCACAATGAACACATTCTCGGCGCTGCCTTCGGAGATGTGGCCGTTTTGGTCGAGAACGATGGCTTCATCATATCCATTGAGCATAGCCTCCGTCTTGATGATCGCCGAGCTCGCGTAAGCGCCCGTAATCTTGCCGCGTGGGGGAATCGTATTGTCATCCAATCTGCGCCAGGAGGAGATGGTTGCCCGCGCCCCCTCCTCTGATTGGATATACCGCCCAAAGGGAACGGCGAAGAGCGCGAAATCTCCTTCCATATCATGCAAGCGCACGCTAATTGCTTCACTGCTTTTGTACCCCAACGGACGAAAATAGGTGTCCTCCCGCGCTTCTTGGCGACGGGCCACTTCTATGGTAATGGCACATAACTCCTGCACGCTATAGGGCAGGTCGATCATCAGCAGTCGGCAGGATTGCAAGAATCGGCGGAAGTGATCGGCCAGCCGAAAGAGGTAAAGTTGCTGCTGTTCATCATTCCAGTAGCCACGAATGCCTGCAAAACATCCGGTCCCATAATTAAAGGCATGGGTGCGTATGCTGATATTGGCCTCTTCAATGGGCACGAAATCTCCCTTGAAGAATGCGTATTGCTGGGCCATGATTGCTCCTCCTCTGTTTTGAAAACAGTAGCCAGTCGTCAGATGTCAGATGTCAGATGTCAGACGTCAGACGTCAGATGTCAATCGCTGGACGCTGGACGCTCGACGCTCGACGCTCTCCGCTCCACGCCACCTGTGTGTTTGGTTGAAGGGGACCGTGGGATGGGAGCGGCACGAGACAGAATCACATCCCCATGGCCAGCATCTGGCTGATGATCACCCGCTGAATCTGGCTGGTGCCTTCGTAAATCTGGGTGATCTTCGCATCACGCATCCATTTCTCCACCGGGTAGTCGCGCATGTAGCCGTAGCCTCCCAGAATCTGCACAGCATCGGTCGTCGCCTGCATGGCCGCGTCGGACGCGAAGGCCTTGGCCATGCTCGCTTCCTTGTTGACGGGCAGGCCCTGGTCGTTCATCCACGCCGCGCGCCAGACCAGCAGCCGGGCCGCGTCAATCTGCGTGGCCATGTCGGCCAGCATAAAGCGTATAGCCTGTTTGCTGATGATCGGCTTGCCAAATTGCACCCGCTCGTCGGCATACTGCAAGGCATATTCGTAGGCGGCCCGCGCAATGCCCACAGCGCCGGCCCCAACCCCCGGCCGGGTATGCTCGAAAACTTTCATCGCGATCAGAAACCCTTGGCCTTCCTTGCCCAGACGGTTCTCCACAGGCACTTCCACATCCTCAAAGATGACGTCACCGGTGTGGGACGCCCGAATACCCATCTTCCTTTCCTTTTTGCCGGCCACGATTCCGGGCGTATCCCCCGGTACAACGAAGGCCGTAATCCCCTCATGGCCGCGCGACTTATCGACCGTGGCAAAGACCACGTAGATGTCGGCAATGCCCCCGTTGCTGATGAAGCGTTTCTGGCCGTTGAGCACATAATGATCCCCTTTTCGCACCGCGGTCGTGGAAAGGGAGGAGACGTCGGAACCGGCCTGCGGCTCGGTCAGGGCAAACGCACCCAACTTGGGTTTTCCCGGCGCGGTGAAAAGGGGCAGGAAGCGCCTCTTCTGTTCGTCGGTGCCCGCAACGACAATCGGTGAAGCCGACAATCCGGAGGCACCGATCGCAGTCCCGATCCCTGCGCACCCCCAAAAGAGTTCTTCCTGGATCAACACATACGTCACCGTCTCCGTGACTCCACCGCCACCATATTCCTCGGGAATGCCGTAGGTCATCAGGCCGGCGTCAAACGCCTTCTGCAACACATCCCAAGGCATTTCCTCTTTTTCGTCAAACTCCCCGGCCACGGGGCGAATTTCTCGTACGGCAAATTCGTGTGCCCAATCGCGCAGTTCGTGCTGTTCGCTGGTCAGTTCAAAACCGATCATTTCAAGCACCTCCCTGTTCATCGGTCAGATATTCCTGTATGCCGGCCTCGATGTCTGCCACGGAGGGGGCGCGACCCGGCTCCGGCACCCCCACCCCGGCGATCCGGGCATTCGAGTCTACGAAGTACACGGCCGGCGGATTCATGACCTCATATTCCTGGAAGACGTGCCCATCTCGATCCAGAATGACCGGCCATGAAATGCCCATCTGCTGGATGAAAATGCGGGCCATGCCTGCGCTGGGTACTGATCGCAGGAAGGTAATGACTTCTATTTGGTCGCGGTATCGTTCGTACATGCCGCGGAGAGCCATGACGTCTGCCGGGTTAATGGCCGACGTGGAAAAAACCAGGACAGCGGACTTCTTTCCTTGCAGTGCTGCCCACGAAAAATCGTCTGTGCTTAGGTTTTCCCCCACTACTTCGGGTGCCGGTGTGCCGATTTCCAACATCTCAGGTATTCCTCCTTTTTTTACTGGACTCATCTTCTGCCAGCAAGCCTATGAAAAACAGATCAATAAAGATTTCTGCAATTTCTTTGGGAGATAGCCGCCCGTTCAATCGGAACCATTGGTGCAGCCAATTCGTAGCGCCAAGCAGGGCGTAGGAGGTCATTGCCACGTCCACCGGCCGGAATAGTCCGGCATCCACGCCTTCCTGCAGAATTTGCTGGACCATCTTCTGGTAACGCTTGCCTTCGGCCAGGATTTCAGCCTGCTGTTTTGCCGGAAGAGACCGTCTTTCGCGAAGGAAAACAGCCAGCAAGTCCATGTTTTGGCATAAAATCTGGACGTGCGCCGCAATGGCTCGCTTCAATTTTTCATCGGCCGGCAATTTCGTGTGCACGATTTCATCAACGGCCTGGTTCAGGGCAAGAATCCCCTGCTGCGAGGTTCGGAAAAGGAAATCCTCCTTGCCCGATACATAGTGGTATAGACTCGCCTTTTGCAAACCGACTGCCCGTGCGATTTCGCTCATGGAGGTCGCGTGATAGCCTCGTTCACGAAACAGCCGGGCGGCTACGGCATAGATCTCACGCTCTCGTGCTCGGGGTTCCTTGATGGCGTTTACCTCCTTGGATGAACATAACAACCGACCGGTCGGTAGACGCATCATAGCACAAGGGAAGCCAGTTGTCAAGCACTCTGCGCACACCTCGTACCGTGTGGCCATCAAAGTTTTGCGTCCACAATCATTCACGCCTGCCCTTACCACCAAGGCACAAAGACACGAAGCATACTAAAGTGGGGCAAGCGCGAGAGTCTGCTCGTCGGGCCTATCTCATCTCCCAACCTGGACACGGGCATTTCTTGTTTTTGCCACGGATGGTCACGGATTTTCGCGGAAGAATCAGAAAGAATAGATGAAAATCTGTGGAAATCCGTGCAATCCGTGGCTGAAAATGCCGTGTTATACGGGCAAAATGTTTTTCACCAGACTCCGGTCCCAACGGCGAAACATTCAAACCGATTGTTCTTTGTGCCTTCGTGCCTTCGTGGTTCATTCCTTGCGAGAAGGTGCGTTGCCGCGCAAAAATATGACGGGCACCCCACGCGCCACCCCTGTTGACATGTGACGAATGTCATGGTACAATATTGTTGCAGCCCCCTTTACAACATGAACCTCTCCATAATTATCCCATTCCCCGCAACTGCACAATGGACTTTGACAGGGAAAGGGAAAATGTTGCTTGCGAAAAGGATTTAGGTGGATTTAAGATGACCGGCCCGCAGCAGAAAGATGTCCCGTTCGTAGAGGCTGCTACAAAGCGTGACTTGAGCCTCAGCCATCTGCAAGCTGAACTAGCGCGCATCGATGTGCTGCTCCGTCGCGAGATTCGCCGCTGGCAAATGGCCGGCCAGGACCCGGCAGACGCATTCCGCGGGCTGTATATCTCCGACGACGAGGCCAACGCCCTGCTCGACCGCCCCTTCGCTACGAGCTGGGGGCAGACAGTGGCCCTGGACCCGGCCGAGGAGCAGGCTTTTTCAGATGCGTTGCTACAAACGGCTCAGCAGGCACAGTCCCTGGCCGAAACAGCAAGACAACAAGGCCACCCCCTGCGCCTGGGCCACCTTGCGCACGTTTTTGGCCTTGACCGCTTTGACCTCGACACACTCTTGATTTGTCTGGCCCCCACGCTCGACCTGCGCTACGAACGGTTCTATGGCTATCTCCAGGATGACGTGACCCAGAAGCGCCCCACCGTGAACCTCGTACTCAATCTGCTGTGCGCGCCGGGGCCGGAACGGCTGACCCTGCTCTCCCGGTTCTCCGAGGAGGCACCCCTGTTCAGAAATCATCTCTTGGAACATCTGGCTGCACCTGCCGAGTCGGCGCCCCCCCTGCTGCGTCGAACACTGCACGTGGACGACGCGGTCGTTTCCTGGCTCTTAGGCGCATACCGCCCACATGCCGATCTGGGCACGCACACCACTTTGCTGATCCCCCGCGCCAACGAGGCGGAGTGGATGCTGCCGGCAGAGATGCGAACCCTCTTGGAACGAGCGCTGCCGGAGATGCCGGTGATTGCTTTCTATGGATCCGATCGGGCCGCCCAGCGAGCCGCCGCTCATTTCACGGCGACACGCTGCGGCCGGGTCCTTTTGGCTGTCGATCTGGACACAGTGATTGACGGGGGTGTCTCTCCGGCACAAGCTGTCCGTCTGGCATTGCGCGACGCGCGACTCAACGGGGCGATCCCGTTCCTGTCCGGCTGGGATGCTTGCCTGACCGACGGTTCGCCGCCGCCGGAGCTGCTGGCAGAAGTGTTGGCTTACCCCGCCGTGGCCATCATTGGAGGCCGGGACCCCTGGCAGCCGGCGGACATGGAGCGCGACCGTAACCTGCTTTGGCTGGAATTCCCAACCCCCGGCTATGCACAACGGCAGGCACTTTGGAGCCACTATTTGGGAACCGGTGCACCGGCGGACATATCCGCGTTGGCTGGCCAATTCTCGCTAACCGCCGGACAGATCCGCGATGCGGTCGCTTCGGCCAAAGACACCGCGGCCCAACGCGGCAGTCCCTTGCAAAGCAAAGACCTCTTCGCAGCAGCACGTGCCTATTCGAACCCGCGCCTTTCCAAACTGGCCCACAAGATCGTCCCGCGATACGATTGGCACGACATCGTGCTGCCTGACGATCAGCGGACCATGCTGCACGAGATCGTGGCCACGGTGCGTGGGCGGCCGCAGGTACTCGAACAGTGGGGAGTTGGCATGAAACTGGCTTCCAGCAAGGGCGTGACCATCCTCTTCGCCGGCCCGCCGGGCACCGGCAAGACGATGTCTGCGGAAATCATCGCCCACGAATTGAACCAGGACTTGTATAAGATCGACTTGTCTACCATCGTGAGCAAGTATATCGGCGAGACGGAAAAGAACCTGGAACGCATCTTTATCGAGGCCCAAGCCAGCAACGCCATCCTCTTCTTCGACGAAGCGGACGCCCTCTTCGGCAAGCGTTCCGAGGTGCGCGATTCGCACGACCGCTACGCCAACATCGAAATCAGCTATCTCTTGCAGCGCATGGAGGCCTACGACGGCGTGACCATCCTGGCTACGAACCTGCGCGCCAACCTGGACGAGGCCTTCACCCGCCGCTTGCAATTCGCCGTAGACTTCCCCTTCCCGGAGGAGGAAGACCGCCTGCGCATCTGGCAGACGCTCTTCCCGCCCGACGTGCCACGTGACGCGGAGCTGGACTTTGGCTTGCTGGCCCGCCGCTTCAAGCTGGCCGGCGGCAGCATCCGCAACATCCTGGTCAGCGCCGCCTACCTGGCCGCCGCCGACGGAGGCCGAGTCACGATGGGCCACCTACTCCACGGCACCCGCCGCGAGCTGCAGAAGATGGGCCGGCTGATGGGGGAGGAGGACTTTGGAGCATGAAGCGGGGAGCGTGGAGCAAGCGCAGACCTGACAGGTTTCACGGACGACATTGCAGCACCGATAGGCTACGGATCAGACCGAACCCTATTCCCGCGCAGGCAACGGTGGAAACCTGTCAGGTCTTAAGACTCGCCGTCTATTTTCACAACAGGGGGAGAAATGTCACACAAACTTGATGTTGGCCATCAGAGTCACAAGTTGCTTGCGAAGCGACTCCAACCAAAAACAGAGAAATCCGTGGATACGATGGGTGCGGAGGCAGTCGTACAGGCCATTCTCCGTGCTGCCACATCACCCGCTGCCGGCTTGTCGCCAACGCTTTCAATGGCCGACCATGCAACACGATCGCAGGCAATGAAGCAATTGCAGAAATCTGTCGGTAACCGCCATCTTCAACGGCTGGTAATGGAATCGCGAAGCGATTCCGCGCAGGATATGGTTCGTCCTGTCGCCTTGCGCGGCTCGCTCATCCAGCGAGACGGGAATGGCAATGAAGACGACGAGTGGAAGTTTTCGCCCCTGCCTCCGTCCCTAAGCGGTCCATTAGGGCCGCTCCACCTCTCGGCGGATACGAGCCAGGCCGCGTTGGGTTACCAGAGCGGCGATCTTGGCGCGCGGCTTGGGTACCAGTATGGCGGCAACATCTTCGCCACTGGCAGAATGGGAGGTCTCTCTTCCACATTGGGAGTCAATCCTGGGACAGGTGCTCTGTCGCTCAGTGGAGCGTATGACCGATTTCGCTTTGGGGCCAGCGCCGACTTGGGCAGCAGCACGTTTGGTGCCAGTCTCGGGTATGGAAGCCCACTGCTGCCGATGCCGGATCGCCTGCGCAGTACCGTGCTTGCCGGCGAGGCGGGAGCGCGCGGCACCTTGGGGTCTCTGCCCGGATTGCCGGAAAACCCGTTGGGGTGGTATGAAGCTCAACAGGGCAATATCGGCGCGGCCACGTCAGCGGCCGGAATGCTTCAAGGCATTGCCGGTCAACAGGGCGAGGGGGCCAACTTCGGCGCCGGCCTTCAATTGAGGTACGGCCCTTATGCCGGAGACCCGACTCGTAACGAATGGTATCTTGGCGGAGGAATGCAGTATATGTGGTAGCGGTTCTGGGGCCATGTCATGCTTGCCCCAGAGGTAATAAATGGAGGTGTATGATGACGAAGGAAAAGTCACGCTCTAGCCGGAAGGAGAATGCAGCACAACAACGTGCTCGCCGGCAACCGTCGTCCAATGGCAGACAAGCTGGGCCCATCCATTCCTTACTGGGCTTGCAGCAAGTCGTTGGCAACACGTACATTGCCCGCATGATGGCCCAGCCGGATTGGGTCCAACCGGTCGTAGGACGCGAGGGAGGCCCCCTCAACGATGCCCTGGCAACACGCCTCCAGGCACAGCGTGGAGGAGGAACATCCCTTGATCCGGCGGTACGGGAACAAGTGGAAGACACATTTGGCACGTCTCTGGCCGATATACGTATCCACGCCGATCAGGAAGCGGATGCCCTTGCACGCAGCGTTAACGCAAAGGCATTCACGATCGGCAGCGATATTTTCTTCCACCGGAATGCCAATCCGAGCGATACGCGCCTGCTGACCCACGAAATCACGCACGTCATCCAGCAACGCGCGATGAGTGACAGCGGGCCGGTCACGGTCGGGCCGGCCGGCGACTCTTTCGAACGGCAGGCAGACCAAATCGCCACCGAAGTCACACGCTCCCCTTCGAACACGGGCGAAAGTCGCCACGTAGACGTTTCGCCGGCCGGACCGGGTCCCGCAAACGCACCCATCCAGCGAGGCTTGTGGGACTTGCTGAGTGCAGCATCCGGGCCGGTCGGTCTGGGCGTCAGTGCAATCACCGGCTTGGCCCAACAAGCCAACAGGCCGTTGGCCGCCCTGGCAGGGACGACAACCCAAGCGATGACCGCGGTGCCCGGTGCGGGCACGCTGGGTGCTTTGGGCAAGATCGCCTCGCCGATTGGGCTCATCAGTGGTGCGATGGACCTGTTCGGCAGCAACAAGACGGCCGGCGAACGGGCCTCCGGCGGTCTCGGTGCGTTCAGTGGGCTGATGGGCGTGGCCGGTGATATCGGCGAATTTTTTGGCACGAGCGCGCTCTCGGCCGGCGGCGCGGAAGGGCTGTCGGCAGGCGCCGGCGCGGCACTGGGTGGAGAGCTCGGCGCCGGCGCTGCGCTGGGCAGCGCGGGAGCGGTCGTCGGTGCCGGTTTGGCCGGCTATGGCGTAGGCAGATTGCTGGATACGGGCGTCGGAGCCATCGGCCAGGCGATTACCGGCGATACGCACGGCGACTACACCATCTCTGGTGGACTGGCCAGTGGGATGACCAGCATAGACCGGTCCGTTTCTCGTCTCTGGGCCGACCCCAGCAGGCCGGCCTACACCCAAACCTTGGGCTGGAAGCTGGGAGAGTGGCTTGGAATATGAGCCAACCCGCCGCCCGCCAGGGGGACACGACCGCGCACGGGGGCACGATTGCCGCCGGCTTCCCGCAGGTGCTCATCGGCGGCCAGCCGGCGGCACGCGTCGGCGATATGCACGTCTGCCCGATGGTTACGCCCGGCACGCCGCCTGTACCGCACGTCGGCGGCCCGATTCTCCCGCCGGGGGGCGTCACCGTGCTCATCGGTGGGCAGCCCGCTGCGCGTATGGGGGACATGGCCGTCTGCACCGGCCCGCCGGACAGCATTGTCGCCGGATGTCCGACGGTGTTGATCGGGGGGTAGAGCGTGGAGCAATTCTGAAACGATGAATGCGGAATGATAAACGGAGGAGATAGAGAACGTGGAGCGGAGAGCGTGGAGCGTCGGATCACGCAACACACAGCACGCAGCACGCAGCACGCAGCACGCAGCACGTATCACGTATCACGCAACGCACTACGCAACTTTCACGGTGAAAGAAAATGATCAGTGACCTGGACGAAGTCCTACGGCAATTGCTCATCCGTGAGCTGCCAATAAAAAACGGCGAAGTCGACATTGCCTTCGATCAACCAAAACGGGAGTGGTCATCACGGATTTCGCGACCCACGCTGAATCTGTTTCTGCACGATTTGCGGGAAAATACAACCCTGCGAAAGCCCGAGTGGGAAATCGAGCGCAACAGCGATGGTACGTCCACAAAACGTCGCACACCTGTGCGTGTGGACCTGCACTATATGATCACCGCGTGGGCAGCTGAACCCGAAGACGAACATCGTCTGTTGACGCGCACTCTGATGGCGCTGTTTCGCACCCTCACGTTGCCTGATGATCTATTACCGGAAAGTTTACAAGACCAGCCGGTTGCTATCCCCCTGCGCATCGCGCAGCACGATGAACTGCGCAATCCCGCCGATACCTGGACAGCACTCGACAACGAGCTGCGCCCGGTGATCGCTTGCACCCTTACGCTGGCATTGAACCCGTACCAGGCCATCAGCGGCCCGCTGGTTCGCACGCGCGACCTGCGGTTCACGCAAACGCCGGAGCCGGCGCAAGACCGGTCGCCCGAGGAGGTCTCTGCCGGTGACCGCTTCTGGATGGTCGGCGGCACGGTGCGTGGCGACGGGCCATTCGAGGACGTGCGTCTCGTGCTGGTCGAACGGGGGCAGCCTGTGCCGGTTAAAGAAGACGGACGGTTCGTCGTCGGCAATCTGGAGGCCGGCAAGTACACGTTGGAAATATCAACAGAAGGGGGCAAGCCCAAACGTCACAAGATTGTGGTCCCATCAAAGAACTATGATCTCGAAATCTAGGGGGGGGGAGGCGAAAGGAGGTGTGCGTCGAGAAGAAAACGTGAAACGTGATTCGTAATGCGTGGTGCATGGTGCGTATGTCTGACGGAACACGCAACACGCAACACGTCATCCGTAATCCGCAATGCGTACCCTGTGTGTGATGGTGTCTTGTGTTCATTACGCAGCACGCAATACGCAGCACTTTATGAGGAGGTTTACAATGGCAACAGCATATCTATCGCCTGGCGTTTACGTCGAAGAGGTAGACCGGGGCACGAAGCCCATCGAAGGCGTGGGCACATCGGTGGCGGCCTTTGTTGGGTTCACCGAACGAGCGGAGGATTTGGGAGGTAATGGGTCGGGGCCAACGTCGCTTCTGAATAAGGCCACGCTGGTTACAAACTGGAACCAGTATACCCAGAAGTTCGGCGGTTTTGTGGAGGGTGCATTCTTGCCCCACGCCGTGTACGGCTATTTTGCCAATGGCGGTGGCCGGTGTTATGTGATCTCCGTGGCCACGCTGGCCACGAGCGATGACCCAGCACTGGCCAGCCCTGCAAAGGCCGCCTTGCCGGCAGCGGGCGATCCAAAGACCGAGAGCCTCTTGATCGAGGCGCGGCAGGGTGGCCCTGTAGGCAATGAAATTGAAGTTGTGGTCAAGCATGAAAGTGCTCCGCCGGTGGCCGAGGGGGAAGAAGCCCCCAAAGAGGCCGGCGATACGTTCGTTTTGGTTGTCAATCGCGGTGGCCGCGAAGCAGAGCGTTTCGGTGATCTAACTTTTGGCACCGGTGCGCGCAATGTGGAGACGGTGGTCAACGCACAGTCACAGTTGATCCAGGTCAAGGCGTTGCGCAAAACCGGAAAACTGGCCGAACGCCGCCCGGCAGAGGGCAGCTATGCGCTGCAGGGGGGCGACATCAAGGCCTTGACGGTCAGCGCGCCACAGTTCGAAGGGAATACCGCCAAACGCGAAGGACTCGGTGCACTGGAAGCGTTGGACGATGTCACCATGGTCGCCGTGCCCGATTTGATGAGCAGCTTTCTGCGGGGCGACATGGACCTGGATGGCGTCAAGGCGGTGCAGACAGCCGTAATCAACCATTGCGAGCGCATGAAGTATCGCTTTGCGATCCTCGATGCGCCGCCGGGTATGAGTCCCCAGGAGATCGGCGATTGGAGGCAGAAGCAGGCCGGCTATGACACGAAATTTGGCGCGTTGTACTATCCGTGGGTTGCTGCGCCGAACCCTTTGAGCGCAAGTGGTTCCAGCATGTTGATACCGCCCAGTGGCCACCTTGCCGGCATCTATGCGCGCACCGATTCCGAGCGCGGCGTACACAAAGCGCCGGCCAACGAAGTGGTGCGGGGCGCGGTAGGGCTGGAGATCAACGTGACCAAGGGAGAACAGGACGGGCTGAACCCCATCGGCGTCAACTGCATCCGGGCTTTCCCGGGTCGGGGAATCCGCGTTTGGGGCGCGAGAACGCTATCGAGCGATCCGTCCTGGCGCTACATCAACGTGCGCCGGCTCTTCAACTTCGTCGAGGCTTCCATCGAGGCGGGCACGCAGTGGGTCGTGTTCGAGCCGAACGATCAGGATTTGTGGGCCCGAGTCCGCCGCGATGTGTCCGCGTTCTTGCGACTGGTTTGGCGCAGTGGCGCACTGTTCGGGACGACTCCGGAGCAGGCTTTCTATGTCAAGTGTGATGAAGAGCTGAACCCGCCGGAAGTGCGCGATGCCGGCCAACTGATCATCGAGGTCGGTATGTCGCCGGTCAAGCCAGCCGAGTTCGTCATCTTCCGCATCAGCCAGTGGGCCGGGCCGGACGCGGAGACAGCGTAGGAGAATTTTCAATGGTCAATTGTAAATGCTCAACGATCAAGTTGTGAAGTGAAGTATCGAGTGGTAAAGTATCAAGTGAACCTGGACACCTTACACACGTAACACGCAACACGCATAATTCTCACGATCTTATGAAAACAGGAGGAAAATCATGGCAAATGGACGGACGGATCCACTAATTGGGTTTCACTATGCCGTTGAGATTCAGGGCATGGTGAGTGGCTATTTTACGGAGTGCTCGGGGCTGGGGTCCGAACACGAAGTGATCGAGCACAAGGTGGTGGACAAGGGCAAGGAAATCATCATGAAGATTCCTGGCCGACTGAAATGGGAAAATATCACCCTGAAGCGTGGAATCACCGACAACATGGACATTTGGGACTGGCGCAAGAAGGTCGAGGACGGAGACGTCGACTCTGCTCGCTCGAACGGCTCCATCGTCATGTTCGATGAACATCTCAGCGAGATCGCTCGCTGGAATTTCGAGAGCGCGTGGCCAGTGAAGGTCAGCGGCCCGCAGGTGAAATCCGATTCCAATGAGATCGGCATCGAGGAGTTGTCCATAGCGCACGAAGGACTGTGGCGGGTGAATTAGGGGAGTAGGGAGAGTGGAGAGTGGAGCGTGGAGCGTCAGCGAAACGATGAATGCAGAATGATGAATGATGAACAGTGTGGAGCGGGGGGCGTCGAGCGTGGAGCGACCTCAGAATGCAGAACGCGGAACGATGAATGGCGGGAGATGGAGAGAGCGTGAAACGTGAAGGCCCGAAACGTTCAAACGCGACACGGATTACGCATCACACCCAATCCAAAATCCAAAATCGCAAATCCAAAATCGAGAAAGGGGTGCTATGCTACAAACAGAGTTCGAGTTCACGTTGCCCAAGGGGTACGTCGACTCCGAGGGCAACGTACATCGTGATGGGGTCATGCGCCTTGCCACAGCCCTGGACGAGATTGCCCCCATGCGCGACCCACGGGTGAAGGTCAATGAAGCGTACCTGACGATTATTTTGCTCTCGCGGGTGATCACCCGCTTGGGTACGCTGCGGCACATCAACCCGGGGGTCATCGAGAAGCTTTTCTCGGCCGATCTCGCTTATTTGCAAGATTTCTACCGCACAATCAATGAAGATGGCTATGCCCAGGTGGAGATCGTCTGCCCGGAATGCCAACACCGTTTTGAATGGGAGATTGTGCCCCAGGGGGGGTGACGGTCTACCCGCTCGATCGTCTGTACGAGGAAATGGCCTACATCGCCTACCATTTTCACTGGCCGTACCACGAGGTGATGAAGATGGACCATCGGGAACGCCAGCGTTGGGTAGACGAAATCGCGGCGATTAACACACGGCTGAATCGCATGGCCGAGGAGGGAGCATGACTTTGCGGATTGGGTTTGCCGGCCGCCGCGCCCGTGACTTTGCCCGGACGCGGATGGTGTTCGGGCCAGATATGGCATCGGAGCAGTTTCCTACCCGTGGGGGCGACTTGCCTCTCCTACAGCGTGCCATGCCCGCCGCAACCTCGACAGACGAGGGGCACGAAATCCCCCCGCCGGCGCAGGCAGGATCAGCGGATACGGCGGTCGAGCGGGAGACGACTCCACCATCACCGGAAGAGGTAGCTGACCGTGTGTACCGCCTCTTCTACCAGGACTGGCGACTGGGGCGGGAACGACGAGGGGGTGGCTAGAGGGAGCGCGGTACTTTGACAACGGATTTTCAATTTGAATGGGACGAGAATAAAGCTACCAGAAACATTGAGAAACATCGAGTCTCGTTTGAAGAAGCAGCAACAGTGTTTGATGATCTGATGTTCATCACTTTTGTTGATGAGGAACATTCCGTAGACGAAGAACGATACATCACTATTGGTTTGTCGAGTCGTGGGCGATTGCTGTTGTTGGCCCATACAGACCGCGAAGGCCAGATTCGCATCATTGGTGCACGTAAGGCGACGAAGAAAGAGGAGCGATATTATGCAGAAGCCGAGTGAACCCGAGGATTACGAACTGCGCGACGAGTATGACCTGTCCAAATTGACCGTTGTCGCAAAGGGCAGATATGCGCATGAGCGGCGGGTGGGCAAGAATGTAGTTCTGCTCGCACCAGATGTTGTGCAAGCTTTTCCGACTGACGAGGCTGTAAATGAAGCCTTGAGACTCGTCATGCGGATAGCGGAAGTCCCAAACAAATACTCAGTGGAACCTGTGTCGGCTTGAGCTTTTCCCTTAACCCAAGAAATCAATGGTGAACGATGATTGACGAATTGAGGAGACCACCAGTTCACTGGCCATACACCACCGGAAAAGATAGCCGATCTCGTGTACCGCCTCTTCTACCAGGACTGGCGACTGGGGCGGGAACGACGAGGGGGCCGTAGATAGAATTAGAGGGGGGAGGAGTGATTGGAATGGAAAGTGTTCGGCTAAAAGGTGTGCAATATGTGACGGATAGTGAGGGTAAGCGTAATGCTGTTCTCATTAGCCTGGAAGAGTGGGGAGACTTATGGGAAGATATTTACGATGTGCTTGTCTCTCAATCCCGCGAAGACGAGCCTACCGTGCCTTGGAAAACGTTGAAAGCCGAGATAAGTAGCGATACCGCACAAAATGACAACGCATGAGATCCTGTTCGCTCGTTCGGCGGCGAAAGAGTTTCGTTCGCTACCAGCGGAACTCAAGCGTCGAATTGGAGTTGCAGTCGATGGGCTAGGTCAAAATCCACGTCCACCGGGCGTTCGCAAGCTGGTGGGACACGAACGCTTGTTTCGGATACGAGTTGGTCAGTACCGTGTTGTATACAGAATTGATGACGAAGCTCAACGAGTTCGCATCACGCGAATTCGACACCGGCGAGAAGTGTACCGATAACGTAACTGCTCAGCCTTGGGAAAATAGAACGCTGATAACGCAGATTTTACGCAGAGACCCGCAGATAAAGCAAATAAATCAGAAAAGATCAGCGTGAATCAGCGTCATCTGCGTCCTATTTGCGAGGAAGGCTGAGTTGTAACCCGATAACGCAAGAAGTTGATGGTGAACGATGATTGACAAATCGAAGAGGCCCCCAGAAAATAGGGAGGAAACGCATGGCCCCAACAGGTCAGAGAAGCGAGGCGCACCCGTCGTTTCGTTTTGCCGTGCAAATCAGTGGCATTGACGAGGCGGTGTTCAGCGAATGTACCTTGCCGCCGCTGGAAGTGGATGTCCTCCAGCAAAAGGAAGGCGGGTACAACACCGGCGTGCACCAATTGCCCGGGCCGGTCAAGCCTGGGAAAATCACACTCAAGCGGGGCCTCGCCCAATCGAACGAGTTGCTGAAATGGTACCGGGATGTGGCCCGTGGCCAGGTAAAGGACGCGGAAAAAAACGTGTCGGTGGTCATGTACGACTCCCAGTACAGCGAGGTAATGCGTTGGAATTTCTCGAAGGCGTACCCGGTCAAGTGGACCGGGCCAACTTTCAAATCATCGGAAAATGCCATCGCCATTGAGACCTTGGAATTAGCCTTTGCGGAGGTTGATTTTCAGTAGAAGGTACGGAGCGTGGAGCGTGGAGCGTGGAGCGTGGAGCGGAACACGCATCACGCAGCACGAAGCACGTTTCACACAGCATACAATTTTTCGGAAAGTGACAATTGCTTACACCGGTAACGAGGAAATACAAACCTATAGCCCGTCTCACACGGGAAACGCTTGGACAGCGCATTAGTCGCCGGCTGAGACCGAGAACCATCTGGCGAGCCATGCTGCACAGGTCCGTGCAACTCAAGTACCACAGCATGGATCGGCCACTGGTATGGCAAGCGTTGACCCCGTTGTCGTCCGGTTTCCGGACCGCTCTAACGGGGCCTGCGCGCGTGCGCGGTGAAAGTCGCCCTGCCGGCCCTGCCCAGTCGTCCGGCTCGTACCAAGTTTTGCAACGTATTCGCGAGAAATTGGCCAGCAAACCAGCCCCGGAGTCCGCTGTGGCCGGCACGCCTCGATTGCAGCCGCAGGAGGCCACAGATGCTATGCCCTCCGGCCAATCTGCAGGCGCCACGGAACAGCGTATCCCTGCCGACACACCCGGCCGGCATCGCCCGCGGCAACGGAGAGAGTCGCTTCGGCCGGCTGCGGGGCCACGCCCTTTGAGAGGCTCCGTCGAAGAGATTCCCGCCTCGGAAGTGACGGAAACGGTGGCCGAAAGCGGGCCGGAACGGCCTGCTTCCGAAGTCCAGGCAAAGACAGCGGAGACGTCCAGACGAAAACCTGAACCCGTCCTGCCCAAGCGGGCGCCGCCCCCCGCCGAGCCCTTCAACTCCGACGACATGCCGACGGTCATCGCCCCGGAGGTTGTGGCCGAAGTGGCCGCACCGCACCGGCCAGCCGGGAAGAAGGCGTCGCTGGAATCGTCGGAGATCGCGCCAGCACCAGCGCAGGCCCTTGAAGACGATTTACTGGAGATGCAGACCACCGTTGTGCTGCCGCAGACTGTTGGACGGGAGGAACACCCTGCGCAACCGGTTGCGCAAGCCGTCGAACGGGGGGAACGCCCCGCGCGCCCGGTGGCGCAGAAGGCCGAATGGGGGGAACGTCCCGCGCCTCCGGCGGCGCAAACCGCCGAACGGGAAGATCGCCCCGTGCCCCCGGTGGCGCAGACCGCCGAACGGGAGACGCCGTCGCCGTCGCCGCCGCCAGTGGTGCAGATCGCCGAACGGGAGGATCGCTCCGTGCCCCCGGTGGCGCAGATTGCCGGACTGGAGGAAGGCCCTGCGCGCCCGGTGGCGCAGACTGCCGGACTGGAGGAAGGCCCTGTACCCCCGGCGCAGACTGCCGGACAAGAGGAACGTCCCGCGTCGCCGGTGATGCAGAAGGCCGAAGGGAAGACGCCGTCGCCGCCCCCTGCGGCGCAGACCGCCGAAGGACGGGAACGAAGCGACCAGCTGCCGCCCCCCGCGAAGGCAGGCCCAATGCCGGAGACGAGAGACGTCTCACCGAAAGACAAGAACGTACCGGCCAAGGGAATCATGCCGCGGACGCGCGAGCCCCTCGCGCCGAAACGTATGCCGCTCGCCTTCCGTCACGTTGCAACCGCCGCGGAGTCGCGTTTGCAGGGGACATCCAGGTCGCGTCGCAGCCGCCTGATCGCACGCAAAGTCGCGCAGCGCCACGAGACGGCCGTGCCCCCCGTCCGCCGGACCGCCGAACCGGTAACGCGGTTACCCGGCGGGCGAGTTGCCCGCTCTCCCGAAAAGGAGCCGGGGATGGCTGATGATCGCCGCCCGGGGGTGTTGGGCAGCCGGCCGGTCACATCCACGCGCCGCGAAGGCCATTCGACAGGCCGGCCGGGAGCGGGAATGCCTGTGAGAAAATCGGTGCCGGCAGCGGTGGCGGCGGTGCGGCGTTCGGAAGCGGCGCTGCCTCCGCGACATCTGCACGGCCGGCTGGGACGGTCTGGCGTTGCAGACCGGTCAGATCTGGCCCGACAGATGGGGACACCACCGGGGTCACAGCTCGATCCGGCCGCGATCTGGTATGGGCCGTCAATGCGCGCGTTGCCTTTCGCCCGCGAGGTGTCGCCGGCAGCCGAGGTGGCACCGGCGAAGGGTGCGGCTTCGGTCAGGCCGGTGGTCGCCTTCCCGGCGAGAGAAGCCGCGCGACTCATCCAACGAACTGTGGCGGCAGATGCGGGCGACGGCGACGCACTGACCCCAACGACAGGGGACACTGCACCGGCCGCCGGCCCGTCAGGGGAAGCCGCCATCGGCAGTGCTGTGAACGTAGACACGCTGGCCCGCCAGGTATACCAAATCCTGCGGCGTCGCCTGCGCGTGGAACAGGAACGAATGAGAGGAACGATTTCGCGCTAAACGATTGGATGAGAATAGGCGATAGGGAAGGGGTTTTCATGCCCAACACAAGGGGCAATCTGGCACCGGCTACAATCGAAAACCTGATCACGCATGAGAAAGTGTACTGCATGTTCAACCCGCATGAGTACACATTGTCCAAACAAAATCAGTGGAAGCAGGACAAAGTCAAAGGGAAGAACGTGCCGAAAGTGAAGTTTTCCCAGGGGGGCGTGCAATCCCTGAAGCTGCAACTTTTCTTTGATACGTACGCCGACGAAACGGACGTTCGTGAACATACCAAAGCGCTTTGGAAAATGATGCAAGTCACCGAACAGAAAAAGAACCCGCGGTCCAACAAGAGCGAGCCACCTCGCGTGGCGTTTCATTGGGGGAGTTTCTATTTCAAGGCCGTGATCGTCAGCCTATCACAAAAATTTACACTGTTCAGCAAGGACGGTACGCCACTGCGCACGACCGTCGATGTCTCGTTCCAACAAGTCGAGGACCCGGACGACCATGCGCGCCAGAACCCGACTTCCGGCGGCGGCCCCCCCCTGAAGACGCACATCGTACAGGCAAACGAACGGCTCGACTGGATCGCTGCGCAGGCCTACGGCGGCGACCCGACGCATTGGCGGCTGATTGCACGAGAAAACCATCTGGCCCATCCCTTGCACTTGCGCGAGGGGCAACAACTTGTGATACCCCCACTGGAGTAGTGCTCGGTCGCCCCCCGGCCCCCCAATTCTGGGGGGAGCAGAGCGATTTTCCTCCAATCCTGGGGGGGGGGTAGGGGGGTAGGCCTCAAGTTACAGGAGAAGATAACCTGTGCCCACCGAACAGAAGTTGATGGATCATCTCTACATCAAAATTGATGGCGCCGATCTGCCGTCGGAAGCGATGGACGACCTGATGGAAGTGACGGTTGATAGTAGCCTGCA
>CAZFFM010000002.1:0-30763 GCA_964517425.1 uncultured Ardenticatenales bacterium | reverse complement strand
TACTTCGTGTCTTTGTGTCTTGGTGGTAAGGACAGGGCGTGAATGATTGCAGACGAAAAACTTTGACGGACACCCAGCAAAGGGGGGAGAGTGGAAATAGAAGTTCGACTTCTGTCAGAAGTTGAACTTCTATGTAAAGGCTTGACAAGACTTGCTTCGCCCGCTATAATGAGCGTATGAAACCCTACGTGTACATCACCACCGACCAAATGCGCGAAGTAGATCGGGCCATGATCGAGGACTTCGGAATCCTCCTCATCCAAATGATGGAGAATGCCGGCCGCAACCTGGCGGAACTGGTCAGACGCTCGTTGGGCGGCAGTGTGCGGCACCGCGCGTTGGTCGTTTTGGCCGGCGCGGGGAACAACGGAGGGGGCGGCCTGGTGGCAGCGCGGCACCTGAGCAATTGGGGCGCTTCGGTGCGCGTGGTGCTTTCGCATCCGGCCGGCCGCTACCGCGATGTACCCGCTCACCAACTGGCCATCCTCCAGGCCATGCCAGTGCCGCTCGCCGTGGCCGGAGAAGACGACGTTTCGTTCTCGCCCGACACAGCAGGTATCGTAGATGCGCTGATCGGCTACGGCCTGCGCGGGAACCCGAGGGAGCCTGTCGCCGGCCTCATCCGCGATGCCAACGCCAGCGGCCGGCCGATCTGGTCGCTGGACGCCCCATCGGGATTGGACACAACCAGCGGCGTGGTTTACGATCCTTGCGTACGTGCCGAGGCGACCCTGACCCTGGCTTTGCCGAAAACCGGCCTGCAAACGCTGGCCGCCAGAGAAGTCGTCGGGCAGCTTTACCTGGCCGATATTAGCGTGCCCCCGCAGCTCTACGAACGCATGGGAATTGAGATCGCCCCCCTGTTCGAGCGGGACACTATTGTTGCTATCCGCGCGAAGGACTCATCCGCATGATTAACATCGAGATCAAGGCACGCTACCCGGACCATGCGCGAGCCCGTACCCAGCTTGAACGGCTGCAAGCGCGGCTAGCCGGCGTCGAGCACCAGCGGGACACCTATTTTGTCGTGCCAAAGGGCCGTATGAAGTTGCGCGAACGGGATGCCGGCCCCGACCAATTGGTCTATTACGAGCGGCCCGACCAGGCCGGCCCCAAACGCAGCGACTACGTCCTCGTTCCGGTCGAAGATTCCACGGCCATGGGAGCGCTGCTGGAACGCGCACTCGGTGCCTGGGTGGTCGTGGACAAACGGCGCGATGTGTGGATACTGGACAACGTGCGCATTCACCTGGACGACGTGAAAGGCTTGGGAGCCTTTCTGGAATTCGAAGCGGTGTGCGAGGACGAAGAAGTATCCGCGGAATACGAGAAAGTGCATACCCTCATGGACGCCCTTGGAATCGAACAGCACGATCTGATCGAAGGCTCCTACAGCGATTTGTTGCTAGCAGCTTGTCGGAGAAAGAATCATGGGACACAGATTTTCCGATGATTTGGCCTGAACATCTGTGTTTATCTGTGAGAATCTGTGTCCTAATAAGAAAAAACAGACCTCTCCGACAGCCTGCTAGACCGGTAGATCGGTGAAGAAACGCATCCGCGAAGCCCTGTCCCACCACCATTCCCGCGCCATCCACAGCCAGCGGCTTCGAGCCTCTGCCGTTTTGATCCCGCTGCTGGAGGGCCCTGTCTGGAAGGTGTTGTTCACCAAACGTGCCGAGAATCTGCGCAATCATAGGGGCCAAATCTGTTTTCCCGGTGGGTCTCGCGATGCGGATGATGCGGATTTGCAGGTCACGGCCATGCGCGAATTGTACGAAGAGCTTGGTATCCTGGCGGATGATGTAGAGATTCTGGGACACCTGGATGATTACTCTACGGTGTCTGACTTCGTCATCACCCCTTTTGTGGGAGTTTTGCCCGAAGACTACGCGTACCGCGTCAACTACGACGAAATTGCCGAGCTGATCGAGGTTCCCCTGGCCTTTTTTCTCAATCCAGAAAACTGCCGGCGCGAATGGTGGGTGCGGAGTAATCGCCGGGGGTGGGTCTATTTCTATGACTATGGGGAGCACACCATCTGGGGAGTGACCGCACACATTTTGAAAAACTTCGTTGACTTGGTGTTTCAGGATGAGCCCCTCGCCGCCGGGCCCTAGGCTGTCCGAGCCAGAACCAAAAGGGCGAACCACAGATTGCACAGATTGCACAGATTCTTGTTGGTTTTTCAATCTGTGTCATCCGTGAAATCTGTGGTTCATGATGTTTGCCAACACCCAAACGGGAGACTACCTGAACGCCGATTGGATACCTTCATGAAACGTTACTGCTCAGCCAGCCCCCCCCCAGCCCCCCAACTTTGGGGGGAAACCGCTTTACCCCCCCCCCCCAGAATTGGGGGGCTGGGGGGGCTACCGACCGTTGCTGAGACCATTCTTGCTGCGTGCCTGAGCAGTAACCATGAAACGCGTGCTGTGCTATGGCTCCATTGGTGTAGACAATCTGTTGGCTATTCCCAACCTGCCGGCGCTGGACGAGGGGATCCACGCCATGGAAGACCGCTACTGCCTGGGTGGGGCAGCGGCCAACGTGGCTGTCCATCTGGCCGCGTGGGGTGTGCCGGTAGTGTTGGCCGGAAATGCCATCGGACAGGACGCCTATGGGGCCCTGGTCTGGCAAAGGCTGGCACAGTTCGACGCCCTGGACGTATCACTCCTGGCCCGCTTGCCGGACGTCTCCACCCCGTTTTGTCGCGTGTTCGTGACCGCAGATGGGGAACACCGTTTGGTAGCGTGGGGCTTTGACGCTGCGCCACATCCCCGCTTGCCCGATCGTGCCCTTGACCAAGCCCACTGGATATTCCTGGGCGCCTATGCCGGCGCGCGGCGGCTGGCGTTGGTGCAACGAGCGCGCAGCCTGGGAAAACAGGTGGCCGCCGCCCAGGTGTTGCGCAGCGATGACCCGTTGCTGCCCCTCTGCGACCTAATCGTAAACCGGGCCGGGCGAAGCGAGAATCTGGCTGCGATGGCCAACCACGCCCGCGCCCTGCAAAGTGAGTCGCGCGGGCTGGTGGTTACCACATCGGGCGCCGGCATGGTGGTTGCCGTTGGTCCCAGTGGCACGCCGCAAGAACACAGCCCGCTGCCGGCGCAGGTGCGCGATACGCTCGGCGCGGGGGACGCTTTCATGGCCGGCTGTCTCTTTGGCCTGGTGCAGGGCTGGCCGGATGCGCGGGTCATGGCCTTCGCCCTGGGCGCGGCGGCGCTCTGCGTGGGGCGATGGGGAGGGAGCGATCCGCCGCCAAAGCGGGAGGTCTTGCGGCTGGTAGAGAGATCAGCAGGTTGATTAAATTGCGCAACTGTGGTATTATCTGGCGCGGCGGAAATCCCGCAATTGAGAAAGTAAGGAGGAACAGGAAATGACTGTGAAACATGCTGATGACGTCTCCGCTGATCCGGTGTTGGCCGGGACGGGTACGGTCCGGCAAGTGTTGATTGGGCCGGACGCGGGCCCGCACTTTGCCATGCGGCGCTTCATCATGGAACCCGGCGGGGGGATGCCGAATCACACAAACACTGTTGAACATGAGCAGTTTGTCCTTCAGGGCCGGGCCCAGGTCGGCGTCGGCGATAAGGTGTACAACGTCAAGCAAGGTGACGTCGTTTTCATTCCGGCAGATGTGCCCCACTGGTATCGGGTTGAAGGAGACGAGGCGTTTGCTTTTCTTTGCGTTGTCCCCAATCTCCCGGATGAAGTCGAGGTTCTTGACGAAGAATAAAAACCGCTTCAAAATCTGTGGAAATCCGTGCAATCTGTGGCCTAAAACTGCCGTGCTAAGCGACAAATGTAATTTTCGGGCATGGTTCAGCCCCCCCCCGGAATAGGACGCAGACAACGCAGATACACGCAGAGTTTCGCTGACTTCTTGAAAGTATCTGCGGTAATCAGCGCAACCAGCGTTCTATTTTCTGGGTACCTGAACGCTTGCATTCTCGCCAGACTCCAGATAATTACCCCGTGAGCGAACCGTCGGGGCCGATGAGAAGAATCCTTGGTAAAACGCTTGGCTGCTGGCGGTCATAATTGGAGCAAGAAATGAAACTTTCGAAGTTTGGCAGAAAATTTACTGCGCAATCGGGCATTTTGCAATTGATGGATGACCTGGGACGTGCGCTGGCGCAGGGTCAAGAGACGCTGATGTTGGGTGGCGGAAACCCTGCCGTCATTCCCGAAGTTCAAACGTGTTTGCGCGAAAAGGCCGCTGCCATTTTGCGTGACCCGGTACGGTTTCAGCGCTTGGCCGGTAACTACAGCCCGCCGCAAGGGGATGTCGCGTTTGTGGAGGCGCTGGCCGGCCTGTTCAACCGCGAGTGCGGGTGGGATATCGGCCCGGAGAACATTGCTCTGACCAACGGCAGCCAGACAGCTTTCTTCTATCTCTTCAACATGCTGGCCGGCGACTTTGAGGATGGATCGTACAAGAGGATTCTCCTCCCCCTTGCGCCGGAATATATCGGCTATGCGGACGTGGGCCTGTCCGGAGACCTCTTTGTGGCCAACAAACCGGAGATCGAGTTCATAGACGAGCACACGTTCAAGTATCACATCGACTTTGACGCGGTCGCGGTGACCGATGATATCGCAGCTATCTGTGTTTCCAGGCCAACCAACCCAACTGGAAATGTCCTCACCCAAGATGAAATCGCCAGGCTGAGCCGGCTGGCCAAAGCGCACAATGTCCCGCTGATCATTGACAATGCGTACGGTTTGCCGTTCCCAAATATCTTGTTTACCGATACCTACCCTGTGTGGGGGGAGAACATCATTCTGTGCATGAGCCTCTCGAAGCTAGGGCTGCCGGGCGGGCGCACGGGCATTGTCATTGCCAACGAAGCGGTGATCTCGGCGATTTCCGCGTTGAACGCTATCATCAGCCTATCGCCGGGAAGTATGGCCGCTGTCTTGATTGAAGAACTGGTGAAAACGGATGAGCTGATGGAGCTGAGCCGCCAGGTGATACGACCGTTCTATCAGCGTAAGCTGGATCAGGCCATGGCGTGGCTTCGGGAAGAAATGGGCGACCTCGATTACTACGCGCATAAGCCGGAAGGGACCTTTTTCCTGTGGCTCTGGTTCCGGGGAATGCCCATCACCTGTCAGGAACTGTACGAACGGCTGAAGAATCGAGGGGTCATTATCGTGCCCGGGCACTACTTCTTCCCCGGCTTGCACGAAGAATGGCGGCACAAGCATGAGTGCATTCGTGTAAACTATTCGGGGGAAGAGGCCGTCGTCCGCGAAGGCATTAAGATTATCGCCGAGGAGGCAAAGCGGGCCTACGAAGAGGGGTAATTCTTGTTGCTAGCCTCCAATCGCAGACATGGGCCGCTCGTGGGGCACAATGTGTTCGGCCAGCAGGTGACTGGGCGGCTTGATGTGGGTAGCCTCTTGCAGAAGCGCCAGCAACTCTTCATCGCTGGCGCCGGCGCGTAGGGTCGCGCGCAGGTCCAATTCTTCGTCTCCCAGCAGACAGGGGCGAATGTGCCCATCGGCGGTCAGGCGCAGACGGTTGCAGCTATCGCAAAAGTGCAGGCCGATGGGGCTGATGAACCCCAGCGTTCCCCGCGCGCCGGGTATGCGCTGGTAACGCGCAGGGCCGGCACCGTTCACTTCGTGCTCGACCGGCAACAGTTCCCCCAAAGGCTCCAGCCGTTCCAACATCTCCGACAGCGGGACATAGCGATGGCCAGTAGACGGCATGTCGGCATCCCACTCTGTTTCCTCCCGGAAGGGCATCAACTCGATGTAGCGAATGTGCCAGTCGTGATCCAGGGTCAGGCGGGCCAGGTCGCACAGTTCATCGTCGTTTAGGCCGCGCACGACGACAACGTTCAGTTTGATCGGGCGCAGATCCGCTTCCTCCGCGGCGCGGATGCCGGCCCACACCTGCTCCAGGTCGCCGCCTCGGGTGACTCTTTGGAACCGGTCGGGGCGTAGCGTATCCAGGCTGACGTTCACCCGGCGCAATCCGGCGCGGGCCAACGTTCTTGCGTAGCGGTCGAGGAGTATGCCGTTGGTGGTCAGACTGACCTCTTCGATGTCCTGCGTGGCGGCCAGCGACGATACCAGCTCGACCACGTCCGAGCGCACCAGCGGCTCGCCGCCGGTGAGGCGAACCTTCCGCACACCGAGGGTCGCACTGACGCGTACGATGCGCGCGATCTCCTCGTAGGTCAGAATCTCCTCGCGCGGTTTGAAGCGGACGCCTTTGGGGGGCATGCAATACAAGCAGCGCAGGTTGCAGCGGTCCGTCACCGAAACGCGCAGATAAGTGATCTGCCGGCCCAGCGTGTCGTACAGCTTGTGAGCTGTTTCGCGTTTTTCGTTTTGGGTTCCGCGTGCCATTTCCCTACTCCCTAAACCGGATTTCTCACCACCAAGATACATAGAATCAAAGATGTTCTTTGACTCCCCTGAAAAAAGTCGCTCAGAGGCCCGTCCTCGGGCCGATTTCCCGCACCCGAGGACGGGTGCGAGAGCTTTTTTTAGCAGAGTCTTCTTTCCTTTGTGCCTTTGTGTCTTGGTGGTGAGAACTTCTTGTTCAAAGTACAAAGAGTCTATCGGGAAGGGACTTACACCCCTTCCTCCGCCGTGACAAAGATTTCGCCGGCGATTTCGGCGTCCAGGGCCAGCTCCAGGTTGCCGACTTGTACGACGTAGGCCGGGTGGTGTTGTTGCAGCCGCACGCGACTGCCCGGCGCGATGCCCAGTGCGCTGAGCCGTTGCAGTCGGGAGCCGCGTGTCGATGCCAGGTGGGTGACTCGTGCCCAGTGCCCCGTTGGAAATTGGGATAGCGGCACTGCCGCGCGCTTCTCGCCTGGAGGGTTTTGCGCTTCGGGGCTCTCCTCGCCGCGCAGCCGTTTTCGGAGGCGTTGGAACCAGCCTACGACCGCAGAGCTGCTCGGGTCGATTCCCTGGAAGCCGCAATGCGGGCAACAAACCATCTGGCAGTCGGTACTCAAAGGGCACTCGGCCTCACAACCAAGTTCCGATTCATCGAATTCGTAACCACACAACGGACATTTCATGCGAACATCCTCAGAGCAAAGTGCAAAACCCCTCCAATCAAAAAGGCAAAGGGGAAGATGAATGCGGACATCGCCAGCGCGGTCCGGTTGCCATATTCTTTGGCAATGATTAGCACGTTGGCGATGCAGGGAACGAACAGGGTGATCGTCACCAGGCTGACCAGAATTTGGTCAGGGGTCATGGCCCCCGCGCGGGCCAGCGCGAAGAGTCCGGCTGCGCCGTAGTCGCGTCGCAGGAAACCGATGAGGAAGGCGTCGGTTGCCGCTGCCGGCAATCCCAGGAATCCGACAACCAGTGGCGAGGCCAGGCGCTGAATGATCTTGAGGATGGTCAGCTTGTCCAGCACGAACAGGATCACGGTCCCCAGGATGAAGAGGGGGACGACTTCGCGCAGGTACCACTCCAATCGGGCCAGCGTCTTGACCAAAATGTTGGAAAGTTGTGGCCAGCGAATGGGCGGCAATTCGAGGATGAAGTCCGACCCGCGGCCGGGAATCACACGCGCAGAAAGGTAGCCCACGCCGAGCATCGTGGCAACGATCACGCCGCCCCAGATCAGGGCCGCGCGCGGCCCCAGGAAGGCGATCATGCCCAGGATCACGCCCAGTTGGGCGGAGCAGGGTACGCCCAGCGCCAGCAGCAACGTCACCTGCAAGCGCTCCTTGCGGCTGTCCAGGATGCGGGTGGTCATGGTGGCCATTGTGTCGCAACCCAGCCCCAGGATCATGGGCAAGACCGCCTTCCCGTTCAGCCCCATCGTTTTGAACAGGCGGTTGACCATGACTGCCAGGCGAGGCAAATAGCCGGAATCTTCCAGGAAGCTGAAGACGAGGAAGAATGTGCTGACGATGGGCAGGACGATGGCAAAGCTGTAGGTGAGAGCCATGGGCACCAGGCCGTACGGCCCCACAAGAAAATCCTGGACGATGGGAATGGGTATCCAGGCATGCACCAGCCCGGCAATCCAGGGGTTGATCAGGCCACCAAACAGGCGGGTCTCTAGGAGGTCCACCATCGTTTGCGCGCCCAGTTCCCCGACGAACTTGTAGGTAACGTAGAGAACCAGCAGCATGAAGGGAATGCCGCCGATGGGGTGCACCGTCCAGCGCCCCAGGGTTTCGCCCCAGGAGGAGCCGGCCGACGAGTCTTGCCGGCTGACTTGGTCGGCCAGGCGGTAGGCGAATTGCAATCGTTGTTCATTGAGCACGTAGGAAAGTGGGCGGTTGTAGTGCGCCTGCAAGGAGTCCCGAATGTGCCAGATTTGGGCCAGTGCTTCTTCGTCACGTGCGGCGGCGACCCAGGTGGCGATCTCGTCGTCGCCGGCCAGGAGGGCGCTGCCCACATAGCGCGCACCGATGTGTGTGGCCGGCAACCAGGGGGCGATGGCCAGGAGCGACTCTTCGATTTCCGGATCGTAGGATACCCGCAGCGTGGAACGACGGGGAGTCTCTAACGCGGTCACCAACTGCGCCGTTCCTTCTCCCTTGACGGCGTTGGTACAAAATACCGGCGTGCCCAGCGTCTGGCCCAATTGCATCGTGTCGATGGAGATGCCTCGTTGTTGCGCTTCATCGGCCATATTCAGGTCCAGGATGAAGGGCACTTCCATTTCGGCCAATTGCAGCGTGAGCATCAAGGTGCGTGGCAGATTCTTGGCATCGCCGACCTGCACAACGATGTGCGGCGGTTCGGCCAACAGGATGCGCTGCGTGACCCGCTCGTCCTCCGAGATGGGGAAGAGGCTGTTCACGCCGGGGGTATCGATGATGGGGTCGGTTCGTCCGTCCACCGATACCCGTCCGCGAATCACTTCGATGGTGGTGCCTGGGTAATTGGAAACGGTGACGTAGTGTCCGGTGAGTACGCCGAAAATGACCGACTTGCCCACGTTGGGGTGACCGACGAGGATGACAGATTCGCCGGCCGGCCAGTCGTCTGGGGTGCTGCTTTCTTCGTGACAATTCATGTGTTGGGTCTCAGGGGTTCCGATTTTAGATTTTGGATTGTTGGATAACGTGAAACGTGATGTGCAAAGACATCACGTTTTACGTCTTCACAGCATTCGCCTATTTGCTGATTCGCTCACTTGCTCCACGCTCCATGCTCCACGCTCTCCGCTCTCCGCGGTGCCGGCAGGCGAATGTAGAATCGGCAATCAGGGCTGCCGGTGGCCATGCGTTGAAGCACGCCAATGACGGCCCGCTCCCTCGCGCTATGTTTTTCTGCGAACTCTTCTTCCACTTTGGCTTCCTTCTCTTCCAACGGCAAGTCATCATCCAGGTTGATCTGGTTGACCAGGTATGCGGGCTGCTTGCCGGTCACAATCCGAAACGCGCCCATTTTGATCCCCAAGCAGGCCGCGCAGTTGTGCTGGTCCCTGCGGGTATACGCTATGTGCGGACATTCCGTGATGCGTGCGGAGAAACAGGTAGGGTCATCGCGAAGGACTTCTTCCTCGAAGACAAATCCACAAGATTGCAACAGGGTATAACAGGTTGCGAACACTTCCGCATACCCGTTGCTGATATCGAAGGGCACCAATTTTCTCTTGGCCATTTTGTGGAATGCCGTGGCCATGATTTCGGCGAGGAGGGGCGTGGCCAGGCGTTCCCCATACTTGCTGGCGACTGTTTCGTAAATGGACTCAAAGGCGACAATGTGTAGCACTTCGGCCAGCGCGTTCAGTTCTTTGCTACTCATGGCAGTTCTCCGTTACCCATTTCAAGGCCGGTGGACATATCTTTTCCGCCGGTACTCACATCGGCAGGCTGCGCAACAGGGCTTCCTGCGGGTGTGGGGTACTACAGACATAGCAATAGACCGGCGTGTCGGGTTCACCGGCCACGGGCTGCTTGCAACGGGCACAGGGAACCAGGTTTCCGGCCAGCAGATGGCCTGGGTCCGATTCGATCATCGGCGCAATCGAGTCTTGGTATGCGAAAGAAACGGCATCGTCCGGGCAGATCAGGTCGCATATTTTGCAATCTACACAGGCGGCCGGCAAGAAATTGATCACGAAATGCGATTCATCGGATAGAAGCTCCAGGGCCCCGGTCGGGCAAAAGCGCGCGCAGAGTCCGCAAGCGGAGCATTTGTCTCCGTCGACAGAAACCGTGGCGGCGGAAATCTTGTGCAGGTCTATTGGTGTTTCGGCCGGCGCACCGAGTGCGCGCAGTGCGGTGAGCAATTGGCGGCGGTTCTCCGGCAGTTGGTGCGGCAAGCGCTGGTCTACCGGACGTGGCCCGGCCGGTTCTGGCGGCGTCAGGCTCTCGGACAGGACGGCGACGGCGGCCTGGCGCGTCAGGCGTCCCAAAGAGCCAAAGAAGTCCCGGCGGGAATAGACCGGCTCTTCTCCCGAAAGGACAGGTCTCTCGGCCGGCGGGCCTAACGCTTCGCTGTTGCCGGTGTACGTGCGCAACGTGGCCGGCCGGTCAAAAGCCGCCAGAAGCATGTTCGTGGCGACTGCCGAGTCTACGATGTAGGGTTGTGTCCGTCCAATCGGGCAAGATTCGCAAACCGCGTCATTGAGCCACAGCGCGGAGGGCTGCTTTTGCAGGGCCAGCAGCAACGGTACGGAGAGTGCCGAAAGACAACGGGGGGCGCCTACCACCGTCGAGTTTGGGACTCTGCCAAGGTGTGGCTGTTCGTTTTGCGGGCAGGTCAGCTCAACTGGTTCGCTCGAACGGAGATTGTGGAAGGCATCGAGCAGTTTGATTTCAGGGGAAGAGCGTTGTTGGAAGACGTTGGTCGGGCAAAGGCGCAGGCATAACCCGCAACCAACGCACTGTTCCACGTCCAGAACGATGACATCGGTCGTGCCAGCGGTGGGGCCGGTGACCTCGTTCAGGCTGAGTGCCGTGGAGGGACAGGCGCCCACGCAACGCCGGCAGCCAGCGTCCCTGTGCCGGTTGTTCAAGCACGTTTTTGGTTCAACTTGTGGGGGGCGGTTCCCCAACAAATCGAGCATGTTTTCGACTACTGAAAGGTCCAGCACGTCCTCTCCTTTGACAAGAGTAGCCGCCAACTGTTATTCTGCGGGTTTCAACACTGGCGGCGTGCAGCCGTTCATGGTAACTGTATATTTTACCACAAACTTGTGTTATTCAGAAACGGGGGGACTGTGAAGGTTGCCAACTTTCCAGTATCTTCTCAATAAAACGGGGTGGGGCGACCCAGAAGTTCGACTTTTGTAAAAGTCGAACTTCTTCGCCCCGGAATATTGAGAAGATACTGGAGGACACAGATTCTCACAGAAAAACACAGATGTTTAGGCCAAATCATCGGAAAATCTGTGTTTATCCTGCAAATCTGTATCCCATGATTCTTTCTCCGACAAGCTGCTAGGGGAACGCCTTGCGAGCCTGGGACAGGAGAGCCACGACTTCGTCGTCCGTCGTCTGGTCGAACGATTCGTAGAACGAGCCGACGGCCCAGAAAAGCTCTGGGGAACGGAGGCAGACCGCCCGGTCCACAAGGCGGGAGAGACGGGCGAATGAAGCTGGAGGTGCCACAGGGATGGCCAGGATCAGCTCGCGCAATTTGTGTTTCCGGAGAGAACGAAGCGCGACTTCTACAGTGGATCCGGTCGCTATGCCGTCATCTACCAATACAATGCAGCGGTTTTCGATTTCCAGGGGGGGGCAATTGCTTCGGTAGATGGCTAGCCGTCGGGAGATTTCTTCTTTCTGTCGCTTTTGCTCTTCTTCTACGTACGACAAGGGAATACGCAGTTGAGAGATCAAGTCTTGGTCCAGATAAACCGTGCCGTCACCGGAAATGGCGCCCATGGCCAGTTCGGGATTGCCGGGCACGCCGATTTTCCGGACGAGTGCGACATCAATGGGGGCTTTCAGGACCGCCGCGACCTCACAGCCCACGACGATGCCCCCGCGAGGAATCGCTAGTACCAATACATCGTTTTTTGCCTGTACAAAATCGAGTGCTTGTGCGAGCTGCTGTCCGGCATCATGCCGGTCTTTGAATTGTTCCATGATTCCTGTCTTTGTCTAGGGGCCGCTTGCGGTGGAGGCGACGACGGTGGCGACGGCATATTCCCGTGAATGGGAGAGGCTCACGGCCCACTGTTGCAAGCCTTGCCGGGCTGCAAGCAAGGTTGCGTTTCCGTGGAGATGAAGGTGGGGCTTGCCACGCTGGTCAGCAAGAATCTCTACCTCTCGCCAGGATACGATGCCGATTCCGGTACCCAGAGCCTTTGCGGTCGCCTCCTTGGCTGCGAAACGGGCGGCCAGGGATTGACATCGTCCGGCGCATTGCACTTGTTCGCGCGGCGTAAAGACACGGTCCAGAAACCGTAATCCCCAGCGGGAAATGGCTTGGTCCACGCGCCGCACTTCTACTATGTCCACGCCGGTGGACAGCGGAATCTTATGATTCATCGTTCGGTGGGCCGGCAATAGCCAAGGCGTATGCATCGGTATGCAAGTATTGGCTGGCAACGCGTTGCGCGTCTTCGGCAGTAATCGCTTGAACGAGGTCAGAGTAGCGTTGCAAGTAATCCAAACCGAGTTGATATAGTTCCATGTCCAGGATTGACAAGGCTACGCCTTCGTTGGTTTCCAGCCGGAGAGGCAGTGACCCGGTCATGTATGCCTTGACGTCGGTTAGTTCCTCGGGGGATACAGGAGTCTCGACCAGTCGCTGGATTTCTGCCAGGATGCCCTGGACGGATTGCTCTACACTGCGCGGGTTTACGCCGGCGACTGTGGTCCAAGGCCCTGGACCCAGTCCGCCATTCAACCGGCTATAGACGTAATAGGCTAAGCCTTGTTCGTCGCGGATGGTGTCACCCAGCCGGCCCATCAGTCCAAATCCCCCCAGAACCATATTTGCCACGCTGCCGGCCAGATAGTCTGGATCACGACGCGGAGGTCCCAGGTATCCCAAGACGATGTCGGCCTGGGTCTTCCCGGCGAGCGGTTTGAACTTCCGGCGAACATCGAGTATGGGATCAAGAGCGGGAAGTGAAGCTGGAGTGGCTTGTTTCTCGTTTTTCCAGGCTCCGAAGGTGCGCTCAACGGCCTCGACGGCGGCGTCATGGTCAATCGCTCCCACTACGGTGATGAGCATATCTTGAGGGCCGTAATGAGTTTGGTAGAAGTCGGCCAGTTGGTCGCGTGTGAGGCCTTCGATAGTTTCCCTGTAGCCGCTTATGCTGCGACTGTAGGGGTGCGCCGGAGAATAGGCCAGGGAGCGGAAAGTGAGTCTGGCCACTTGGCGTGTGTCGTTATCCCTTTCACGCAATCCGGTCATGATCTCGCCGCGCACCTTTTCCGTTTGGTCCGGAGGAAAGACAGGGTGGAGCAGGCCTTCGGCCAGCACGTTCAGGATGAGTGGGAAGTCCTCAACGAGACACTTGGCACTGAAATGAGTCTTGTGTATACCGCCAGACACACTGACCCTGGCTCCGACCCCTTCAACCAATTCGTTGAGCTGTTCAAACGTATACTTTGCCGTACCGCGTAGCAGGAGGCTTGCCGTAAATGCCGACAAGCCACTCTGGTCTGCCTGTTCATCCGCGCTGCCTGCGGCAACGTATCCTTCTATGACGATCGCCGGGCTGGTATGATTTTCACGGGCCAGCGCGACGATTCCATTGGGGAGTTGCCGGCGGGCAATGTTTTCGGGGCCGGGCAGGGAATGAATATTCATGGGATTTTCTCCTAATCTGATGGTACCGGAATGATGCTCTCGCGCAGTGGGCCACGGGTGAGGAGGCGCAATATTGCTTCCGGATCACTACGTCGTATGCCCCTTTGCTTCTGTAGTTCCAGCGGCGTCAGGCGATGGTTCCAAGTGGCCAGTAGTGCTCGAAATAGCGCCGTGCTAAGGGGTGTAGTGGGCGTGATGTAATCAGGCTGGGCACTACAGCAAATCACGAGGTGTTCATGTACCAGGCTGACCTGGTGAACTTCTCCGGTAACCATATCAATTCCGTCTACCATTTCCTGCGGATCGGGGTGTTTCTCCAACTCTTCTTGGCAAGCGGCACACAGGTATTCTTCCATGACTTGGGTACGGCTGAGGTCTGGCCGCTCGATCTTCGACCAGTCAATTTGAAATTCTGTATTGACATCTGCTCTTAGGTAAAGCATGTTATGTGTTTTCTCCTTCCTGCAACAGGCGTACCAAGTGCCACAGTGGGTTCTCGTCGGTCCCGGTATTGGAAAAGCGAGCGTCTTGTGTTAAGGCATAATTTAGGGAAAATGCTTGGAGCGAGGAGTTTGCATCCTCTGAAAAGTCCATCTCTGCAAGTAGCTCTTCCGGAGTAATCGGTGTTCCCGCTACGTCAATCATCGCTTCGGCAATATTCAGATGTCCTACATGAACCTCCAGTAGTAAGTCTTTCAGGAGCCATAAACCGTTGTAGGAAACAAACTCTGGGTTCGACTGTAATGCTTCGGCGACCTGGGCCTGTACGTATGGTCCGTATAATTCCATGACGGTATCGACTTTTGGTGCTTTGTCTTCGGGGGCCACAGGAAGGTTCAATGAATGGACTTCTGGAAAATCGCTTACGAAGTCGCGAACTTCAGTGGGATTTCTCAGTTCCACGGCAATTACTGTGAATGGAGAAAACCTTGGATTGTGACCTTTGCGAATGCTTTTAATCGTTCCGAGTCGGTGGCCCAGGGCGGCAAAGCGGAGCTCCTGGCCGACGGAATAACTTTCGGCGGGCTGGTAGGAGATACCTTCTTTTTGCAGGGTAGCTACTCGCTTCAGTTCCCGCTGGCAGTGCGCTTCGACGATTGGATGAACAAACTTATCAAGGCGGCAAGGTTTCCCCTCAGAGAGTGCAAATGCGTAGAGTTGATCCTGGTCGGCCCCGCCCAGCGTTAGTTTCTCCCAGTAGGCTGCGGAATTTGTTTTGTATGTTGTGTCCACGGTAAATCAAGTCCTCCTCACTTTTTTCATGCCTGGGTTGTTTGCGTTTTTGTCATTTGCTGGTCCTTGAGGGGAGTTAAATAGTATCCCAATTGCACGGCGACGAGCAAACCGATGGCTACCAGGGCAAAGAAAAACAGCTTGATGCCCAGTGACTGTGATGTGCGAATGGGAGCTCCTGGGTGCATGACCAGGGGGGTACGAAACAGCATGGCCCACACGAAGAGGCCAAGTGCTGCATTCAGCAGGCTGCCCAGCCGGCGGCTCTCCAACAGGATGGCCCCGATCTGGAACGACAGGCCGGCGATGGCTATCGCCAGGGCCATACCATAACGAGGTTCGGCCAGAAACACGCGAGACCAAGCCAGGTGTGCTGTCCACATGCTTAACGGCAGATACCCGATCCAGAATGCCAGGCCGGCTCGTACCAGTGCCTGGGAGCGCCGGTGCCACACGATGCGATGGGTTCGCAGGTGGTTCAGCCCGAACAGGCTGCCTGTCGTCAAGCAAATGAGGGCGACCCACACCATAGCCCCGTGCAAATAGGCCAGACGAGAAATGTCACCCAGAACTATGTCCAGTGGAGACAGCCAAATCACAATCATTGCGGCTGCTAACAAGAGTAATAGGCGATGACGTCCCCATTCCTGTTCGACAAGAATTTCGCGCATATTGTTACCATCGACCTTTATCAACTAGTACCGCTATTATACGCCGCCACTCTCTGTGTGTCAAGTGCGCCCGACGGCGGGAGGCGTATGCTTCCCCATTTTCATCCTTCCCCGTTCAACATCTTCTCTATGCGTGCCGTAACCATGTCCAGCGCAACGCTGTTATGGCCCCCTTCCGGAATGATCATGTCTGCGTAGCGTTTGCTTGGTTCTACGAATTCCAGGTGCATGGGCCGCACAGTTTCCCTGTACTGTTGTACAACAGATTCCAGCGTGCGGCCACGTTCGGAAATGTCCCGCTTCAAACGGCGAATGAAGCGTATGTCGGCATCGGTGTCCACAAAAATCTTGATGTCAAATACGTCTCGCAGCGCCGGCTCAACGAAGATCAGGATTCCTTCTACCAGGAGAATGGGCCGTGGCTCCAAGGTTTTCGTCTGCGGGCGACGCGTATGGGTGGTGAAATCGTAAATCGGGACCTGGACAGTTTTCCCCTGCCTGAGGAGGTGGATGTGTTGTACGAGCAGGTCGGTTTCTAGCGCGTCCGGGTGATCAAAGTTGATTTTGCCTCGCTCGGCAGGAGGTAGGTGGCTGCGGTCTCGATAGTAGCTGTCGTGCTGGACGTATGCTATGTTGTTCACGCCAGCCCGTCGCAATATCTCTTGCGAGATGGTAGTTTTTCCCGAACCGGTACCCCCGGCCACGCCTACAACCAGTTTCCTCACAGATTTGTTCTCCCTTGTAGCATCGTATTCCAAGCCCGGGCGGTCCGATTGGGCACGGAGACAATGCTCGGTACGCAAGTTCTCCTGTCATTATACACGAAATTGCTCAGGCAGGAAAATACGCGCCAGCGCGAGAATCGCCAACCCCAGGCCAGCCAATCCCAGACCCCGGAACAACAGTTTGCGGCCGGGCCGGTAATCCGTGGTCAGCGTGGCGTACGTTTCGCTCTCTATGCGAATGGTAACGCCTGCCAGGGAGAATGTGGTAGGAGGAACTACCACACGATCTGTGTTTGCTAATTCATTGTCATCTGCGAGCGGTGGACGGTGCATTTCGACGCGTACGGCTTGCGAATCCAGATGCATGTCCAACGTCAACCGCCAGTCCTTTGCGGGCAAGAGAATCTCCTGTGCTTCGTCTTGCCCGAAGTAGAGGAGGGCGTTATTGGTCGGCGGCCCTTCCTTCCCTACGCGCAAGACTATGCTTGCTCCTTGCCCATCGCGCACCGAAAGGCGTACGCGTCGGCCAAACCAGATGGGCCAGACTGTGAGGTTCTCGAATTGCAGGGGCTGCCGGCTCGAAATGTCCGCGCTGACGAGCGGCGCGCCGTCGAGTCCGAGGAGGGTGGCCCGGCCACGAAGCTCTCGCCCCGGCCCGACCGTGGCCGGAGGTGCATCGAACCCATCGAAGCGCAGCGACCAGGGCAGGTTGTGCCCGATCGCTATGTGTTGCCCAGGAAGGAGCGACACGCGAGTCGAGAAGTTATGTTGGTCCCCCCAGTAAAGGCCAGCCAGGGCAAACAAAGCGCCGGCAAAGAAAAGTATCCGTCCCATCCTACGGGACGTGCCCGCCCAGGAACGTCTGTGCCCGCTTCGCCATTGCCACAACAATTCCATGCAGCTATCGGCCAAACCAACCGAGAGAGCCGCGGCAAGTCCCGCCCACAGCAACGTAAACCAGAAGGCGTGACGAATGTCGAAAACGCCGGCATACGCCAGCAACTCACTGGTGAGGCCCTCACCTTGAAGCCTGGCGGCCATCCACTGCGCAGCCAGGCGGGAATCTTGTCCCACGGGGGCCGGCATTTGGGGCACCAGCCACATTGTGCCCCAACCCAACAGGAGGCCCGCGAGTAGGAACCCAACCGTCTTCGGTGATCCGAGTGCGGCCCACAGAGAATCAAAGAGCCTTTCCGGCAGAGATTGTCCGTCTTCGCTGGTCGTGTTCAGGGTATTCGTCAAAGTTTTTCGTCCACAATCATTCACGCCTGTCCTTACCACCAAGACACAAAGATATGAAGCATACAAAGTGGGGCAAGCGAGAGAGCCTGCTCGTCGGGCCTATCTCATGTCCCAACCTGGACACTGGCGTATTTTGTTTTTGTCACGGATTTTCACGGAGAAATCAGAAAGAATAGATGAAAATCCGTGGAAATCCGTGCAGTCTGTGGCTGAAAATGCCGTGTTATACGGAAAAAAATCTTCGCCAGACTCCAGGCCCAACATCGAAACATTCAAACAGGTTGTTCTTTGTGCCTTCGTGGTTCATTTGAGAGAATTGCCACGCAAAAAAACGACGGGCCCCCTTGTGTTCACAGCAACTTGCGATTTCAATAAATCCGGTGTATACTGAATAGGTAGAACATGGCGGATGACGGGAGACGAGTTTCCCGGATAGAGCTTACCGGAGATGCCCCGAGGACGGTGGCTACATACTCTGGAAAGCAAAACGGGCTCCATTCCTATGACATTGTCGAACGACCTCTCTACCGCCATTGAGATTATAGGGGCACTGGGCTGATTTGTCCATTCTGCCGGTCGTGTCCCTCCTTTTGGCAAAGGTGCCACGGTTTTTCTGATTGCTTGGCGGGGAGTCGTGGCGATGTCTGTTCCTACACCAGAAACTAAGTCAAAAGCGAATATAGAGAACATCTCGAAGATTGTCCAGAACAACTTTCCGGACAATGACATGGAGGTTATCTGGCGTGCCTACGAGTTGGCCAATCGGGCACATGCCGGCGTGATCCGTAAAACGGGCGAACCCTACATCCACCATTGTTTGGAAACCGCATATACCTTGGCGAACATGCGCCTGGATCCTCCGACCGTGGCTGCCGGCCTTCTCCACGATGTCCCCGAAGACACGGATTACACCATCGAGCAAGTGGAAGAAGCGTTTGGCCCAGAAATTGCGAAGTTGGTGGATGGCGTAACTAAGCTGGGACAAATAGACAAACTTTCTCATCACAAAGATCGCACAATCACAGAGGCGCGGCAGGCAGAGAATCTTCGTAAGATGTTCCTCGCTATGGCCGCCGATATTCGCGTCGTACTCATCAAGCTGGCGGACCGTTTGCACAACATGCGAACACTCTGGGGTGTTCCGCGGAACAAGCAGATACGCATTGCCCGCGAAACCTTGGATATCTTCGCGCCCCTGGCCAACCGATTGGGTATCTGGCAGGTCAAGTGGGAATTGGAAGACCTCTGCCTGTACTATCTGGAGCCTGACATTTATCAGGAGATCAAGGCCTTGGTGGCGGAACGGCGGGAAGACCGGGACAAGTATGTTGAGAAGGTCATGCGCATCCTGCAAGATCAACTGGAGAAAGAAAATATCGAGGCAGAGATCAGTGGCCGGTCCAAGCATATCTATAGCATCTATCGCAAGATGCGGCAGAAAGGGCGTGACTACGAGCATATCTATGATGTGCGGGCAGTTCGCGTCATCGTCAACAAAGTGCGCGACTGTTATCACGTTCTGGGGCTCGTTCATGCGCAGTGGACCCCGATTCCCGGTGAATTCGATGATTACATCGCCAACCCTAAAGAGAACAATTATCAATCGTTGCACACGGCCGTGGTTGGGCCTGGGGGCAAAACCCTGGAAGTGCAGATTCGCACCCATGAGATGAACTACGTCGCAGAGTTTGGCGTTGCCGCACACTGGCGCTATAAAGAGCAGATCGCCGGAGACAAAGGAATGGAGGCGCGCATCGCCAGTCTGCGCTCCCTGCTTGATTGGCGGCAAGACGTGACCGATGCCGGTGAGTTCGTAGACTCCCTGAAATCGGACGTTTTGCCCGACCGTGTTTTCGTCTTCACGCCTAAAGGCGAAATCATTGATTTGCCGGCCGGCGCCACGCCTCTTGACTTTGCTTATCGAATTCACACGGAGGTGGGACATCGTTGCCGGGGCGCAAAAATCGACGGCAAAATGGTCCCGTTTGATTACCAGTTGAAAGACGGCGATCAGGTGGAAATTGTTACGACGAAGAACAGCCGGCCCAGTCGTGATTGGCTGAACCCCCATCTGGGGTATGTCAAAACTAGCCGCGCCCGCGCCAAAATCCGTGGGTGGTTCCGAAAACAAGACCGTAAGGTCAATATCGCTCAAGGGCGAGAACTCCTGGAGAATGAATTAAAGAAGCTGGGGATGAAGCAGGAGAACTTTGAGCAACTGGCCAATCTGGCAGATTACGACAAGGTTGATAATTTCTTGGCCGCTATCGGATATGGTGATATCAGCCCCCAAACCCTGGCCGCAAAAGCCCTGGAACTCAAAGAGACAGACGTGCCGCCAGATCCTGGACCAGCAATCGGCCCACGTCTGCCCACAGTCCCACGCTCCAAGGAATCGGCCGATGTCAGCATCAATGGGGTCGGCAACATGCTCACCCGCCTGGCCGGCTGCTGCAACCCCTTGCCCGGCGACGCTATCGTTGGCTACATCACCCTGGGACACGGCGTGAGCATTCATCGTCAGACCTGCTCGAACATTCTCAACAAAGAAGCAACCGGCCGTTTGATCGAGGTGAAGTGGCGACAATCTGCCCGTGAGGTGCATCCGGTGGTTGTGGAAGTCCTGGCCTGGGACCGTAGTGGTCTGTTTAGCGATGTTGCCAACATCGTGGCACGAGAGGATGTCAACATGAGCAGCGCCCATGTCTCAACCAACAAACAAGACCACTCCGCTTTGATCACGGCCACGCTGGAGATCACCGATGCGGCGCAACTAAGCCGCCTCCTGAACAAGATCGGCCAGTTGCCAAATGTGGTGGACGTATATCGCCAGTCTGGGTGACTGGCTTAGATTACCCCCCAGTCGGCGTTCCGAATGGGTCGGGTGGAACTTTGTCCTCGGACCACTTGCGTTCCACGTTCGGGCCGTAGCGTGCTTCTTGCAGCCAATCGGACAAAGCTGATTGCTGCTTGCTTTGCAGTGTAGCCGCATCGAGCGGTCGTGTCTCGGGCCCTTCCAGCACCTCGATGATGTGGAAGCCAAAAGTCGTTTGCACCGGGTCGCTAATTTGCCCTGGCTTCAGTGCGAAGGCCGCATCTTCAAACTGTTTCACCATTTGGCCGCGTGGAAACCAGCCTAAGTCTCCGCCCTTGTCCTTTGATCCGGTGTCGGTGGAGACGTCCTGGGCCACAGCGGCAAAATCATCGCCGGCATTGAGGCGCTCTGTGACTTTCGTGGCTTCCTCCTCCGTCTTCACCAGAATATGCCGGGCATGAATCTGCTCGGCCTCAGTCGGTACTTGCTGTGCCAGGTAATCTTGCACCTTTTGGCGCAGCAATCTGGCCTGAGCCATATCGCGAAACTCCTGCTCGCTCAGGTTGACATTGTTTTTCAAACTGGACAAGAAGGTCGCGTAGTCCTTCTGGAACTCGTCGGCCGTGTAGACGTGTGTCGTAGGGGAGGGGGGCGGTGGCCCGGCCTCGGTTGGTGCCGTGGGTGTTGCCGTGTCCGTCAGCGCCGCCGTTGCTGTCAAGGTGGGGGTGGCAGTCGGTAACGGGGTCGGCGTCCACAAGGCTGCGGTCGCGGACGCAGCCACCGCGGCAGTCGCCGTGGCCGTCGCATCGGCCGCGATGACCGACCGTGCCTGTGCTGCCATCTGCCGTTGAATTTCTTGATCAACCTCAGCATCGGTTACGGTGATGTCCAGTTCCTGCGCACGTTGGGCAATCAGCTTCTCATCAATCATGTCGTTGAGTACTTGTGTGGCGATGTTTGTATATCGGGACTGGAGTTGCTGAAGATTTTGCTGAAAGTATTGGCGCAGAAAGTCGGCGCTCTTGTCGGTCGGGTCGAGCTGTCCAAGCTGGCCGGTCAGTTGATTGATGTAGCCTTGGAGTTGGTATCGCTGGAATTGGACTCTATGTTGATAGGTGTCCGTCCGTATTTCCTGTTGATTGACCACTGCGATGGGCGCGGTTCCCTTCAGAATAAATTCTTGGGCGAGCCCCACCCCAAAGATGATGACCAACAAGGCCCCAACAATGGCCAGCCCGATCAGAACTTGTCGACGTTGCTTTTGTTCACGGAGGCTGCGAGCCCGTTGCTTTCGAGAGACATCTGGTCCCTTTGGCGACGATTCCCTGTTGCGACGTTTCCTGGCCATTGGCTATCGACCATAAACGCGAACGTGTTCTGCATCGTATGGGAGCAATGCCAGAAATCGGGCACGCTTTATGGCCAGCGCGAGTTGACGCTGGTGTTTTGCGCAGGTTCCTGCTTTACGGCGGGGTATCATTTTTCCACGATCGTCCGTAAATTGGCGAATCAAGTCGAGTTGTTTATAGTCTATGCCCTTGGCTTTTTCTGCACAGAAAATGCAGTATTTTCTTCGGAAAGGCCGGCGGCGGCGTTGTTTCTTCTTGTACGTACTTGGACTGGTATGGTTGCTCACTATTGCATCTCCTCTTCTTCCGGCTCTTCTAAAGCTGTGTCTACAGCCTCTGTTTCCATAGCAGCTTCCGGCGCATCGAGCGAAATAGGTTCTTCTTCGTCCACCTCTTTCGTTTCCATTGCCGGAGAAGAATCATCGTTCGTTGTTTCTTCTTCCGGCTCCGGAAGATCCGGGATGCGGGTCGTGAGATAACGAAGCACGGTCTCGTTCAGTTGAAGTAGGCGTTCGATCTCTTTCGTCGGGCCGGGGGGCAGGCGGAGTTGGAGGATAATATCTCGCCCTTCTAACGTCTTCTCGATGGCATAGGCCAGCTTGCGCACGTCCTTAACTTGGATACTGGCCATAGAGCCCCGATGATCGGTAACCAGTTGGGTGAGGTGGTCCGTAAACGACTGAATCCCCTCTTCGTCCAACTCGGGACGAAGCACAACGTAAAGCTCATAACTGCGTAGTTTGCCCATCGCGGGAATCTCCTTTCTTCGGTCTCTTCACTAGAGGCCCCGGGAATGACAGATTGCGAGAGGTTCTCTGTCTGCCCGGAGCAGAAAGTGTATGCAACCTTGCTATTGTTCTAACCGCGCATACTATACCACAGGTTCCCTGTTTTGGCAAGTGGTCTTTCTCCAGCTCATCGTACAAATTGACGCCCTCCCCCCCCATTTGACCTCAGCATGGATTTGGCGTACAATTATAGAAACGGGCTGGAAAAGCTCTTGCCCCATGCATCTTCACCTCACAATCTCATAAAAAGGGAGGCTCATGTGGGCTTCGAGGTGAAGGCACTTGCAGGAAAGAGATAGCTGGTGTATAATGACCCTGCACACAATCTTGCCGAACTGTCGCCTAAGGAGTGCAGCCCATGATGATCTTTCCGATTGACACATTGATGGATGAACAGCATTGCTATGATTCCTTGCTTGAACTGCTACACCCAGAAGGGTTGGCTTGTCCGCACGGTCATCCCTTGCCGTCGGGTCAGTCGCCCCATGATCGACACCGGGACCCGATCTTCGACTACAGATGTCGCGTATGCGGCGCGGTGTACAACATCTTCACAGACACCATTTGGAGCGGAAGTCGCTACTCATGCGTCACCATCGTCCTCATTATACGCGGCATCGTCCAGGGGGTGCCAACCAAGCACCTGGCAGACGAGCTGGGGATCGATCGGTCCCATTTGTTGAAACGGCGTCATGCCATTCAGAGACTGGCCAAAGAGCGGCTTCCCCGCGCACCTTTGACCGACACCGAAACGGAAGCGGATGAAATGTACCAGAATGCGGGCGAGAAAGGCGACCAGCACAACGATCCGGACGATCCCCCTCGCCGACGGGCCAACAAACGCCGCGGACTGGGGACGAAGGACAACGATCGTCCACCGACCTTGGGCGTGGTTGGACGCACATCGGGCCACATTCGTCTCACGGTCTGCAACAACACCCAACAAGTCACTATCCAGCCCCAAGTCGAGGCGGACACTCAACCAACGACGACGCTCTACACCGACGAGAGTTCAGCCTACAATCACATCGCCGAAACAGGTCGAGGCCATGCTACCGTCTGCCACTCACGAAAGGAATGGGCCCGTGATGATGACGGCGATGGTATCCGGGAAGTCCATTGCAATACCATGGAGGGCATCTGGACCGGCTTGCGCAACTTCCTGCGCCCTTTCCGCGGTATTCACAAGAACTACCTTGGCCTCTACGTTGCCATATTTGAGTGGGCGCACAATCTCAAGCGAGTCACCTCCGACTTTCTCAGAAACCTGATGGTGCTTAGATCCACCTTAAAACCCACATGAGCCTACTTATTTACTATACTTATTACAATAAGCTATCCTCCTTATCCAGGTATAAAAAAATACTGTTATCTTACTAACAAGGCTGTCCACTGATTTTACGACCAATCTCATCAATTTGCAAATTGAGTTCGATAATATCAAAACCAAGTGGCTCATTTGCCCAGAACTCCCAACTGGAACGATTATTATATTGTTCCAGTTGGGAATTTAACTCATCTTGTTGCTCAAGTAGTTCATTTCGATCCATAATTATTCTCCTAAGCTGTATTCTCTACTATTTCATCTGACATGCCAGCATCTTTGAGGAGTGTTAGTAGTTGCTGAATATTTAAGCGTTCACTAGATTTCTCTTCATCTGTGAGTTCGTCCCAGTTGGGAGGACGCAGAAGATACGCTATGATACTATCCCACGTACATACAGGAATACGTGGCGGTAACATAGGTTTCATATCAGATGTAATCAATCTACTCTTTTCTACAATAGCAGATGGAATAGGATTGTTGTCTTTCCTCTCTAAAATCAAAGAGAGACTAGCTAATTCTGCTATTGTTTCTTTTCCCTTTGGTTCATATCGTCCTGATGGTCTCTTACCAATAAATTCCATTCTCATGTGAGCAGTTAGAATAAGAAGTTTGCATTTACCCTTGAGGCTTAGTAACATACTCCGTTCTCGTCTCTTTAGCTCTCCCCAACCTAGAGCTGTTAAACGATTATTAGCTGAGTATCCAGAAGCCATAGAATAAACCTCTTCAAACAACCAGTCCTCAACTGTTGGGACAGTATCTAATACTATCGTGTTAAACTGATCATCACCTATAGTAAATATTTCGGCTCATGTGGGCTTCGAGGTGAAGGCACTTGCAGGAAAGAGATAGCTGGTGTATAATGACCCTGCACACAATCTTGCCGAACTGTCGCCTAAGGAGTGCAGCCCATGATGATCTTTCCGATTGACACATTGATGGATGAACAGCATTGCTATGATTCCTTGCTTGAACTGCTACACCCAGAAGGGTTGGCTTGTCCGCACGGTCATCCCTTGCCGTCGGGTCAGTCGCCCCATGATCGACACCGGGACCCGATCTTCGACTACAGATGTCGCGTATGCGGCGCGGTGTACAACATCTTCACAGACACCATTTGGAGCGGAAGTCGCTACTCATGCGTCACCATCGTCCTCATTATACGCGGCATCGTCCAGGGGGTGCCAACCAAGCACCTGGCAGACGAGCTGGGGATCGATCGGTCCCATTTGTTGAAACGGCGTCATGCCATTCAGAGACTGGCCAAAGAGCGGCTTCCCCGCGCACCTTTGACCGACACCGAAACGGAAGCGGATGAAATGTACCAGAATGCGGGCGAGAAAGGCGACCAGCACAACGATCCGGACGATCCCCCTCGCCGACGGGCCAACAAACGCCGCGGACTGGGGACGAAGGACAACGATCGTCCACCGACCTTGGGCGTGGTTGGACGCACATCGGGCCACATTCGTCTCACGGTCTGCAACAACACCCAACAAGTCACTATCCAGCCCCAAGTCGAGGCGGACACTCAACCAACGACGACGCTCTACACCGACGAGAGTTCAGCCTACAATCACATCGCCGAAACAGGTCGAGGCCATGCTACCGTCTGCCACTCACGAAAGGAATGGGCCCGTGATGATGACGGCGATGGTATCCGGGAAGTCCATTGCAATACCATGGAGGGCATCTGGACCGGCTTGCGCAACTTCCTGCGCCCTTTCCGCGGTATTCACAAGAACTACCTTGGCCTCTACGTTGCCATATTTGAGTGGGCGCACAATCTCAAGCGAGTCACCTCCGACTTTCTCAGAAACCTGATGGTGCTTAGATCCACCTTAAAACCCACATGAGCCAAAAGGGATTAACATGGATTGGCTAGTCCCCTCTGTCGCCGGCACATTACTGGTCACACTAACTCTATTTGTTTCCTTTCTTTACGTTTACCGTTACGCGCCGTCTGCGGCCATGCGGCTATGGACCCTTGCCTGGGCATACTACGCCCTGCGCATGGTAGTGACCCTGGCGACCCTCTCCTCACCCCATCAGCCTGTTCTGGAATCACTCAAATGGATTTTGGCCGGTCTCAATGCCGTCTATTTGCTGTTCGGCACCCTGGAGTTCGCCGAAATTCACCGCCCCGATCATGAACGGCTGCTGGCAATCGGTTTGCTGTCTGGCTGGGTGATGGTCGGGATGTTTGGCTTGCGGGATTTCTTGTGGACAACAATCCCGCTGTTCAGCATCACGGGGCTGGCCTATATCCTCGCCGGCTATGTCATCTGGCGCGACCGGGGAAAACGCCACCTGGCCGGTGCCGGACTGGTAAGCTCGGCCTTCTTCTTGTGGGGATTGCACAAACTCGATTTTCCCTTCCTCCGTCCCATCGTCTGGTTCGCCCCCATCGGCTTCTGGCTGGGCAACGTCCTGGGTATGTTTATTGCCGTGGGTAGCCTAGTCATGGTCATGGCCGAAGGCCGTCACCAACTGCGGGCTGCCCTAGACGAGAAAGCCGACCTGGTGGAACGCGTTCAGGGCCAGGCCAGACGGTTCTTTTCCCTCAGCCGCGCCATTGAACGGATCAGCATCGGACTGGATCAAGAGCAGGTGTTGCACGACATCGTCACCGAAAGTATGGAGGTTCTCGATGCCGACCGCTGTGCATTGTACTTGCTGCAAGAGGGGAGCAATTCGGTGGTTTGCCCTATTTTCCATGGCCTTTCTTCAACGTACGTCGAGGCCATGTTGGAGCAAGTCGAGAGTACGCCCGGGGCCCGGTTGATGGTTACAGGAAAGCCCCTGATTGTTGCCGATGCCCTAACCGACCCTGCTTATCGCCCGTTTCGTCCGTTCGTAGAACAAGAAGGTTTTCGGGGCATCACCTTTTTCCCCCTGCACTACAAAGGCAGCATGATCGGCGCGCTCTCTCTTTATTTTGACCAACCCAGGCACTTGTCTGACGATGAAATTGAAACGGCCATGTCTTTTGCCCATGTTGCGGCATCGGCCATCGTACACTCGCGTACCCTTGCCAAAGAACACCGCCGCGCTTCGGAACTGGAGGCCTTGCGCGAGGTCAGTATGCAAATTACGAGCTCGCTTGATCTGCCCACAGTGCTGGAGACTGTCGCCAAACGCGCGCGCGAGACCATTGGGGCCACAGACACGCACCTTTTTATGTATGATCAGGAAAGGGAAGCTTTTTCATTTGGAATCAGTTCTTGGTCTTCCGACGCCAAGCACCCAAAACAGACCATCAAGCCCCGGCGTTCCGGACTGACTGCCACTGTGGCAAAGACCGGTGCCGAAATCATCGTCAATCAAGTCTCCGGACATGACCTCTTTCAAGACGAACAGGCACACGCCTGGTCCGTGAATGCCATCGCCGGATTTCCAATCAAGCTGGGCGACCGCGTAGTCGGCGTGTTGAATGCGGCCTTCGATGTGCCACACACCTTCACGGCATCAGAGGTTCGGCTGCTCAACATGTTGGCCGATCACGCCGCCATCGCCATCGGAAACGCCAACCTTTACCGGAATATGGCCGACCTGAATCGCTCTTTGGAGCAGCGTGTCCAGACACGCACCGAAGAGCTGCGCACTTTGATGGAGTTGGGACAGAAACTGGCCGGCGTGTTCTCTCAGGAAGAATTAACTGTTGTGATGATGGACGCTGTTTACGGACTGCTTTCACCTGATGCTGTGGTATGCCTTCTTTCCCCACATCCCCATACCTCGACGGTTGCGATCAAAGGTTCTCTCGATTTCGAGGCCAGACTGCGCATACTCGACCAACTTCGTGGCACCTATGTTTCCATCGGAGGTCAACTGGCCGCAAACGCAGAACTGAACGTGCTGGATGTTTCCCCCGGCCAAGCGACTGTGCCAATGCTTGCTCTGAAGTGGCCCATCCCATCCAGCATATATGCGGAGCTACGCAGTGGCAGCCGCGTCGTTGGCTTGCTCTGTGCATACAGCCGGGGCGCAGACACCTTTGGCGAAGAGGATGAACGTTACATCAAAGCGGTAGCGCAACAGGCCAGCAATGCCATGGCCCGCCTTGAGGCCCAGGAAAGCCGTCAACGCAGCCGGTTGCAGGCGATCCTGGATAGCACGCCGGACGGCCTGGTCTTGTTGGACGAACAGGGGAAAGTGGTCGTCGCCAGCCCGACCGCCCAGGAGATGATCTCGTTGCTGGCAGACCTGGACAAGGAAGGACATGTGGAGCGATTTGGTAACCACAGCCTGGAGGAAATCCTTTCGTCTGTCGAAAACGATGACACCTTCAAAGCCGAAATCGTTGTGGGTACGCAACCGCTCGTCTTTGACCTGCAAGCACGACCCGTCTATGAGCGGGGAGAACGCCTGCCCGGCTTGCTGATCCGCATCACCGACATTACCCGCCAACGCCACACGCAAGAGCAACTATTCCAGGCGAGTAAACTGGCTTCGGTCGGAGAACTGGCGGCCGGCGTGGCCCATGAAATCAACAATCCCCTCACCGTTGTGATCGGTTTCTGCGAACTCCTCATGAAGCGCACAGACGACGAGGAACAACGGCACATGATCGAGCGCATCTCTACCGCCGGTCAACGAACACGCAAGATCGTCCAGGGCCTTCTCCAATTCTCACGCGGATTGCAGACACGCGAAACGGATCGTTCGGACATAAACGACCTGGTCGCCCAGACGATTGCCTTGGTGCGCCGGCAAATAGAACTGGACGGCATCGATGTCACCGAAGAGTTTGACACGCACCTCCCCTGGGTCACCACAGATAGTGGCGGCGTCGGCCAGATCATCCTCAACCTATTGCAAAACGCCCGGGACGCCATCTATGAAAGTGGCACAGGTTCGGGTATCACGGTGCGTACGGAGGCGGCCGGCGCAGACTACGTACGGGTCATTGTGGAAGACGATGGCCCCGGGATTCCGGTGGATGTGCTTTCGCGTATCTTCGATCCCTTCTTTACCACGAAGCCGCCCGGACAAGGAACCGGACTGGGTCTCTCCATTAGCCATCGCATCGCCAGGGAGTTGGGCGGCAAATTGACTGTCCACAGTGCTGTGGGGCAAGGAGCTTCTTTCTTCTTGTCTCTGCCCGTCTCCTATAAGGCACCTGCCCGGGTTTCTGCCGCTGAGAAAAAGGGGAAGGGCACAGACCACCTTACCGCTCCGGACCTCATGGATCGGAGGGTACTGGTCGTGGACGATGAGCTTGCCGCACGCGAGCTGATCGAACAGTTGTTGCTCACGGCCGGCGCCATCCCCACAACCCTGGATAACGGCAAAGATGCCTTAGAACACTTGTTGCGCGAAGGGGAAACCTACGACTTGATTCTCCTTGACATCAAGATGCCCGGTTTGCCCGGCACTGAAGTGTACAAACAATTGGTGCTTTCCCGTCCCAGGGTTGCTCGTCGGGTCATGTTTGTGACCGGTGATGTGATTAGTGAGAAAACGGCGAACTTCCTGACCGTTACCGGTCGTCCGGCCCTCTCCAAGCCTTTCAGTCGCGATGAACTTATCGCGGCCATCGGCGATGCCCTGGTAGACTGACATGGCACTCCCTGTAGTATACACGATTCGATGGAATGTGCTGTAGGGAACTGAGTCCTGTGGGCAATGTCAGTTGGTGCAGGGAATGCCTTGCCCCTACTTGTCTTTACGAGTTTTCGGGTTTTGTGGTATAATTCTTGTAACTTATTCGTAAGCCAACCGACAATGGTCGGTTTTACAAGGGTTGCCGTAAACACAAGGAGGTGTTTCCATGTTAGACCGAGAAGCTTGGGCTCAATTCGAGGAAGAGCGGCTGGCTCCATACGCCGTCAAGAGCGGCCAAACCCGTGGACGCCAACATCCAGATGTTGAGCATCCCTATCGTTCCCCCTTTCAACGTGACCGGGACCGCATTATTCACACCACAGCCTTCCGCCGCCTGGAATACAAGACGCAAGTCTTCATCAACTATGAGGGCGATTATTACCGGACGCGCCTTACACATACGCTGGAAGCTACCCAAATCGCGCGCACCATTGCCCGCGCGCTCCGTTTCAATGAAGATCTGGTGGAAGCGACCACTCTGGTCCACGACCTGGGACACACCCCCTTTGGTCACGCCGGCGAGGCAACATTGCACAAGCTGATGAGCGACCACGGCGGCTTCAACCACACGGAACAGACGCTGCGTATCGTCCAGGACCTGGAGTGTCGCTATCCCCGTTTTCGGGGCCTCAATTTGACCTGGGAGGTGCGAGAGGGGATTGTCAAGCACGAAACGGAATACGACGCCGCAGATGCCAGCGGCTTTGAACCAGAGCTGCGCCCCTCGCTCGAAGCCCAAGTGGTCAATGTTTCCGATGAGATTGCCTACAACACACACGACTTGGATGACGGGTTGCGTTCCGGCCTGATCGGCCCGGATGATCTGGAAGAGGAAGGAATCATCCTTTGGAAAGAGGCCACGGCCCAAATACCCGAACCATTTTCCGAGATGACACGGCACCGCATCATCCGCTACCTGATCAACAGGGAAGTCACAGACCTCATCCAGCACACCGAAGAGCAATTGCAGCGAGCCGGAATCGCGTCCGTGCAAGACGTGCGCGAATATCCGACTTTGCTGGTAAGGCCCTCGCCAGAAATGCAGGAACGCAACCAAAACCTGAAGAGTTTCCTCTACCGCCGGCTCTATCGCCACTATCGTGTGGTGCGCATGGCGGTCAAAGCGGAGCGTTTCCTCAGCGAGCTTTTCGAGGCGTACCTGGCCGAACCGGAACAATTGCCCACCGAAACACAGCACCGGTTGAACGGAACCGGCCTTCACCGCGTAGTTTGTGATTACATCGCCGGCATGACCGACCGGTATGCCTTGCAGGAATATCGCCGCCT
>CAZFFM010000001.1:0-36174 GCA_964517425.1 uncultured Ardenticatenales bacterium | reverse complement strand
TATGAAGCTCCTTTCGTATTATTCGTCGTGAAGCTACTACTTTCAAGCCAGTTGTAACATCTTTGCTTGTACCGAATCGAGAATGGAATCCCGCATGAAAGTACTGGCATTGAGGATCTCAACGCCGATCAATTCCCCTTTCTTGTTCAGTTCCGCCGTCACGTTCGGACTGAGTTCAACGCTCTTGGCCTCAGGCTCGTCAGAGATTGCCAGGTGTAACACGTCCTCTTTTTCAAAGTATACCAAATGGGTTTTGTTTTTGTCATACATAGGTGAGCCTCCCTGTTTTAAGCCGGAATCTAATCTGCTGCCTTGTCGTTGCATGGATAGTTATCGGTATCATGGAATCTACATCTGTCTCATACGGGATCATCACCAGCATGTTTTCATGTCGATCCACGACGACGAAACGGCCTGTTGCCGTGTCGAGATACCGTTCAGTTGAGTGCCGCACAACTTCCTCCACTTTGGCAAGGTCGAATTTGCGCAGTTTGGCCCTGTATCTCAAGTACTCGGTCCACACGATCACAATAGTATTGCCTGCCAACTATCCCCCTCTTAACTCCCGCACCACGCGGCGGACGATGGCCTCGACCTCGGCCTCGGAATAGCCGCCGGTTGCCGTTGGTGCCGGTCTCGTCGCTTGCGGTCTCCGCTTTGCTTCGGCTTTCAGCGGCCAGGGACGCCGGCCGTAGGCCAGCCGCTTGGTGTTCAGCAGGTGGCGTACCGTTATGTTGTCGCTGCTGATGCCGCCGCCCATGCCTCCCGTGGCCAGGGTCATGGCCGGATCAAGGTCGGTGGTCAGGCCGATGGCGCCGGCGGTGGCTGCCGTGTTGACCACGATGCGGAAGGCCGGCTTCTCCAACCCAAAGGCCATGATCACCTCTTCGTCCTGCGCGTGGATGGCCAGCGTGTGCCCGTCGCCGCCGAACTTGAGCAGCTCGATGCATCGCTCGCACCCCTTGATCCAGCCCTCCTCTTCGTAGAAGCCGAGGACGGTGGTCAGCTTCTCGCGTGACAGCGGGTGTTCCGGCCCGACCGCGTTCAGGTCGGCGACCAGGGCGCGCGCGTCGCCCGGCACCTGAATGCCGCTCATCTCGGCCAACTGCTGCGGTGTCTTGCCGACGACTTCGGGCCAGTTCGTGCCGTCCGGCCGGAAGAGTCGCCGGCCCAGGGCGTCGGCGCGGGCCTGGTCCACGAAGTATGCGCCGTTGCGCTCCATTTCCCGCCGCAGTTGGGCGGCGATGGGGCGGTCGGCCACCACCGCCTGCTCCGACGAGCAGATGACGCTGCAATCGAACGATTTGCTGTTGACGATGTCGAAGGCGGCCTGGGGCACATCCGCGCTGCGGTCCACGTAGACCGGGACGTTGCCCGGTCCCACGCCATAGGCCGGCTTGCCGGCGCTGTGCGCGGCCTTCACCATCGCCGCGCCGCCGGTGGCCAGGATCAGGTTCACTGCCCAGTGGCCCATCAGCTCGTGCGTACCGGGCAGGGAGATTTTCGACATGCAGGCGAGCAGCCCGGCCGGTGCGCCGGCGTGTTGGGCGGCTTCGGCCATGATGCGTGTCGTCTCCAGCGAGCACTTCACGGCCGAAGGGTGCGGCGCAAAGACGATGCCGTTGCGCGCTTTGAGGGCGATCAGCGATTTGTACAGGATCGTGGATGTCGGGTTCGTGCTCGGCGTCAGGCCGACGATGACGCCCACCGGCCAGCCGATCTCGACGATGCCGCGCGCGTCGTCGCGGCGGATCACGCCGGCGGTCTTCACGTCGCGGATCGATTCCCACACCGTGCGGCTGGCGAATTCGTTCTTCAGCTTCTTATGGCTGGGCACGCCGTAGCCGGTCTCGTCGTGGGCCATGACTCCCAGCCGCTCGGCGGCGCGGTAGCCGGCGTCGGCCATGGCGGCCACCACGCGGTCCACCTCTTCCTGCGAGAAGTGGGCGAATTCGCGTTGCGCGTTGCGGCAAGCCACGGCCAGCTGCCGCGCTTCCTGGATGGACTGCAAGTCCTTGTCATACGTTGCGGACATAATCACGACCTCTTCGGAATTACTTCGCCACCTTGACGAGGCCGGTTCACCCGGATCAGTTCTCCAGGCAACGACTCCTGCGATCCAACAGCTTCATGAATGCGCAAGGCCTGACCGGCGAAGTCGAGATCGACTGTGCACACGATAATACCTTCATGCTCCGACGACCTTCTGTGCAAGTGGACGAAGTGCTTGCGGTTGAGTGTTAACACGATTCGATTGTCAGCAGTCCCAAAGTCTAATACCGATTTATCTGGAACCATTTGATTGGCCATGCCGACTTCCTGTACTGTGAGCACATCGTGTCCGAGCCGGCGCAGTTCTTCGACAACAGGCAAGGGGGAATTCTCGTCTGCAAACAGTCGGGCCATGTCTCACGCCGCTTCATTCTCAACGATTTGTCGCTCAATCTCGTCCCGATGCGAGCGATAATAGGCCCATGCGTTGACCAAGTCCTCTGCACGTAATGTTGGGTACATTCTAAGCAAGTCTGCTTCGCTTGCTCCCAACTTCATGGCTTGCACCAACACCCAAACCGGAATGCGGGTGCGCACGATGTGAGCCTCGCCGCCAGATACTTGCGGTGAGCTCTCGATGCCTGGAAACGCTTCCCCAAAGTCGCGGGCTACCCACTGTAGAACCTGAGCCTTTTCGGCACGGGTCATCGAAGAGATCATTTCTTTTGCCCTCTCAAGAGTAATCACGATCATCTCCCCCAAGCATTACGCCTTACGATACGTCACGGTCCCTCCCACCTTCAGCGAGTCGGCAATGGCCATGATCGTGGCGTCTACCGGCGCACTCTGCGTCAGGTGGGTCTGGCGGGCGGAACTACCTTGAGCGACGGCGACCAGCTCCCCCTCGCCCGCGCCGACCACATGATTCAAAATGTGCTCAATCCGTTGAGCGTATTCAGGGAAGGTGATACTTGGCATACTCTAGTTCCAACAACCCAGCTTTCAGTGCTTCCAGCAGTTTGGCTTCCCCCGCCCATTCTACGTATTCCAGGTCACCACCTTCCAGGTCTTCGGCCGTCATCGCTTGCAAGAAGTGAGCTTGTACCCACGCCGTATTGTTGCTCAAATTGACGAAGGTGACGTTTGCCGCGCTCGATACTGGCCGTGAGTTGCACTTTGTACGATTCGATAGATTGAAGAATTGGTTGGATTCCCTGTTTTTCTCTCAATTCAATTACCATCTGAACAGGCACGAGTTCCTCCTCCGCCTGCGTGTTACGTCTTTTGGTCAATCATATTGAACTCTACCTTGCTATGCGTTACGATTTCTTTTATGACTGTATTTAGGTCTCCTGCCTCCACAACTTCTTGCAGCCGTTCTAGCAATGTCGGTATATTTATGGTTTCCTCTATACATTCCATATACCGCCTGACGATAGCACGTACAGGGTACTGCTCTTCGGCCTGCTTCTCAATGGTTTGCTTTATCTCAGGCATCCCCATTTCTGTTTTCACTACAAATGTGATTGGATACTTCTGTACTTTGTCAATATCCAAGAAATACTTCCTCACATCAAGCGTTTCAGTCACTTGGAAGAATCGTCCTAGGGGGCGCATCACAAAGTCAATTCCTCCATCGTTCGCGTTGGTACGCCCCGTTTTGTATAGAGCGAGCTTTTCTTCTTCTATGCTGTCTATATCCCATCCCCAAAAGAACGACTTGTCTCCGTAATGTGCCTTCAAAATTGCGAAGCTCACAATCTCAAAAATCCGTGCATCAACTTTGGGCCTCAGCAGATTGGCGATGAAGTCTACCACTGCTTCAGGGCTTTCGTCCGATATGTGCTGCATTTTCACGCAATCGCGAATGAACGAATTGAAAGCTTCTTGCTTAGCGTCGGCGTAAGCATCGATTATTCTGATTACAGCCTCTGCAAGGTTGTACTCTCGTTCATGTACCTCGACCGCTAACAAGTGTTCGTTTATCCAATACTGGCGAGTCTCGGCATCGCGCAGTATTGGTTGAATATTGGCTATTGGAAAGCACTTTCTGAATTCCTGATTAAGACGATGGTTGAGAGCATGGTTTTGGAGTCTGCTCCCAAAGGGCAAACCCCTCTGACGTTTGAAGAGAGCGGAAAACTGTGCTCCCTCGGCATCTTCATAATCCCCACGAATGTGAAAACCACGCCTCACATAATCCTCGACCAGCACGTAGATTGCATAGATGTTTCCGAATGAACCACGGGCCTTTGACCCACGAGAGGCTGAGATCGTCTTTACATTGAGATACTGCAACAATTCACTCTGTTTGAAGATTTCTTCATACGCAGGGCCGAATTCCTCGGACAGTATCTGCCTGATTACAGGCGTAAAGCTATGCTCTTTCACAAACTTAGACCCCAAGCTCTAGTTGTACCGAATGGGGTGTGGACTTCTTTGCGCGGTGGATGAAGTTCTTCTGAGGGGGTTTAAGTTTTTCCCCATTGTAAGTTGTGGCCACGCCAACCCTTCGCAAACCGATTTTGATGAATTCCTCCTGGATTTCTATTCCAATTGATGTTCTTCCCATACGCTTTGCGACGGCACAAGTTGTAAACGTTCCTGCAAACGGATCCAGGACTAGATCGCCTGGATTGCTGCTGGCAGCGATGATTCGCTCAAGCAATGCTTCAGGTTTCTGTGAAGGGTGCTTCTCATACTCCGGCATTCGGTAGCGTACGCGGGGGAAGTACCAAACGTTACCAGGTACCTTCTTGGTATTATAAAGCACTGGGGGGACTTTTCGATAGTCAACGAGTTCCCTTTTTGCGCCTGTTCTGGCTTCAACTAAAATCTGGTCGGCATTAAAAGTGTACTCTTTAGGGTCTTTCACACAATGCAGAATAGGCTCGTACAGGGAACCAAAACATCTTCTTGCCTGAACACCAGAACTGTCGTAGTGCCAAACTATTCGCGAAAGAATTGTGACTTTGTCACGAAGGTGCATGTCAATATAGGGCATACCTTGCGTGCTTGCCATTATGTACATTGTCCCAGTCGTGTTCAATTTCTGAACACAAAGGTCGATCCATTTTCTACACCATTCAACATAAGCTTCATTTGATGACCACCTATCAGTAAAGCTCGCAAATTGCTTTCCTATGTTGTATGGTGGATCAGCAAAAATCAGGTCAACGCTTTCGTCCTGCAAGGTTGGCAGGACGTTCAAAGCATCGCCATGGTAGATCGTATGTTGGCCTGAGGTGTACTTTTTGAAACTCATATCACAGTCCTCTACGCCTTACGATACGTCACTTTCCCTCCCACCTCCAACGAGTCGGCGATGGCCATGATCGTGGCGTCTACCGGCGCGCTCTGCGTCAGGTGGGTCTGACGGGCGGAACTGCCCTGGGCGACGAAGACCAGCTCCCCCTCGCCCGCGCCGACCGAGTCGACGGCGACCAGCGGCTTGCCCACCAGCCGGTTGCGCACCGTCACCTCACGGACAATGAGCAGCTTCAGCCCTTTCAACTTTTCATCTTTGACGGTCGAAACCGCCGATCCTACGACACGACAAATGAGCATGGGGCTCCTCGTGTTGCGTGTTACGTGTTACGTTAGCCATTGAAAGTTGATCGTTGACAATTGACATTCGCCCTACGCCCCCTGCGCCCCGATGCGCGTGGAACCGGCGTGGACTACCAGGCCTCCATTGCCAGTTCACTGATTCCGTCAAAATGCGCATCTCGGGTGACCAGAGTCAACCCGTACTGCCTGGCAATGGCCGCGATCCAAATGTCATTCTCGGGGATGGGCCTGCCCTTCTCTCGTAATGAGTTCTTAATGACGCCGTACTCTCTCGCCGTGCCCAAGTCACAGGCAAGGACAGAAGCGCTAACTGCAAATTCATCCAGCCGTCCCAGATTCTCTTTTGCTCGTCCGGACTTTCCAGCTCCGAAGTAGAGTTCTCCTAGTGCAATCGTGGGCACAAAGACTTCCTTTGCCTGCTCCAATTGGTTCCGAAGGCCGGCCTCTCCCGCAAAAAGCGCAATGATTACATTTGTATCCAAGAGGAATCTACCATTCATTCACGTCTACTTTCTCGCACCCGGCTTCGATGGCTTGTTCGATTGCCCGAATATCATCATGGTCCATGGTGCCTGCAAAGCGAAGCAGTTGCTTTCCCGGGATTCCTTTGGGAGAAGAAATCACCAGCGCTTGTGCAAAATCAAGAACCCTTTGTTGAAGCCCAAGCGGAAGTTGTACAATTTGTTCGTTAAGTTGTTGTGTGATCGCTGTACTGGTCATCCACCTTCTCCCTTCGCGCTACGCCCCCTGCGCCACGATGCGCACACCGGCGCTGGCCCCGATGCGCGTGGCACCGGCGTGTACCATCGCGTGCGTGTGCGACTACATTCCCTATGCGACTCTTTGCATGACCTGATACTCTATGCCGGTTGGTACTGCCACACGGTGAGAGGCGTCAAGAATCTCGAGAGATACAAGACTTCCTCCCGCATCGTAGTCTAGGATCACGCCGGGTTTATCCTCGTCGCTTTCAGCGACTTGCGTTTCAGCCAGGATGACCGTCAACGTATCTGTCGCGGGGTCGTAAATGACTCTCACTGTTCAGTTCTCCAGTACTTTTTAACCTTGCTGGTCCGGTATGCCGTTACGACCTCCGGGGGATCCCTGTCGACATCCACAAATACCCTGAGCAGGTGTAGTTTAGGAGGATTTCCACACTTTATCCGAGATTGGTAGACCATGCGCCCCTCACGTACCCTTTCAGTTTGCTCAGGTAAGGCCAAGATTCTAGCAATATCTGACTCTTTGATCTGGCGGCGAGCCATCTCCATTCGTGCATGATCCGTCAAGAGATACGGAGGGACTGCACGCACTGGACACTCCTGTTCTCATCTTGGCGATCCATGCTTCCCGCCCTACGTCCCCTGTGCCACGATGCGCACACCGGCGCTGGCCCCGATGCGTGTGGCGCCGGCATGGACCATCTCGCGCGCCTTCTCTAGGGTGCCGATCCCGCCGGCCGCCTTGACACCCATACCCGCGCCCACCGTCTGGCGCATGAGGGCCACGTCGTGTGTCGTCGCGCCGCCCGGCCCAAAACCGGTCGAGGTTTTCACGTAGTCGGCCCCCGCCGCTTTGGCCAGCGTACACGCCTTCACCTTCTCTTCGTCGGTCAACAGCGCTGCCTCGATGATCACCTTGACGAGTGCGCCCCGCCCGTGTGCCGCACGCACGATGGCGGCGATGTCTCGCTCCACCAGCTCGTAGTCGCCCGCCTTCAGCGCACCGATGTTGATCACCATGTCAATCTCCGTGGCCCCGTCGTCCAGCGCCTGCACCGTCTCGGCCACTTTGGCCTCCGTGCTGGTGGCACCCAGCGGAAACCCCACAACGGTGCAGACCTTCACCGGCGAACCGGCCAGCAACTGCGCGGCCAGCGCAGCGTAGCCGGGGTTGATGCAGACGGACGCGAACCCGTACTTCTGTGCCTCGTAGCAAAGCTGGGCGATCTGCGCTGGCGTGGCGTCCGCCTTGAGCAGCGTGTGATCAATGATGCGGGCAATGTCGGTGGCCACGCCGCCGGCACCGAGCGATGCAGCGATGCGTGTCGCGCCGGCATCCATCACCCGGCGCACCTTGTCGGTGCAGGTCCAGGCACACCGCCCCTGGCTGCAGTCGTAGCAGCGGAAGACCGGCAGGTCGCCGCGCTCTTCCGCCTCCTGCGTGCGCAGCTTGACCATGACCTCTTTGGTGATCAGGGCGACCAGTTGCTCGATGTCTACTGCCATTGTTTCTCCACAGCCATGATCTTTTCCACGCGACCGGCATGGCGACCGCCGGCGAAGGGCATCTCCAGCCAGGTCTTGATGATTTGCTTGGCCAATGCTTCGCCGATCAGCTTGCCCCCCAGGGTGAGGACGTTGGCGTCGTTGTGTTCGCGGGCGTTCCGCGCGCTGGAAACGTCGTAGCAGAGGCTGGCCCGCACGCCGGGCACTTTGTTCGCTGCCATGCAGGAGCCGATTCCCGCGCCATCGATCATGATGCCCCGGTCCACCGCCCCTTCGGCGACCAGGCGAGCGACCTGAAAAGCGATGTCAGGGTAGTCCACCGACTGCGTGCCGTGCGTGCCGCAATCGCGCACGTCGTAGCCTTGGTCTTGCAAGTAACGGCGCAAGATTTCCTTCAGCGCATACCCGCCGTGGTCCGCGCCGATGGCGACGCGGGCGGGCCGCTCCGGCGCGCGGTCTTCCGGTTGCGCCGGCGCCGCCGTACGAACGAGAGTCACGCGCCGCTCTTTGGCCACGTCTCGGGCCAGCGGCGTGATGATGGCCTTCGCGGCGATGAGCAGTTGCCCGCCCGGCGGCAACGCTTCCACGTCCGCTTGGGTGACCAGCGCGAGGGGAGCAGAAACAAGCGGTTCCCCTCTGCCATCATTCATTGGCCCGGTGGGCTTTGAGTCTCCCATTTCATCCAGTACACGCCGGACAAGGGCACGGATACTTGCTTCGTCCATCACGGCTCCCGCTGCTGTTATGGAAATAAGGTGTCAGGTGTCAAGTGTCACGTGTCAGGTAAAACGTGATGCGTGATGCGTCAGACGCAACACGCATCACGCAATACGTACCACGTTTCCCACCAATCCAAAATCGCAAATCTAAAATCCAAAATCAGAACGTCCACGTTATTGCACTGCCGCAAGGCTGGGGCGCAAGTATTGGACTAAGCCCCAGGTACTTGGCGGCCAATAGATGCCCCAGGCTTTACCCACCACATTGCCACGCGGCAACATGCCCCACGTGTGCGAGTCGCTGGAATTATTGCGGTTGTCTCCCAGAACAAAGTACTCTCCCTCCGGTACGGTCTGTGGCCCCCAAGAATACGTCCCCGGGTTGGGATCATACGGCTCCTTCATCTGCTCGTCGTTGACGTAGACCGTACCGCGTCGAATTTCTACCTTTTCTCCGGGCAGGCCGATGACGCGCTTGATGAAATCTCGCTTTGGAGCGCGGGGATACTGGAAAACAATGACGTCTCCGCGTTCCAGATCGTGAAGATGGTAGCTGATTTTGTTCACGATGAGATATTGGCCGTCGTGAAAATTCGGCTCCATGCTGTACCCTTCGATGCGAAAGTTTTGGGCCACGGAACGGATCAGGACAAAGATAATCGCGGTTAGGATGAGCGTCTCTACGGTCTCGCGAAGCAGCGGGCGTATCGTATCCCACAACGATGGCTTTGGTTCTGTTGCGTCTGGGGGGGTAGAGGGCGTTGTTCCCCAATCCACAGAGACGGGCACAGGCGTATAGGTGTCGGAGTTTGTCGGAATAGCGGGAGTCCAGGCCCACTCAGAAACCGGGATTTCGACCCCCTGAAAAGTCGCTTCTTCTTCGTTCAAAACTTGTCCATCGCCAGGTACAGCCGGGAACGCCCCTTCTGTCGAAGTAGTTATCAACGGATTGTCGTCCGTTTCGCTCGCCGCCATTCGACGATCCTCGTCAGTCAAACTCAAGATACTTGTCTCCTTATTCTCATGCGTCCAATCTGCTTCAGACGCCAGACGTCAGTCGCTAGATGGCAGTCCTCAAACGTCACGTTTCGCATTACCCCAACAATCCAACATCAGGAAAGCGGAGCATACGCTCATATTGACTCCTTAGATTATAATACATCCTCCCCTCAAAGGCAAACGTAGAAGTGTGCTGCAACAGTACGCTATTATTCACCTATCTATCGCCTTTAAGATTTTTTGGTCCGTGCGTGGCAGCGCTAGTTTCTGAATTTCTTCAGGTACTATCCATTTCCATTCTGCACAACCGATAGTTTGTGGGTCTCCGCTCAGATACCGGCAATGGAATGCGTGCAGTGTAATGCGAAAGTGGGTGTACGCGTGCTCGATGGTCACGATGGGTTCTTCTATCGCAACGCGCACGCCAAGCGTCGCACGGATTCCCCGGCGCAAACTGGCCTCCAGGGTTTCGCCCGTGATCTGTTTGCTGCCGGGGAAGCCCCAAAGTCCACCGAGCAAACCTTTCCAGGGCCGGCGTGCCATCAACACCTTGCGTTGCGGCCCCCAAATAACGCCGGCCGTCATTTCGTAGTGGGGCAGTTTGTGAGGTGTCTTCCGGTAGGGAAAATCGGCTTGCCGGTCCTGCTGGAAAGCCAGACATTCTCCGGTCAGAGGGCACGAATCGCAGTCGGGCGTACGGGGCAGGCAGACCTCTGCACCCAGGTCCATCAGCGCCTGGTTGAAGTCGCCGGGCCGCTCGGCGGGGATCATGCGGGCGGCGAGGTCGTACATCTGCCGCTGGACGGCGGAGCGGCGAATGGGGGCGTCTATGGCGAAGAGGCGGGCGAGTACACGCCGCGCGTTGCCATCTACGGCCGGAAACGGCTTGCCGAAGGCAATGCTGAGCACCGCGCCGGCGGTGTAATCACCGATCCCCGGCAGCGCTCGCAGGTCATCCCAGTTGTCGGGAAGCTTTCCCCTGTGGTCGCGGACAAGCTGTTGCGCCGCCCTGTGCAAATTGCGGGCGCGTGCGTAATAGCCCAGGCCTTCCCATGCCTTCAGTACGTCGTCGGTGGCAGCAGCGGCCAACTCGAACACCGTCGGGAAACGTTCCATCCAGCGACGGTAGTAGGGCCGCACCGTCTCCACACGGGTCTGCTGGAGCATGACCTCGGCGACCCAGACAGCGTACGGATCACCTGCGCCACGCCAAGGCATATCCCGCTGCCGCCGGTCGTACCAATCCATCAGTCGCCGGCGAATTTGAGACTCACGTTCGTTCATGCGGCCATTATGCCAGCGTTTCCCCCGATAGGCAAATCGCATGGCCGGTTCGTTGCTGCGAGCTGCCGGCGAAGCTGCTTTCTCCGTTGGCAGGTTCGTCGTCGGCTGCAATTGCTGTTTCTGACAAACTGTGCTATACTTCTTTTTGCCACCCCGTTTGTGGCGTGAAGTCAGACCAGGCGAGTCTGGAGCATTGCCTCGAAGGTGAAGGCCGGCAAAATCGGTTTCAAACCATACAGGAGGTTGGCACCATGATCTTGCCAAATTATGGTTCCGGAGGAAACCTGTCCCTCTGGAACCATCGCCATCTGTCAACTGTTGCCAGGAAGCGGTTGTCTTCCCGCGCGGTCATGTTCCCCCTACCCAAACCGAACCCAAACGGGATTTCTCACCACAAAGTCACCAAGCTACAAAGTATCAAAAAAGTTTTTTCCTTCGTGCCTTTGCGCTTTTGTGGTTTGTCGTTACGCGTGAAGCAAAGCAATCTGCAACGTGCCAATTTCGTTGCAGGGGCAGCCGCATGAAAACGTTTCGCGTCGATGTGTGCCTTTCGGAAGGTCAGTTCGATCCACGTGGAAATGCCGTGTCTCGCGCCATTCGCGATTTGGGAATCGCAGGGGTAAAGAATGTCGTTGTTTGCGATCTCTATTTCCTTCGCGGTGGTTTGACAGAGGGCGACGTTGAAACAATCTGTCGCGCTCTGCTGGCCGATCCGGTCACGCAGACGACGTGGCACGTGGCACGTGGAGCGTGGAGCGTCGAGCGTGGAGCGTGGAGCGTGAAACGTGATCCACAACCCGCAATAGGCAACACAGCAATCCAAAATCCAAAATCCAAAATCCAAAATCGAAATACCGAAACGCATTCCGTAGAAGTCACCCTCCGCCCCGGAGTGACCGACGCACAGGCGGAAGCGCTGCTCCACGGCACGCAGGTCATCGGCGTGACGGGACTGCGACAGGTGCGCACAGGGCTGCGCTACGAGCTGGCCGGCGACCTGAGCGAAGCGCAGGTCCACCGCATTGCCCGTCGCCTCCTCTGCAACGACGCCATCCAGACCTACACGTTAGGAGCGGCCCAACCCGGCTTTGCACCGCCGGACCTCAGCCAGGTGGGGTATGTGCAGATCGTCCCCCTGCGCCAGGCGTCGAATGCAGACCTGGAACAAATCAGCGCGGAACGCCGCCTCTCGCTCGACTTGGCCGAGATGCAGGCCATCCGGGCCTACTTCCGCGACGCGGGCCGCGACCCCACCGACCTGGAACTGGAAACCCTGGCCCAGACCTGGTCCGAACACTGCGGGCACAAGACGTTCCGCGGACGGATCGCCCGCCGGTCGCCCGCGTTGGACGACGGGCGCGACTGGTCTCTGCTCGACTACATCCGCCAGGCCACTGCGCAAGCGGCCCGCCCCTGGGTGCGTTCCGCCTTCGTGGACAACGCCGGCATGATCGATTTCGATGACGAGCTGGAGCTTTCCTTCAAAGTGGAGACGCACAACCACCCCTCGGCCATCGAACCCTTCGGCGGCGCGAACACCGGCGTGGGGGGTGTGGTGCGCGACATCATCGGGGTCTCCGCGCGCCCCCTCGCCGCCACCGACGTCCTCTGCTTCGGCCCGCAAGACCTGGACTTCGCCGACTTGCCGGCCGGCGTGCTGCACCCCCGCCGGATCGAAAGCGGGGTCGTTCACGGAATCGAAGACTACGGCAACAAGCTGGGCGTGCCGGTGGTCAACGGCGCAATCCTCTATGACGAAGGCTACATCGGCAACCCGTTGGTCTACTGCGGCTGCCTGGGCATTGCGCCGAAGGGCCTGCACCGCACGAACCCGCGCGCCGGCGACAAAATCGTCCTGGTCGGTGGGCGTACCGGACGGGACGGGCTGCGCGGCGCGACCTTCTCCTCGCTGGAGCTGACCCACGAGACGGGCGAAATCGCCGGCAGCGCCGTGCAGATTGGCGACCCAATCACCGAGAAGAAGATGCTGGAGGCGATCCTCGTCGCACGTGACGCCGGCCTCTACAGCGCGATCACCGATTGCGGCGGCGGCGGCCTCTCTTCATCCGTCGGCGAAATGGCCGCCGAGCTCGGCGCAACGGTACACCTGGAACGTGTGCCGCTCAAGTACCAGGGCCTGGCCCCCTGGGAAATCTGGCTCTCCGAAGCACAGGAGCGGATGATCCTGGCCGTGCCGCCAGCGAACGTGGAACGCGTGATCCGGATCTGCGCCGACCTGGATGTGGAGGCCACGGTCATCGGCCAGTTCACCGGCGACGGGCGATTGACGCTGCGCTACGATGGGAAGACGGCCGGCGCGTTGGGCGTGACGTTCTTGCACGGCGGCTGTCCCCGCCGTCACTTGCAGGCCACGTGGGAACCGCCCGATTTTCCCGAACCCGATTTTCCCTGCCCGGACGATCTGGTCAGCGAGGTGGAGGCGCTGCTGGCCCATCCCACGGTCCGCAGCCGGGCGGACATCGTTCGCCGGTACGACCACGAGGTACAGGGGGGCACGGTGGTCAAGCCGCTGGTCGGGCCACACGGCGACGGCCCCTCGGACGGGGCGGTGATCAAGCCGCTGGAGGCGAACGGCTGGCGTGGCGTGGCCGTCGGTTGCGGCATCAACCCGCGCTATGGCACGCTTGACCCCTGGGCGATGGCCGTCTCGGCGGTGGACGAGGCGCTGCGCAACGTCGTCGCTGTCGGTGCCGACCCGGAGAGGGTGGCGATCCTCGACAATTTCTGCTGGGGCGACCCGAGCCGCCCCGACCGGCTGGGGGGGCTGTTGCACGCGGCGCAAGGGTGCTACGACGGGGCCGTGCCCTACCGCTTGCCCTTCATCTCCGGCAAGGACAGCCTGAACAACGAATACGCGGACGCGACCGGCAAACGTCGCCCGATTCCGGGCACACTGCTCATCTCCGCAGTGGGCATTGTGCCGGATGTGCGTAGGGCGGTGACGATGGATCTAAAGGAAGCGGGAAATCGGCTCTACCTCATCGGGCAGACGCGCAATGAGATGGGCGGGTCTCTGTATTACAAAGCAAAGGGATTTGTTGGGCGACGCGCGCCGGGGTTGGCCGAGGGCGGGCCGCGGACCGTACGCGCGCTGCACCGCGCCATGCGCGACGGGCTGGTGCGTGCCTGCCACGACCTCTCGGACGGGGGACTGGGCGTGGCTGCCGCGGAGATGGCGCGTGCCGGCCGGCTGGGCCTGCGGCTCGACCTCGCCCGCGTGCCGCGCGACGCCGACGTGACCCGCCCCGACACGATCCTCTTCAGCGAGTCGAACGGACGCTTCCTGGTGGAAGTGCGCCCGGAGGACGCCGCGAACTTCGAGGCCGCGCTGGCCGGCTGTCCGTTGGCGCAGGTGGGGGAGGTGCTGGGGGGGGAGGGGATGGTGTCATTCGAGGGAGAGCAAGAACTGTTGAAAGCGTTGTAGTTGTGCGGAAAGGTCGGCGAACAGATCGAAGAGGTCATACAGCAAGTCATGGCAACGATCCCATTGCAGTTCAAACCCGTAAATGTTGCGTATGAGATGTCGGAAACGAAGGTATTCGCCCAACCGGTTTTTCAGGTCTTCGTTGATGACTGCCGGGCGTGCTTCTTGGAGGGGGGAGGCCATCCGAAGAAGCAGTTGGAGGTGCCAATCGGGTCCTGCGGGCAAACTCCCGTCCACTTCGAGGGCAATGCGTCGAAATATCTTTTCGATACCGCTGTAGAAGTCATGCAGTATACTACCCGCAGCCCGCAGCTCCAGGAAAGTGACTTGCCGTCGTGCTCCGTCGAGGGTTTCTTCGGCTTCAATGGTCAATTGTTTCAGGTTGCTCAGTTCGCGGTCTATATCCGCGCATAGCGGGGTAAAATGTCGTGCCATCATAAAGCAAAATCCCTTCTCTTTGAATTCGTTCCGCCAAGTCGGGGTGAGCGTCTTCGATCGGAACCAGGTCCAGGTCTATGCCAGGTGGGAGGAGTGGCCATAGTTGGGTGAGGGCTTGAATGTAAGCATGGCCGGGAGGCAGTCCTTCCACGGCCAAGTCAATGTCAGACCGGTCGTGCAGGGGACTCCAGCCGGCCAATGAACCAAAGAGGTAGACACGGTGAACGTGATAGGTCTTGATAAGGAAACGTGCACAAGATTCGGCTGCTGCGCGTGCGCGGGAAGCCTTTTCTCGACGGCGTTCTTCGGCATGACGCCAACGCTGTCGCCAGGCCTTGCGGTAGCTCGCGAAATCGGTCTCGCCCGATGTGGTTCGTTTCATGGTTCGTGCCTGGTCATTACGTCTCGTCAGTGTTCGTCATGGCCAATTGAATTAAGTAGTCATCGTATTCATTTGAGACAAGCGCGTTTGCAAAGTCGGCAGACTCGCTTGACTCTCGGCTGTGTGTGGCCATGAATGCTTGGAACCGTTCAGAAAGCTCTGGTTCGTGAGCGTTCCGTAGCTTCCGGCTGGCTGACTTCATTTGCTCGATCGGTGTCCAGGCAATGACGTGTCCTGTTTCTTCGTCCACGGCCACGACACCAACGCCACCCAACGAGCCGCTGTGGATGTAGGCCAGTTGCACAGGAACAATCCATGTAGCCCGCACTGCCGAAACCATCAGGTAAGGTTGTGCCGCCACGAGCTGTGTGCCTACGTGGTCCAACAGAAAACTTGTGGCCTCTGCACACGCTTTATCGGCACTGATGCGTGGGGTCAGAGGGAAAGGTTTATCAATAATTGCTCTAGCCATGTCAAAACTCCTTTGTCCAGGCCCTAAGGGTCTTTCAGAAACCTTTAGAGTCTCCATTGTCATTCAATTATACTACAGCTCGTGACAGGTGACAAGAAACGAAAATGACCATGAAACCTCGTGTGTTGGTGTTGCAAGGCCCCGGCTCGAATTGCGACCGGGAGACGGCAGAGGCGTGGCGGCTGGCCGGCGCGGAGCCGGAACTGGTGCATGTCAACCAGTTGCTGCGAGAGGAGCGGCGGCTGGACGATTACCAAATCCTGACCATCCCCGGCGGCTTCACCTACGGCGACGCACTCGGCGCGGGCAAGTTGCTCGCCGTGGACCTGGTGTACCGTCTGCGCGAACCGCTGTGGCGCTTCGTCGAATCGGGCAAGCCGGTGCTCGGCGTCTGCAACGGGTTCCAGGTGCTGGTGAAGGCCGGCCTGCTCCCCGCGGCCACGCTGACGGCCAACGACTCCGGGCGATTCGAGTGCCGCTGGGTACACCTGCGCGTGGACCGAAGCCGCTCGCTGTGGACGGCAGACCTGCCGGAGGTGATCACCTTGCCGGTGGCCCACGGCGAGGGGAAGTTCGTGCCCGCCGATGCGGGTGACCTGCCCTGCTGGCGTGAGCAGGGGCAGATTGCCTTCACCTACGCTGCCCCCGACGGCCGTCCGGCAGCGGACTATCCGGCCAACCCGAACGGCTCGCTGGACGCGGTCGCCGGAATCTGCAACGCCGCCGGCAACGTTCTCGGCCTAATGCCCCACCCCGAACGCTTCGTCTCCCCCTACCAACACCCGGCCTGGACACATTCGGCGGAGGGCGTGGAGCGGGGAGCGGAGGGCGTGGGGTTGCGGCTGTTTCGGAGTGCGGTAGGCTGCGCGTAGAGCGCCGAGCGTGGAGCGGAGAGCGTGGAGCGTGGAGCGGAGGGCGTAGAGCGGTGAGCGGGGAGCATGAGGACGTGAAACGTTGGAACGTTTCAACGCGCAAACATATCACGGAAATCCAAAATCCAAAATCTAAATTCCAAAATCCGGAGGCCCATGAATTCTTACACACACGATACATTTCTGTCCCCCTTCACCTGGCGCTACGGTTCGCCGGAGATGCGCAGGGTGTGGAGCGAGACCAACAAGCGGCGACTCTGGCGACGCGTTTGGGTGGCACTGGCGGCAGCGCAGCACCACGCCGGTCTGATCTCAGCGGACGAGCTGGCCGATTTGCAGGCGCACCAGGATGACGTGGATTTCGAGCGGGCGCAGGAGATCGAGGCCGAAATCCACCACGACCTGATGGCCGAGCTGCGCACCTTCGCCGAGCAGTGCCCGACCGGCGGCGGCAAGCTGCACCTCGGCGCGACCAGCATGGACATCGAGGACAACGCCGATGCCCTGCGTCTGCGCGATTCGCTCGACCTGATCCTGGCCGGGCTGGACGCGCTGCTCGAAGCGCTGGCCGCACAGATCGAGCGCTACGCCAAGACGCCTTGCCTGGCCTACACGCACATCCAGCCGGCGGAGCCGACCACGCTCGGCTACCGCCTGGCCCTCTATGCACAGGACTTGCTGGCCGACCGGCAGGCCGTCGCCCGTGCGCGGGATGACGTGCGCGGCAAGGGACTGAAGGGCGCGGTCGGTACGGCAGCCTCGTACACGAAACTGCTCGAGGGGACGGGGATGTCCGCTGCTGAAATGGAAGCGCAGGTGATGGCCGATTTGGGCCTGGAGGCGTGGCCGGTGACTTCCCAGGTCTATCCCCGCCGGCAGGACTGGCAGGTGCTGAGCGCGCTGGCCGGGGCGGCCGCGTCGCTGCACAAGCTGGCGTTCGACCTGCGGCTGTTGCAGTCACCCCCCTTTGGCGAATGGAGCGAGCCGTTCGGCGCGAAGCAGGTCGGCTCGTCCGCCATGCCCTTCAAGCGCAATCCGATCACCGCTGAGAAAATCTGTTCGCTGGCGCGGCTGGTGCGCGATCTGCCGGCGGTCGCCTGGGACAACGCCGCCAACTCGCTGCTGGAGCGCACGCTGGACGATTCGGCGAACCGGCGCGTGATTCTGCCGCAGGCGTTCCTGGCCACCGACGAGATGTTGCGCTGCGCTCGGCGAATCGTCGAGGGATTGGTGGTTGACGAGGATCGCATGGCGCAAAATCTGGCGACCTACGGCCCCTTTGCGGCCACGGAGCCGCTGCTGATGGCCCTGGCCCGCGCCGGCGCCGACCGCCAGGCGATGCACGAGGTGATCCGCGAGCACAGCCTGGCTGCGTGGGCAGCCGTACGACGCGGCGAGCCGAACCCGCTGGCCGACCGGCTGGCGGCCGACGAGCGAATCACTGCCTATCTGCCGGACGGCGATGTCCTGGCGCTGATGACCGTGGAAGGCTACGTGGGCAACGCGCCGGAGCGGGCCGGGGCGTGGGGCGTAGGGCGTGGGGCGTAGGGCGTGGGGCGTAGGGCGTGGGGCGTAGGGCGTGGAGCGTGGTGCGTGGTGCGTGACGGAGACAGTGCTTTCTGGTTATCTTTGCTGGAGACCTCGCTTAGCGCGACGTGTCCAAACTGATTCGGGACAGGCGTACCTTCAGTTTGCCTGACCGGTTTTACAGGGCCGTTGGCTCAGTTGGTGCGAACATTGCCGAGGGATATGGCCGTTGTTCTCGCAAAGACCAAGTTCGATTCTCCGAGTATGTGCTAGGTTCGGCCCGAGAGGCCCGTGGCTGGTAAACTATTGCAAGTACAAACTGTTTGTGCTATAGTAATGGGGAAAGCCGTATCGTGTCATCGGTCTCAGATTGAAAATGGGAGGATGAATGACCACAAAACTACAAACCATGATTGAAGCAACGCAAGAACTATCGCCACTGGAACAGTTGAATCTTATACGGGTTATCTCTCACTCTTTGTATCGCAGCTATCATCCTGCTGTAGGGCCAGAGGGAGATTTTTGGCAACCGCGAACGCTCGAACAGTTCGTGCAAACGCAGCAAATCGAACCACTCACGGACATTGCGAGCTTACGGGTAGATTTTTGGCCCGAAAGTGAGTCAGTTGATGACTTCATCGAGTATGTGTATCAGCAACGACAGGAAGATCGGTCGAATTGATGGACACGGTTCTGCTCGATACGAACATCGTTTCTTTCTTGTTCAAGGGGGATAGCCGTGCAGAATCCTATGCGCCCTATCTGGAGAATCGAAGGTTGGCGATTTCCTTTATGACTGTGGCCGAGCTGTTTCAATGGGCTGCCGTACGCAATTGGGGAGTGCTTCGGAGACGTCGGTTAGAGGCAAGCCTCCACAACTTCGTTGTCTTACCTTTTGATATTGCGCTGTGTCGTTTGTGGGGAGATATTCGAGCCAACTGCCGTGCTGCAGGGCACCCCATTTCTCCACAGGATGCCTGGATAGCAGCGACGGCTCTTCAGTATCGTCTCCCACTCATTACTCACAACCCCTCTGATTTTGAGATCATTGAGGAACTTGAGTTGATCACGATGGTCGTGTAGTCTGAAACGGCATGCTCGTTCCACGTCTCACGCTCCACGCTCACCGCTCAACGGAGACGACCCATGCTAACCAAATCACAACTGCACGAAGCCTTACCGCACGCCCTCGCCGGCGTAGACCTGGCGCTAGGCGAGCGGGGACGCGGCAAGGTGCGCGATTGGTATGACCTGCCGGAGGGCCGGCGCTTGCTGATCACCACCGACCGGCTGAGTGCGTTCGATCGCGTGCTGGGCTTGGTGCCGTACAAAGGGCAGGTGCTCAATCAACTAGCCGCCTTCTGGTTCGAGCAGACGGCGGACATTGTGCCCAACCACCTGCTGGACGTACCGCAGCCGAACGCTGCGCTCGTGCACGTCTGCCGGCCCTACCCGGTGGAGGTGATCGTGCGCGGCTACATCACCGGAGTGACGACGACGAGCCTGTGGTATCACTACGAACGGGGTGTGCGCGAGCTGTACGGCCACCGCCTGCCCGACGGGTTGCGCAAGAACGAGCGATTGCCGCAGCCGCTGATCACGCCGACGACGAAGGCGACCGGCGGCGCGCACGACGAGCGCATCACCGGCGACGAGGTGGTGGCGCGCGGTCTCGTGCCCGCTGATACGTGGGCGGAGATGCAGCGCGTGGCCCTGGCCCTCTTCGCACGGGGCACAGAAGTTTGCGCGCGGGGCGGCCTCGTCCTGGTGGACACGAAATACGAGTTCGGCGATCTCGACGGCCAACTGACCCTGATTGACGAGATTCACACGCCCGATTCCAGCCGCTTCTGGCGAGCCGATAGCTACGAGTCCCAGTTGGCCGCCGGCGAGGAGCCGGAAAACTTCGACAAAGAGTTCGTCCGTTTGTGGTATGCGGCACGCGGCTATCGCGGCGCGGGGGAACCGCCGCCCATGCCGCCGGCGCTGGCCGTACAGGCGGCCCAGCGTTACATCGCCGTCTACGAAAGAATCATCGGGAAGGAGTTTGAGCCGGCGACAGCCGGAGACGATTGGGAGGTGGAATATGGTGATGGAGAGTTACTTTGACTTTGTGAGCCCGGATGACATTCGCATCAAAGGGACACGGGTGGGTATTGAGACAGTGTTGGATGACTACTTGACAGTCGCCAGCCCTGAGGAGATCGTGGCGCGCTATCGCACGCTGACCCTGGAACAGGTCTACGCGACCATTACCTATTATCTGCATTACCAAGAAGAGGTGGATGCTTACCTGTCCCGGTGGCGAGCGTTTTCCGAAGAATCTTGGCAGGAGCAGCAGCGCAATCCGCCGGAGTTTGTACGCGGACTGCGCGAGCGGATTCAAGGAACGCGGGAAGCGTTGTTGGCCGAAAAGGGACCAGAATACCTATACTTGCCCATGTAGTGAGCAATTGAAATCGCCGCTTGCGGGCTAATGGTCGGGCGTTCGAGCTGGCAAGCCTGTAGAGCAACCGATGAATGCAAAATGTGATGAATGATGAACGGTGGAAGATAGAGGGTGGAGATAGAGATAGGGAACGCAAAGACGTGAAACGTGAAAACGCAACACGCAATACGCAATACGCAATACGCAACACGGGTTACACAGCGAGGCATAATGGACGACAGACTACCTGAAATTTCGCAGATCATCCGCCACGCCCTCGCCGAGGACATCGGCGACGGGGATGTGACGACGGACTGCACGGTGCCGGCCGGCGCGATGCTCGCCGGCGAGTTCGTGGCCAAGGAGGCCGGCGTGATTGCCGGACTGGAGGTGGCACGGCTGACCTTTGCGCAACTCGATGCGCGGGTGCGGATCACCCCGCTTGTCGCCGACGGTGATTCTGTGCCGGCCGGCCGAACGATTGCCACGATCGCCGGCCCGGGGCGGGCACTGCTCAGCGGCGAACGGGTGGCGCTGAACTTCTTGCAACGCATGTCCGGGATTGCGACGCTCACGCGGCGCTTTGTGGATGCCGTGCGGGGGACGTCCGCCGTCATCCTCGATACACGCAAAACGGCCCCCTGCCTGCGACTCTTCGACAAATGGGCCGTGCGGCTAGGCGGCGGGCAGAATCACCGCTTCGGCCTGTACGACATGGTGCTGATCAAGGACAATCACATCGCCGCTGCTGGCGGAGTCAGCGAGGCGGTACAACGGGTGCGGAAAGGAGATGAGCGCAAACGAGCCATCGAGGTTGAAGTACGCACGCTGGCTGAATTGCGGGAAGCCATTGGTCTGGACGTGGACCGCATTCTGCTCGACAACATGACCCCGGACGAGATGGCCGAGGCGGTGCGACTGGCCGGCGGCCGGGTGCCGCTCGAAGCATCCGGCAACGTCACGCTGGAGAACGTCGCCGCAGTGGCCGCGACCGGCGTGGACTATATTTCCGTAGGGATGCTGACGCATTCGGCACGGGCGTTGGATGTTAGTTTGGTGGTAGAAGCTAAGACCTGACAGGTTTTCAAAACCTGTCAGGTCTGGTTCGTACGAGAGGACAGGAAAAATGTCAGAGGAAGTGGAAGAAGTCTATCAAGACATGAAGGCCAAACTCCATGACGTGGTTCCCGATTTTGAGCTGCGCTACAAAGCGGAGTTGGCCGTTGAAATCAATCGCCTCAAGGTCGAAAAGAACGCGGTGATCTTGGGGCACAATTACATGGAACCGGCGTTGTACTACTCGATTCCCGATTACAAGGGGGATTCACTGGGTCTCAGTCGCAAAGCGGCCGAGACGGACAAGGACATCATCGTCTTCTGTGGGGTGAGGTTCATGGCGGAGACGGCCAAGATTCTGAACCCGCAGAAGACCGTGCTGTTGCCGGCGGAAAAAGCGGGCTGCTCGTTGGCGGAAAGTATCACCGCCGAGGATGTGCGCGACCTGCGGGCGCGATTCCCCGGTGTGCCGGTCGTCACCTACGTCAACACCTATGCCGATGTGAAGGCGGAGTGTGACATCTGCTGCACGTCGAGCAATGCGGCGGCCGTGGTCGAGTCACTGCACAGCGACACGGTGATCTTCGTCCCCGATGAGTACCTGGCACGGAACGTGGCCCAGGAGACCGGTAAGCACATCATTTTCCCAACGAAAATTCCGAAGGGAGCTGGCACAGCCGACGTAGACCTGGATTATCAAATCATCGGCTGGCAGGGCCGCTGTGAGGTACACGAAAAGTTCACCACCGAGGACATCGCCAACGTGCGGGCCCAGTTTCCCGACGTGGTGATCCTGGCCCACCCGGAGTGCAGCCCGGAAGTGGTGGCAGCGTCCGATTTCTCGGGGAGCACTTCGGCGATGATCCGCTATGTCGAAGAGACGGCGGCACCCCGCTACCTGCTGCTCACCGAGTGTGCGATGGGCGACAACGTCGCGGCAGAGAATCCGGACAAGGAGATGTTGCGCTTGTGCAGCGTGCGTTGCCCGCACATGAACCAGATCACGATGGAGGATACGCTCAACGCGCTGAAGTACAACCGCTACGTGATAGAGGTGCCGGAAGATGTCCGGGTGCGTGCAGCGCGGTCGGTCGAGCGCATGATCGCCATCGGATGAAGGAGAACGAGATGACAGGAGAGTGTCTGGAAACGGAAGTGCTGGTCATTGGCTGTGGCATTGCCGGCGGCGTGGCGGCGTTGCAGCTTGCCGATGCCGGCGTGGCGGTCACGGTCGTGACGCGCGCGCGGGAACCGGAAGAATCGAACACGCTGTATGCGCAAGGGGGGATTGTCCACGAAGGTGTTGACGATTCGCCGGCGTTGCGGGAGGAAGATGTGCTCCGGGCCGGCGCCGGCCATTGCAATCCGAAGGCGGTGGCGATTCTGGCGGAACAGGGGCCGCAGTTGGTGCGGGACATCTTGATCGAAAGGGTCGGTGTGCCCTTCGACCGGACTGCGGACGGCACGCTGTCGCTGGCGCGCGAGGGTGCCCACGCTATGCCGCGCATTGTCCACACCACCGATGCCACCGGCCGGGCCATCGAGATCGCCTTGCTCAACAAGTTACAGAGTCACCCACAAGTCACTTTGCTGGCCGGGCACACGGCCGTAGACCTGTTGACGCCGTCGCACCATTCGCTCAACCGTCTGGTGGTGTACGACCCACGGTCGTGTGTGGGTGCTTACGTGCTCGACCAGGAGAGCGGGCAGGTGGTGCGCTGCATGGCCAAGAAGACGATCCTGGCGACCGGCGGCCTGGGCCAACTCTACCTGCGGACGTGCAATCCGCCCGGCGCACGGGGCGACGGCCTGGCGATGGCCTATCGTGCCGGCGCGCGGGTGATCAACAACGAATTCGTGCAATTTCACCCGACGACCTTTGCCCACCAGAACGCGCCGAACTTTTTGATTTCCGAGGCTGTGCGTGGGGCGGGTGCACGGCTGGTTCACGCGGACGGCGAGCCGTTCATGCAGAAATACGATCCGGAGTGGCAAGACCTGGCCCCGCGCGATGTGGTAGCGCGGAGTATCCACCAGGAGATGTTGCTCCACGACGTCTCCCATGTCTATTTGGACCTGCGTTCCTACATGGCAGAGCAGACAATTCTGGAGCATTTTCCGAACATCTACGAGGATTGTCTGGCCTACGGTGTGGACATCACGCGTGATCTGGTGCCGGTTGTGCCGGCGGCCCATTATGCCTGTGGGGGGGTATGGGTGGACGAATGGGGGCAGACGACGCTCGAATGTTTGTACGCTGTGGGCGAGGTTGCCTGTACGGGCGTGCATGGTGCCAACCGCCTGGCCAGTACGTCGCTGCTCGAAGGGTTGGTGTGGGGATACCGGTCGGCGGAGCACGTTCGCCGCACGCTGGTGGATAGCCCCGTTCCCGACTCGACCGAGATTCCCCCCTGGAGCGATGCCGGCTACGAGGAGCCGGACCCCGCGCTCATCGCCCAGGACATGAGCTCGATTCAGCACATCATGTGGAACTATGTCGGCCTGGTGCGTACCACCCCGCGCCTGGAACGCGCCTTGCGCGACCTGCGGAACCTGCGGGCCGGAATCGAGCAGTTTTACCGGGTGACGCGGCTCACCGACGGGCTGGTCGGCCTGCGCAATGCCGTGCAAGCGGCGTTGGTCGTCGCCTCTGCGGCTTGGGAGAACAAGGTGAGTATGGGGTGTCATTACCGGGAGTAAGGCAATTGTCAATTGGTCAACGATCAGTGATCAATTGTCAACGGATTACGCAACACGCGATGCGTATCAGGAAGCGGGGAATCGAAAAATCCAAAATCCAAAATCCAAAATCCAAAATCGAAACGGCTGTATCGTTCCCATCATCATGGGGTCGGTGTCGGATCGGGAGCACGGGGAGCAGATCGCGGCGGCGCTAGAGGAGTTCGGTGTGCCGTGCGAGCTGCGGGTGGCTTCCGCGCACAAGAGCGTGCGACATTTGCTGGACATGTTGGCGGCGTACGAGGCAGACCCGCGCCGCAAGGTGTACATCACCGTGGCCGGGCGGTCGAACGCGCTGTCCGGGCTGGTGGACGCGAACGTGACTGCGCCGGTCATCGCCTGTCCGCCGCTGTCGCCGGACTGGGCGATGGTGGATGTCTTCTCCTCGCTGCGTATGCCGTCGGGCGTGGCCCCGGCCGTCGTGCTGGCGCCGGCCGGCGCGGCCCTGCTCGCCGCGAAGATGCTCGGTCTGGCCGACGAGGCGATCCGCGAACGGGTGGCGGCCATGCAGCGGGATCAGGGTGGGCAGCTCGGGAGGGATGATCAAGACGTCAGACGACCAGATTGAGGTGAATCCACAATGGGATGCGCGTATTACTGCAGCTTCGAGTTATGCAAGAATAGCTCGTAGGAAGCTTAACTATGCCTTGGTGTGCAGGGAGAAGCTAAACAGTCTAAGCAAGGAGCTAGACACCTTGACAGGTGATCAAGCAGCGGCCTTTCAACATCTAGAAATGTCACCCCTTCAGCATGAGGAAGACGATAGTTGTTTAATCGCTATCGTTTTCTCTGCCTTGGCCGTAGAGAGTTATATCTACGATTATGCCGCCCGGAACCTTACTGATAGCTTTGTAAAGGCACACCTTGACAAACTGGATGTTGTTAGCAAATGGGTCGTGATAACGAGATTGGTAACACGAAAAGATTTTCCCAAGGACGAAAATGCATATCAATTGTTAAGGAAACTCATAAGAAATCGAAACCACGTTGTCCACTATAAGTCAGTTAAGTTTCTTGTGTGGGACAAAAGATCTTCTGACGTTGTAGTAAGTGATGCTGCGCAAAACAAGTTCCGGTTTAGCCACACTCTCTTGGAGAAAGCGAAGGAGGCTATTCAGGCTCTTGATGGGTTGGCATTGGTGATGGAAAATCTTGACCAAAATGAGTTTACGTCCATCGTCTTTGACTCACCTATCGGCAGAAATAAGGCGCATTTTGAGAAGTATGGTTGCTAACACGAAATGGAGCAGAGAGATACTCTGTAACCAGGAGATATCGCGAAAGAATCGTGTGCTGTTGTGGCTATTTGGGCCGGTCGGCAAACTCCGCCAGGTTGCGATAGGTATTTTGGAGGGTTTGGGCAGATGTTCTGGTCAGCAGAATGATCGAGTTTCGAAGTAGCGACTTTCAAAGAGATGCAAAAGGGACTACACCACTCGTTATGTTCACGGGGAATGAACGACTACATAGTCATAGTTCGATTGAGTCTTTAGAAAATGTCACAGTTCTGGATTTCTGGAGTTGGGCTTTCAGCAACTTACAGATGAACGACGTTCGCGGCGTCTTTGCTGAGTGGATGGTTGCCAAGTTGCTTGACATACCGTTAAGCATGCGTGATTCTTGGGGCGAGTGTGATCTGGTGGCACGAGGCGGAGTAAGGATCGAAGTCAAGACTTCTGCGTATTTGCAGGCCTGGGCACAGAAGCAACCCTCACGTATCGTCTTCGCCGGCTTGAAGGGACGGAGGTTGAATACGCGGACGAATCAGTATGCTCGTACTGCAACGTACAACGCGGACATTTACGTGTTTTGCGTGCAAATTGAGAAAGACCCTGATAGATGGGATGCACTCGACCTCGATCAGTGGCGATTTTACTTGATGACTCGATTAGATATCGAACAGCTTGACCAAAAGAGTTTATCGTTGGGGGCATTGGCCAAGATGTGTCCAGAGATGAGAGCCAACGAGTTTCGAGCAAAGGCCACAGCAATGATTGATTCTATCGGGAGATCTCTCCGCTCGCTCGCCGAGGTCTCCTGACCGAACCGAACAGGGCTTGGTCAGGAGACCTTCACCAAGTAGAGATGGCGTGGAGCGGTGAGCGTGGAGCGACGCAATACGCAGCACGCAACACGTTGTCCGTTTTCAAAACCGTTTGGCCCAAGGGCGCACATTTGGAGCTGTCTAATTCAAACCGGAGGTATCTTGAAAGAATCGTGTGGTGTTGTAGGGATTTACGCGCCGGAAGAGGATGTGGCCCGCCTGACGTACTTTGCGCTCTACTCGTTGCAGCACCGGGGGCAGGAGAGCGCCGGCATTGCCACCAGCGATGGGCACATTGCCAACGTCTATAAGGCCATGGGCATGGTCGCCCAGGTCTTCACCGAAGAGAACCTGCACCCCTTGCAGGGACATATCGCCGTCGGCCACACGCGCTATTCGACGAGTGGGAGCTCGAAGTTGCAAAACGCGCAGCCCTACCTGATCGAGACGTGGCACGGTCCGCTGGCGGTGGCGCACAACGGCAACTTGACCAACGCCGCCTCGCTGCGCCGTGACCTCTTGCAAAGTGGCGTGGGCCTGCGTTCCTCGTCCGATAGCGAGGTGATCACGCAGGCCCTGGCCGGGTGCAAGGGGGAGACGTGGGAAGCGCGGATCGCGTCCTTCATGTGGCGCGCAGAAGGGGCCTATTCGCTGGTGATCCTCACCCGCGAGGCGGTCTATGCCGTGCGCGACCCGTGGGGCTTCCGCCCGCTCTGCTACGGCCGGCTGGGCGGCGGCTGGGCGATTGCCTCCGAATCGTGCGCGCTCGATACGATCGGCGCGGAGTACGTGCGCGAGATCGAGCCGGGGGAAATCATCAGCGTGGATGATCACGGCTTGCGCACGCTGCAGGGCCGGCCGCCGGAGAAGCGCTCGCTCTGCACCTTCGAGCACATCTACTTCGCGCGACCCGATAGCCTGTTCGACGGACACGTCATCCACCAGGTGCGCCAGGCGTTGGGACGCGAAGTGGCTCGCGAACACCCGGTGGCCGGCGACGTGGTGGTTGCCGTGCCCGATTCGGCGATCCCGGCCGCGATCGGTTACGCGCTGGAATCGGGCATTCCCTTCACCGAGGGGCTGATCAAGAACCGCTACATCGGACGCACCTTCATCCAGCCGAGTGACCGCCTGCGGCGCGCCGGTGTGGCCCTCAAGTTCAACCCGCTGACCGACAACCTGGCCGGCAAGCGGGTCATTCTGGTGGACGATTCCATCGTGCGCGGTACGACCAGCGGGCCGCTCGTGCAGCTCTTGCGACAATCGGGGGCGGCCGAGGTACACATCCGCGTGTCGTCGCCCCCCATCCGCCACCCCTGCTTCATGGGCGTGGACATGGCCGGGCATGGCGAGCTGATCGCCAGCCGCATGACCGTGCCGGAAATCAAGCAGCACCTGGGCTGCGACAGCCTGGCCTATCTTTCACAGGCGGGGATGATGCGGGCCATTGGCGAGGCAAGCGAGGCATATTGCAACGCCTGCTTCACCGGCCGGTACCCGCTGGATCTGGGTGAGCAAGCGGGCAAGGAAGCATTTGAGGGGTAAAGTGGGGAACGTGGAGCGTGGAGCGACCCTGCAGCGGGACCATGTATGCAGAAAGGAGCAGAGGGCGTCTGGGCATGTTTTGTCATTTCGAGCGCAGCGAGAAATCTTGCCTGGCGCGTAGGGTAGATTTCTCCCGCTGGTCGAAATGACAGGGTGCCGCTGGTCGAAATGGTAAGGTGCTCGCCGTATAGCCTGCGTAAAAAAATTGACGGGCACCCAGCGGGGAGTGCCGAATTGACAAACCCCTGAACCTCGGCTATACTTTTATCCGGATAAAAACATACATTTAAGGGGGTATTATTATGGCTGAAATTCTCCTTTCTCCTAATGAATTGATTACCAGCACGAAAGCCACTGCTCAATTCGCCAAACTACTGGACGACCTATCCGAGCACCGCTGGTTCATCCAGCGGCATGGCAAGATCGAAGCCGTGCTCACCAGTCTTGAGGAATACAAACGTTTGCTGGAGCTGGAAGAACTTGTGGATCACTTGATGCTTGGACGGCTCATCGAAGAAAGGGAACAGGTGGGGGAAGAGGCATATCGGGATCTGGATGAAGTACTTCAAGAGTTAGGTATCGAAGGGTAGCAAAATGGCTTCCTATCGGGTAAAACTTCATCCGGAGGTCCGGTCTGATCTGACCAGATTGGACAAGGGGGTGCAGCACCAAGCTGTCAAACAGTTGCGTAAGCTGGCAATGCACCCGATGGCCGGAAAAACACTGGGTCACAGAGCGGGTTACGATTTGACCGGATACCGTGCATTGCCTTTTTCCGGCAAGCGTTTCCGTGTTGTCTACCGCGTGAATGAAGACGTTCAGGAAGTAGCCGTTGTGGCCATCGCGAAGAGAGCGCGGTTCGAAGCCTATCGTCTGGCTGCTCGGCGCGCCGACATCGAGAAATAGCTTCACTACGCAGGAGGACTCATTGATGCACATTTTGATCGTTGGTTCGGGGGGACGGGAGCATGTGACGGCCTGGAAGTTTGCGCAGAGCCCACAGGTGAAGCGGCTGACGGTGGCGCCGGGGAACGCCGGTATCCTGGCGATGTCCTGGAACGATCCCCGCGTCCAGCTCGTGCCGCTCGACGCTGCGGACGACTTGCAGCGCTTTGCCGAGGACGAAGGCGTGGACCTGACCTTTGTCGGTCCCGAAAAGCCCCTCTCTGCCGGCCTGGTGGACCGGTTCCGGGCCGCCGGGCTGCGCATCTTCGGGCCGACCCAGGCGGCGGCGCGACTGGAATCGAGCAAGGCGTATGCGAAGGAGCTGATGCACGCGCTCGGCGTTCCCGTGCCGGCGTTCCGGAATTTCGTCAGCCCGGAGGCGGCCCGTGCCTACATTCGTGGCCTGGACTATCCGGTCGTGGTCAAGGCGGACGGGCTGGCCGCCGGCAAAGGCTCGCTGGTCTGCGATGATACCGCCCAGGCGTTGCAGGCGGTGGATACGCTCATGGTCGAGAAGCGATTCGGCGATGCCGGCAACTGCGTCGTCGTGGAGAAGCGGTTGTATGGCACGGAGGCTTCGTTCTTCTGCTTCACGGACGGCCACACGATCCGTCCGATGGCCTGGGCGCGTGATTACAAGCAGGCCTTCGATGGGGACGAAGGCCCGAACACCGGCGGCATGGGCGGCTATTCCCCCAACGACGAGATGGACCCGACGCTGGTCGAGAAGATCATGCAGCGTATTGCCCTGCCGCTGGTACACGGTCTGGCCGAGCGGGAGGGTACTGCCTATCGCGGCATTCTGTACATCGGCCTGATGCTGGTGGAGGAAGCGGGCGAACTGAACCCTTATGTTCTGGAAATCAACGTACGCATGGGCGATCCGGAAGCGCAAGTCATCTACCCGCGCCTGCAAACGGACCTGGCCGAGATCGCCTGGGCCTGCACGGACGGGGCCTTGGGCAATCTGCGCCTCGACTGGTCCGACGACCACTACCTCTGCGTGTGCGCCACGTCGGGGCGGCTTCGCGGCAAAAAGGGGTGGTACAAGGGCTATCCCGGGCGCTACCGGATCGGCCAGCCGATTTCCGGCCTGGAAGAAGTGGACGACGACGTGCTGCTGTTTCACGCCGGCACGCGGTGGGACGAGGAGGCCGGCTGCTTTCGCGTGCAGGGTGGGCGCGTGCTGGCCGTGGTCGCCGGCCGGCCCACCTTGGCGGAGGCCCGTCGCGCGGCCTACCGGGAGATCGAGAAGATTCGATTCAATGGGGTGCGCTACCGGACGGATATTGGCGAGGGGTATACTGGCGGTTGAAACCACACGTATCCGTTCAGCCCCCCCCCGTGAATAGGACGCAGATAACGCAGATAACGCAGATTTTCGTTGACTTCTTGAAATTATCTGCGTTTATCTGCGGGTAATCAGCGCTACCAGCGTTCCATTTTCTGGGTACCTGAATGCTTACCTGGTCGGGTTGTTTCTTGCCTCTTTTCACGAGCTGTGCTATCATGGATGCAGGAGGTGAAGGGTAATGACAGTGTTGACCAAATCGATCTTACCGGAAGCGATACAGAACATTTTGCCGGCGAGCACGCTGGAGGAAGAGGCGCTGCGCCGGCGGGTGCTGGAAGTGCTGCTCGAGCCAGCGGTGACGGAACGGATGAGCTACGAGGAGTTCCTCGCCTGGGCGGACGAAGATACCTACGCAGAATGGGTGGATGGAGAAATCATCATGATGAGCCCGGCAAATGATCGACACCAAGACTTGGTACGTTTCTTGACAGCGGTGTTGAGCGTGTTCGTGGAAACGTCTGCGGGGGGCGTGATTCGCCCCGCGCCCTTCCAGATGAGACTGGCCGATGCCGGCCGCGAGCCGGACCTGCTGTTCGTGGCCCAGGAGCACCTGGACCGGTTGCGGAAGACGTACCTGGATGGGCCGGCGGACCTGGCGGTGGAGATCGTCTCACCGGAGAGCATGGGACGCGACCGGGGGGAGAAGTTCTACGAGTACGAAGCGGCGGGGGTGCGCGAGTACTGGTTGATCGATCCGGAGCGGGAGCGGGCGGAGTTTTACCGGCTGGAGGAGGGACGATACCGGCTGGTGGAACCGGATGCAGAGGGACGCTATCACTCGGCCGTGCTGGAGGGGTTCTGGCTGACGGTAGACTGGCTATGGCAGGAGCCGTTGCCACGCGTGCTGGATGTCCTCCGAGAGCTGAAGGTGATCTGAGTAGGGACATTTACGCCACCTCAATTTGACAGACAGAAACATCTGTTCTATAATTGGAGTCATGGATTCTTTGTCCAAACTCCGAACGATCGCTGTTGATGCAGACCTGGAGGCCGCCGAAGAGATCGGCGCTGCCGGGCCGGTGGTAGCGTGTGACTTCGCGGAAAGGCAGCAAGCGAATCGCCCTGATCGGGAGCAGGCTGTGGTGGCCATTGCCAGGCAGACTCTGGCCGATCGGGGACTGCGCGGCCGTGCGCTGGAACGCAAGGCCCACGCCCTGGGCATTCGCGACGCTGTGATGCCGGGGGGACGGCGCGCACCACTGCTTAAGACGATGCTCACATCGGTCTGCGAACGCAACTGCTACTACTGCCCCTTCCGCAGCGGGCGGGACTATCGCCGGGCGACGTTTCAACCGGACGAGATGGCTGCTCTGTTCGACCGGATGCTACGGGCCAGATTGGTGCAAGGACTATTCCTGAGTTCTGGCGTGGTGGCCGGCGGCATCTCCACGCAGGACAAGCTGATTGATACGGCCGAATTGCTGCGGCACAAGTACGGCTACCGGGGCTATTTGCACCTGAAAGTGATGCCCGGTGCCGAGCGAGACCAGGTGTTCCGCGCCATGCAGTTGGCCGACCGGGTCTCGATCAACCTGGAGGCTCCGAACGGTACCCGGCTGGCCAAACTATCGCCCACAAAACGCTACCTTGCGGAGCTGCTCCAGCCCCTCCGCTGGGCCGAGGAGATCCGGCAGACGCAGCCGGCCCGACAGACCTTCAACGGGCGTTGGCCCTCCACCGTCACCCAGTTTGTGGTGGGGGCAGCCGGCGAGTCCGACCTGGAACTGTTGCAGACGACGCAGTCCCTGGTCCAGCAATTGCACCTGACCCGCACCTACTTTTCGCGTTTCTCGCCGATCTCGGATACGCCGATGGAAAACGTGCCGGCTGCTGATCCGCTGCGCGAGCATCGTTTGTACCAGGCCTTCTTCCTTTTCCGCGATTACGGGTTCGACTTGGAGGAGATGCCCTTTGGGCCGGCCGGCAATCTGCCCCTGGATGAAGACCCCAAGCTGGCCTGGGCGCGCGCCCATTTGCTGCCCGAGCCGGTTGAGCTGAACACAGCCGTCCGCCGGCAGCTCCTGCGCGTTCCGGGTATTGGGCCCAAGAGCGCCGATGCGATCTTGCGTGCCCGGCGACAGGGCACGCTTCGTTCATTGCATGATGTGCGGGCCGCCGGCGTCTCTGCCAAGCGGTCGGCCGAGTTTATCTTGCTGGATGGACATCGTCCGGCCACACAGCTTCGGTTGTTTTGAATGAAGAGTGTCTCTTTCTACGGGTGTCCATCATTTTCTTGCACGGCACCTCGCCCTCCCGCAAACAATGAACCGCCACGGCCTGCGTACACGGGCAGGCAGGGATGAAAATGGCGTCGAGCGCGACCGATGCGCTGATTCGCTTTTTTTTCAAAGCCGTGCATTCGCAAAGCTTTCCGCGTAGGCCGCGGGAAGCCCAAAGTCTCGTAGATTCGGAGGTCCTGTATGCAAAGAAGAGAACCTGGTTGTCTGGGGGGTATGCTTCAGTTGGTGCTGCTTTCGGCCTTGTTCGATTGGCTGGAGTCTCGCTTTGGTTTTGGGAAAGGGTGCTCATGTTCCGGGTGTGGCTGCGGCCTCATCCTGCTGGTGCTGTTTGTTCTGTTTGCCTGTTCGATTCTTACGGGTACGAATTGGACTTCGTTCTGATTTGACCTGCACCTGTTTTGCCTCATGCTGCCGTTCATGGTATAATACCCGCACCATTTCGAAGGAAACGGGTGTGTTGCCAGCTCCACAGGTGAACCTGAAAACGGGGGCATGAAGGGCGAGCGTTTCATCCCCCGAAATAGTTGCTGGGAGGTATACGTACGAACGTGGTATCGCGCGGACATATCGATCTGACCAAACCAAGCGCCGGACGAATTCAGGACTATTTGTTGGGGGGCACACACAACTTTGAGATCGACCGCCTCATGGCCAGTCGTCTGAAAAAGATTGCGCCCATAATGACGAAATATGTCTTCGCGCAACGTAATGTGCTAGGTCGCAGCGTTACCTATTTTGTTCGCGAATTGGGGCTGAAGCAAATCGTTGATTTTGGCTCCAGCCTTCCTACGTGCAATAACACCCATCAGGTGGCCCACGCAATTGATCCGAGTATTCGCATCATTTATAGCGACGTTGATCCTCTTACGGTCCGCTACAGCCACGAGATTCTGGTGGGTGTAGCGAATGTCCGCTATTTGTGGTGTGATGCGGCATACCCCGAAACTGTACTGGAGTCGGAAGAAGCCAAAGAGTTCTTCGGAGATGACCACAGGGTGGGCATCGGTTTTACGCTATTGGCACATTTCATGGAATCTGCGGATTTGAAACATGCGGCCCGCACGTTGTATGAGTGGGCAGATCCCGGTTCACACATGATCGTTTTATCTTTGGGCGGAACCGAATGGCGCAGCGATCCCGCACTGATCGAAATCCTGGCCCAGAATGAGAAAATGGGTATTGACTTGAAACTTCGCAGCCTGGACGAGTTAGTTTCTCTGTTTGCCCCGTGGGAAGTGACCGAACATGGTGTGGCGAATGATTACAGTTGGGGCCTGCCCCCTGATGCTCCTCGCTCCAATCGCCCTCCCCGGGCATGGGGTTTCATGCTGCACAAGAAGTGAGCAGCGCCAATTGACTCCAGTACACTACGACGTTATAATACCTCCATCATGAAACAGACGAAATACAGATGTACCCGCCAACCGGTCGCCAAGGCCAGCGCCCTTTTTTTGCTCTTCCTGCTGGCTGCTACCGGGGTGGGCTGTGCCTTAAACCGCCCTGTGCTGGAGAATGTGCGGGTCAAACCGGAGGTAATCTCCCCCAACGCCGATGGCGTGGATGATGTCGCGCGCATTTTCTACACCCTGCGCCATACAAGCAAGGTCTCCATCTATTTGGTAGACGAACAGGGCAATCAACACGCTTTCCGCGAAGACCGGCGACGGGCCGCCGGTGACTATGAAGCCTGGTTCGGCGGTGTGATCAAAGACCGCGTGTTGCCCAATGGCCATTACCGCCTGCTCATCGAAGCCCGCCCGCTGGATCGGGGTGCGCCGGTGCAGATGGAGCGCTCCCTGACGATCGAGAATGCCGATAACGGTGTGCCCACCATCGAGAACCTGTCGGTTTACCCGCCGGTCTTCACGCCCAATCGCGATGGCGTGGATGATCGCATCACGGTCGGCTATTCGCTGGCCGAAGAGGCCGCGCGGGTGGACGCCTATCTGCTCGCCGGCGACGGCACGCGTTACCCCCTCCCCGAAGACCAGATACGGAAGTCCACCGCCGCCGGCCGCCATGAACATGTCTATCACGGTGGCGTAGACCTCGGCGCGGAACCTCCGCCGGACGGTGACTACACCGTGGTCGTCGAGGCCGTGGACGCGGCCGGCAATCGCGACGTGGTCCGCGCTGCCGTTACCATCCAGGATGGCGGCGTACCCCGCGCCTGGATCGTGCGCTCCCACGTGTTGTGGAACACGGACACAGTGGCCCTCGGCGATACGCTCACCTTCACGGCCACGGTGGAGAACATCGGCCACGTGGCGATCCGCACGTTCGGCCCGCCTCCCGGCACCACCTACACCACACGCGAAACCTACACGAGCAAGGGCTACCCCACGTCCGACGGCGCCTTCCGCCTGGGACTCGATTACGAGGGCAACAGCATCGGTCGCGAGTATCCCTACCGCTGGCAATTGGGCCGGGATGACGAACTGACCGTTGTCGATGGAGAGAAATATTTGCAACCGGGTCAATCTGTCACCATCTCCGGCCACCTGCGCCTCCTTGACGCCCCACCGCGCACCAAACCCTATTTCTGGCTTGGACTGTTACACGAAGGTGTTCGCAAAGTGGAAGATAAAGTAGACCCCCAACAGATCAACATTGATTATTGAGGCTGCGGCCAGGACTTGGCCAAGATACTCTTCTTGCAATGTGGGCACGACTCATGCAAACAACCGAACAAGATATTTCACCACAAAGACTCCAAGGCCCTGAGAACGAAAGGCGTTCTTTTCTTCGTGCCTTTGTGTCCTTGTGGTGAGATATTCTTGCTTATCCATCGGGCGATTTGAAACACGAATGAACCAGGGGAACCAAGCTCGTCTGGCCGTGATCGTCGTCAGCTACCAGGTGCGGGACCTGCTGGCTCGATGCCTGGAGTCAGTCGCCAGTGGCCAGCCGCCAGTGCCCGCCGGCGTTTGGGTCGTGGACAATGCCTCGACGGATGGCAGCGCGGAAATGGTCCGCCGGCGTTTCCCGGACGTGCGCCTGATCGCGAACGATGAGAATCGCGGGTTCGCGGCGGCCAACAACCAGGCCCTGCGCCGGCTTCTGCAGGACGACACGCCGGACTACGTTTTGCTGCTGAACCCGGACACGGAGGTGCTCGGGGCGGCGCTGCAACTGATGGTAGAATACCTGGAGCTGCACGCCGAAGTCGGGGCGGTCGGGCCGGCGCTGCTCTACCCCGACGGGCAATTTCAGCACAGTGCCTTTGCCTTTCCGGGACTGGCCCAACTGTTCCTGGATTTGTTCCCGCTGCACGGCCGGCTGACCGAGTCGCGGCTGAACGGGCGCTACCCGCGCCGGTGGTATGCGGCAGGCGTGCCTTTTGCCGTCGGCCATCCCCTGGGGGCGGCACTGATGGTGCGCCGGCCGGTCATCGAGCAGGTGGGGTTGCTGGACGAAGGGTTCTTTATGTACGGCGAAGAAGTGGACTGGTGCTGGCGTATGCGGAAGGCCGGCTGGGCGACCCATTGTGTGCCGCGTGCGCAAATCGTTCACCACGAGGGGCGCAGCACGGCCCAATTCCGTGAGGCGATGTTTGTAGCCTTGTGGCGCAGCCGGCGGCGACTCTATGCCCGTCACCACGGCCCGCTGACGAACTGGCTGGCCCGGCAGATCGTGCGCGCCGGTATACGCCGGCAGATGCGGCAAGACCGCGCTCGCACCGCGCGTGGCGAACTGGACAAAACGACGTGGCAATCCCGGCGCCGCGCATACGAGACGGTGTTGGAGATATGGGGCGGAGCGACGGCGAAACGATGAATCGAGGGAGTAATGGAGTCGGGAGTAAGGAGTAGGGGAGAACATGAAACGGGCCAACGTTCAAACGCATTGAGGCAAACGTGACACGTTGGCTTCCAGAAGCTCCAAGTCCTCGTCC